>DATNIT010000102.1:0-47353 GCA_035604335.1 Allostellaceae bacterium | reverse complement strand
GATCGCTCGCATGAAACTGCATCGCAACAGAATCATCCGATAAATCGCGGCTTGCTGCTACCTCCGTCGCTCAAAATCTCGAAGCGTCACGAATAAGACGGGCTAGATGGCCGTGAAGCCGCCATCGACGACGATCGAGGTGCCGGTAACGAACGAGGCGGCGTCCGAGGCCAGGAAGACGACGGCTGCCGAGATCTCGTCCGGCCGGGCCATGCGGCCCATCGGCGTGTGCCGCAAGAGGTCGCCCGCCCATTCCGCCGGCAGCGTGCGATTGCGCGGCGTGTCGACCACGCCAGGAATGACGCAGTTCACGCGAATGTTCTGCTTGGCGTACTCGACGGCCGCTCCCTTGCTCAGCATCAGGACGCCGGCCTTGGCGCTGCCGTACGCGGTGCTGCCCCGGCCGGACGACACGACGGCATAGCACGACGACGTATTCACCACCGCTCCGTCGCCGGCGCGGCGGAAGGCGGGAATGCATGCCTTCATGCCGAGCCACGTCCCCTTCAGATCCACGTCGATCGTATGCGACCAACCGTCCTCGGTGGTCTCCTCCACGCCGGCCCGGCCAGGGAAGCCGGCGTTGTTCACCAGCGTGGTCAGCCGGCCGAATTCCTCCTCGGCGGCGGCGACCGCGCTCTCCCACTGCGCGACGTGGCGCACGTCCAAGTGAACGTAGTGGACTCGCTTGCCCCCCGCTTCCGCATTGATGCGCTCGGCGAAGTCGGCGCCCTCGCCATCGCGAACGTCGGCCACGACGACATTGGCGCCATAGCGAACGAAGGCCTCGGTGTGGGCTCCGCCGAGACCCTGCACTCCTCCGGTGATGATCGCGACTTTTCCATCCAGGCGCATGCCGTTTCCCTGCTCAACCACCGCGGCCGCCCCCTCTTCGCGCGCGCGGCCGACGAACGCGCATCCGCGACGTGATCAACTCGAGGGGCATCGCTCGGAACGGTGAGTTACGCGGCTAGATCTTGTGACCGACGCCATCGACGACGCCTTTGACGCTGACCACCTCGGTATCCTCGAGCATGGTCGTCTGATGCGGCGCGTTGGGCGGAAACAGCACGGCCTCGCCCGGGCCGAGGACTCTGACCGTCCCGTCGGTGGTCACCTGCATCTTGCCCCGGATCACGTAGACGACCTGCTCATGCGGATGCGCGTGCATCTTGGCGCCCTCGTTCGCCTTGAAGCGAAGGATACCGAGCTCGACCTGCGTTCCCGTGATGAGCCGCCCCAGGGCCGTCGAATGCTGCGGCGTGACCAGCTCTTCGGCCACCTCCGCCAAATTATAGAATGGCATCGCTATCTCCTCCTGTTTACCCCGTGCTTGGCGGGCGCTCTACGGCTGGGCTTCGGAAGTGTTTTATCCGTTCGGTACCGGAGCGGAACCGGTTTCGGCACGGGCGGCCATTATTTTCTCTAATCGGCTCCAGTATGTCTAATTGCTTGTCCGCCTCGGCCGCAGCTTGTAGCTGTCCCGCCGCAATGCGTAATGAACCGGAATGGGACCTCCGCGTGATCGAGTGTCAGGATGGCGTTCCCAATCCAGCGCAGCTTCGTCGTGCCCTCGGCTGCTTCGCCACGGGGGTGGCGATTGTCACCACGTACCACGAGGGGAAGCGCGAGGGGCTGACAGTCAACTCCTTCTCATCGGTGTCGCTGGATCCGCCTCTGGTGCTGTGGAGCCTGCAGCGCCGGGCCGCGTCGTTCCGGAACTTCCTCGTTTCGGGCCGATTCGTGGTCAACATTCTGGAGGCCGGCCAGCGCCGCCTGTCGGCGCATTTCGCGCGGCCGCATCCCGATAAGTTCGAGGGCGTCAGTTTCGCTGATGGGCTCGGCGGCTGCCCGGTGCTGCAGGACAGTCTCGCGTGGTTCGAGTGCCGCACCGAGAGCGCCGTCGAGGGCGGCGACCATCTGGTGTTCATCGGCCGCGTCGAACGCGCCAGCTTCCGTGAAGGCGCGCCGCTCGTGTTCAGCAAAGGGGCCTATTGCGTGCCGGAAGAACTGCGGGAGTGAGTCCGATGAAGCTCGGCTTCTTCACCATGCCGATCCATCCGCTGGCCAAGGATTGGCGCCAGTCGTTGCGCGAAGACAGGGAAGCCTTCGCGCTTGCCGACACGCTGGGCTTCGCCGAAGCCTATGCGGGCGAGCACGTCACCGACCAGGCGGAGAACATCACGTCCTGCATCAGCTTTCTCTCGTGGATAGCCGGCGACATCAAACGCATGCGTCTCGGCACCGGGACGGTCAATCTGCCCAACAGCCATCCCGCAGCGGTGGCGGCGCAGATCGCGATGCTCGATCACATGCTCGATGGCCGATTGAATTTCGGCATCAGTCCGGGCGGGCTGCTGTCCGACGCCGAAGCGTTCGGAAATATCGACGCCAACCGCAACGAGATGTTTCTGGAGGCGATCAATTTCGTACTCGCGATCTGGGAGGGCAAGCCTCCCTATGCGCTCGAGGGCAAGTACTGGACGGTATCGACGGCGCGCACGAAGATGACCGACATCGGTCAAGGCTTGATCGCGAAGCCGCTGCAGAGGCCGCATCCGCCGATCGTCGTGACCGCGGTCGCGCCCTACTCCAAAGGCGTGACCGAAGCGGCCGCGCGCGGCTGGGATCCGATCTCGGCCAATTTTCTCCTGCCCAAATGGGTCGCGACTCATTGGCCGAGATACGCCGAGGGCTGCGCCCGCGCCGGCCGGCGTCCCGATCCCGCGAACTGGCGCGTCGCGAAGTCCATCTTCGTGGCCGACGACCTTGCGCAGGCAAAGGCCTACGCGCTCGGACCGCAGAGCCCCTATCGGTTCTACTACAAGCAGCTCGTGACCAAGCTCGCCAAGAGCGGTCGCGGCAATCTCTTCCAAGACGATCCGAACGCGACCGGCGACATCGACGTCGACCGCGTCCTCGATGACCTCGTCATCTGGGGCACTCCGGACAAGGTGGCCGACGACTTGCTGGCGTTTCGCGAGCAGGTCGGGGATTTCGGCACCTTGCTCTATGCCGGCAAGGATTGGGCCGATCCCGCGCTCGCCCGCCGCTCGATGATCCTTCTCGCCGAGAAGGTCCAACCGAAGATCGCCGTCGCGAAGGCGGCGGCACCACGGATCGTAGCGGCGCGATAGCGTGCACGGGGCGCGGTCCATAAGTATTTCCTGCGAGTCCCGCCGGCCTGATCATTCGAAAACATACTGAGGAGTATTAAGTCATCTAATGCAGTCGGCGCCTGCATTGAATTGACACCTCCATGAGCTTCAGTGGATTTTCGGCGGACGAAGAATAATCCAACAAGGTCGCGATTCGCGCGTGTGTGCGCCGCGCGGCACTGCCAGGGGGGAGCACCATGACGTCGATCGCTACATCCGAGATTCGCGCCGCGAGCCCGCCGGGGACTTTGTGGCGCGCCGTCGGCGCAACGACAGCCGGCACGCTGCTCGAATGGTACGACTACTTCATCTACGGCACCGCGGCGGCGCTCGTCTTCGGCAAAGTATTTTTCCCCAATCTAAGCGGCGTGGTCGGGCTTCTGGCCTCGTACTCGACCTTCGCGATCGGCTTCGCCGTCAGGCCGATCGGCGCCTTCGTGCTTGCACATCTCGGCGATCGCATCGGCCGCAAGCCCATTCTCGTGGGCACGCTTTGGCTGATGGGGATTTCGACGACGTTGATCGGCGTGCTTCCGACCTACGACTCCATCGGGATCTGGGCGCCGCTGCTCTTGATCGTCTGCCGCATTCTCCAGGGGCTCGGCACGGGCGCCGAGTACAGCGGCGCCGTGACCATGGCGACCGAGTACGCCCCCGGACGGCGGGGGCTCATCGGCGCGTTCCCGCCCATCACGGCCGACTTGGCGATCCTGATTTCCTCCGCGGTGTTCCTGATCGTGCAATCGGTCACGTCGCCCGAAGCCTTCATGTCCTGGGGCTGGCGGGTGCCCTTCCTGCTCGCGGTGGTCGGGCTGGTCATCGGTCAGTACCTGCGCTCTCGGGTCGACGAGAGCCCGGCCTTCAAGGAGACGCAGCAGAAGCGGGAAATCGCCCCGCACGCGAAGGCGCCGTTCGCGGAAATCATCACCGAGCACCCGCGGCTGCTGCTGGTCGGCATGGGCGCCACGATCATGATCACGGCCGGCTATCTCTATCAGGTGTGGTCGTTGAGCTATCTGACGACGACCCTTGGGATGCCGCGGTCGGTGGCGCTGAATGCGACCATGATCTCGGCAGCGGTGGCCGCGGCGTCGAGCCTGTTCTTCGGCTGGCTTTCCGACAAGATCGGCTGGCGCCCGGTGATGCTGTTCGGCGCGATCTGCGCGCTCATCGTACCGTTCCCGATGTTCTGGGCATTCGAGACCCACGACGCGACGATCGTCTACATCGCCTTGACCATCGGTCTCGTCCTCGGACAGCGCCCGGTCTATGCGGTGCAACCGAAATTCTATCATCAGCTTTTCCCGACGCGGCTTCGCTACAGCGGCATCGCGTGGTCCCGCGAGATCGTGCAGGCCCTGGTCGCGGGAACGTTGCCGTTCATCGCAACGGCGCTCGTGGCCTCTTTCGGGAACAGCTACGTGCCGGTCGCGCTGTTGATGGTCTTCCTTGGGGCAGTCACCCTGGCCGCGCTGCTGGCCGCCCCCCGGGAGCCCTTCGAGAGCGACTGACGCCGTCGAGAGGGAGTCGGGCCGCAGCTAGGGCGCCGCGGCGGGGACGCCGATCACGGCCAAGGTATCCCCGGTCTGGACGAGACCGGGGAAATGCCGACCGGCAAGTATGCCGTCGCGCGCCACGCGATAATCGGCCACGGCTCCGCCAGTGCGCTCGACATCATGCACGCGCGCGACGATGTCGCCTCGCCGGACCGGCTTGCCGAGATCGACGACGAACTCGACGAGGCCGCTGTTCAACGATGCGACATAGCAGTCGCCATCGGGCATATCGAGAAAAGTGGACGGCGCGCGCTCGGGCGCTCCCCGCAGCACGCCTGCGTGAATCAGCAGATTCCGCGCGCCGCGCTTGGCAATCGCGATCGTCTCGGCTCGCGCGGTGCCGCCGCCACCGAGCTCGGTGGTGACAAAGATCTTGCCCATCTCCTCCGCGGCCGTGTCGTAGGTTCCGACGGCGTCGAGCTCGCGCAGCATCATCGAGAACGGCGCATTGAACGCCATCATAGCCCCGACGCATCGCGCCTCTTGCGCGCGGTCGGGCAGCCGATGCGCCGCCGCGAAGGGCAAGAATTCGAGCGTCCGGCCGCCGGAGTGGATGTCGACCACGAAGTCGGCGCGCGGCAGCAGATGGCGCTGGATGTAATCCGCGATCTTCTGGGTCACCGTCCCATCGGGGCGGCCGGGAAACAGGCGGTTAAGGTTGCCCTTGTCGATCGGCGAGGTGCGGGTGCCCGCCCGAAACGCCGGATAGTTCATCGCGGGCAGGATGATGACGCGCCCGCTCACCGCGTCGGCACCGAGGCTGCGCGCCAGATCGAAGAGGGCCACCGGCCCCTCAAATTCGTCGCCATGATTGGCGCCGGTCAGCAACACGGTGGGGCCCTTGCCGCGCTTCACCACCGCGATCGGCATCATGATGGCGCCCCAGGCCGAATCGTCGCGGCTGTAGGGCAGCTTCAAGTGGCCGTGCTGGACGCCGTCGCGCTCGAAATCCACCGACGCCGCGATCGGCGAGGGCCGCAGGTCTCTATCGGTCATGGCATGGGCTCTTCAGTTTGGCTCTGGTCCGGGACACCGGCGCTAGGGTATCGGTCGCCCCGCACGTTAAGCCGCGGCGCTGAATTGAGCCAGACCCGGCGGGCGCGCTCTCTGCTGACCCACGCGCCCTCGCATGTCATCATCCACGGCAATTATGCGCTCGGACCTCACCGCCGCCGACATTTTGGAAGCGCGCCGCACTATTGTGGGCTTGGCCCTGCGCACGCCCCTCAACCGCGCGGAGGCGCTCTCCGAGCGGCTGGGATCCGAGGTGCTGCTGAAGCTGGAGACGCTGCAGCCGACCGGAGCCTTCAAGGTCCGCGGTGCCGCCAACGCGCTGCTCAAGCTCTCGCGGGAGCAACGACGGCACGGCGTGGTCTGCGCCTCGACCGGCAATCACGGCCGTGCAGTGGCCTGGGTCGCGCGCGCGCTCGGTATTCCCGCGACGATCTGCCTCTCCGTGCTCGTCCCGGAGGAGCGGGCGAAAGCGATCGAGGCGCTCGGCGCGACGGTGCGCCGCGTCGGCCGCTCGCAGGACGAGGCGATGGAAGAGGTTGCGCGTGCGCTCTCGAACGAAGGCATGACCGAAGTCTCGCCCTTCGACGATCCCAAGGTGATCGCGGGCCAAGGCACGATCGGGCTCGAGCTGCTGGAGGAACGGCCCGATCTCGAGGCGATCCTGGTGCCGCTCTCGGGCGGCGGGCTTGCCGGCGGCATCGCGCTCATCGCCAAGACCTTGAAGCCGCGTATCCGCGTGATCGGCATCTCGATGGAGCGCGGCGCCGCCATGCACGAGAGCATCGCGGCAGGCCAGCCGGTCTCTGTCGAGGAAGTGCCGAGCCTCGCGGACTCCTTGGGCGGCGGCATCGGGCTCGCCAATCGTTGGACCTTCGACCTCTGCCGCCAGCTGCTCGACGAGACCGTGCTGGTGAGCGAGAGCGAGATCTATCGCGGCATCCGCCACCTCCTGCTGGAGGAGCGGCAGGTCGCGGAAGGTGCGGCCGCGGTGAGCACCGCGGCATTGCTCGCGGGGAAGATCGCGCCCGGCGGTCCTACCGCTTTGATCATCAGTGGGCGCAATATCGGCCGCGAGCCGCTCGCGCGCATCGCCGCAGGTCAGCCGGTGGCGCTCGGCCAGCATGAGATCTCCGGATGAGTCATCAAGGGAAAGCGCCGATGAAGCAGAGCTATTTCGACGCCGCGGAATTCACGGCTCGCCGCGCCCAGGTGAAGGCTGCGATGGCCAAGGCAGGCCTGGACCTGTTGATCTGCGCCGACCCCGCCAACATGGACTATCTCACGGGCTTCAAAGGCTGGTCGTTCTACGTCCCGCAGTGCGTGCTCCTGCACGCGGACGACGAGCACCCGACCTGGATCGGCCGGGGCCAGGATGGCGCGGCCGCGCGCCTCACAACCACGCTACCCGACGACCACATCCTCCCCTATCCCGACGACTACGTGCAGAACCGCACGAAGCACCCGATGAATTTCGTCGCGGACCACGTTCGCAAGCGCGGCTGGCAACGCGACCGGATCGGGCTCGAGATGGACGCCTATTACTTCTCCGGACGCGGCGCCGACGCAATCCGCGCAGCGCTGCCCGATGCGCGCTTCTCCGACTGCGATCATCTCGTCAACTGGGTGCGGATCGTCAAATCCGAGGCCGAGCTCGCCTATATTCGCGAGGCCGCGGTGCTGGTTACCGCCGCCATGCGCGCGGGCGTCGAGGGTATCCGGACCGGACGGCGGCAGTGCGATGTCGTCGCCGAGATTTATGCGGCGCAGATCAAGGGCACGCCGGAGTTCGGCGGCGATTACACCGCGATCTGCCCGCTGCTGCCGACCGGCGCCGGCACCTCGACGCCACACCTGACCTGGTCGGACGAGCCGTTCCGCGAAGGCGAGGCGACCATCCTGGAGCTCGCGGGCTCGCGCCGCGGCTATCACTGCCCGATGGCGCGCACGGTGCATTTGGGCCAGCCGCCGAAGCGGCTCATCGACACCGCAGCGGTAGTGATCGACGGCCTGCACGCCGCGCTCGCGGCCGCCAGACCGGGTGCCACGACGGAGGCCGTCGAGGCGGCCTGGCGCCAGGTGACCAGCAAACACGGCATCCGCAAGGAGAGCCGCATCGGCTATTCCTTCGGCCTCGCCTATCCGCCGGATTGGGGCGAGCACACCGCGAGCTTGCGGCCCGGCGACCGGACCGAGCTCCGGCCCAACATGACGCTTCACTGCATTCCCGGCATCTGGGAGGAAGGCTGGGGCTTCGAAGTCTCCGCCGCCTTCGTGGTGACGCCTTCAGGCGGGACGCCGCTCTACGACTTCCCCGAGCAGCTCGCGATCAAAGCCTAATCGCGCGAGCTCAGCGGCCCGTCGTTTCGAGCCCGGTATCAGCGCCGGACGCGCCGGTCGCGGCGAGGATTCTCTAGGGGTGGCGCTTTCCGGCCGTCGCGCGGAGCGGCGTTTTCGCGCGATCGAGCTCGACGAGAACCACTCGGGCGCCTTCCCTCGAGGTCGCGAGCTCGGCGGGCGCCATGCCGTCCAGCAACTTGCTGGGCTTCCGCATCCATTCTTGTGCGCGGTCGCCGAGCACTTTGCGCGCCTCGTTTTCCACCTGCAGCACCGTGTCGTGCTTGGTCATGACGTGGCGATCCCTCGTGATTGGCTCGTTTCCCGGAGCGCCACACCTATAGCAACAGGCGTCATGCATTCGCAACAGGCCCTAACGTGGTAGATCTACCAAAGTGAGCCACGATGCGTGTGCTTTGTGCGGCGAACCGGAACTTCACAGAAAATAAATGGAAAATTGGGCCGAGATTCGCAATTGGCGCAAGGCCCAGCGGGCGCGGCTGATCGCGGAGCGCATGGCGCTGCGGGGCGAGGCACGCGCGCGTCACAATGCCGCGATCACGGGCGCGCTCGAAAAACTCTTAACGCCGCAGATGGTCATCGGATTCTACTGGCCGATCCGGGGAGAATACGACGCGCGCAAACTGATCGCCGCGCTTCTCGATCAGGGCGCGCGCGCGGCGATGCCGGTCGTCGTGCAAAAAGGCGCGCCTTTGGTGTTTCGGGACTGGCGTCCCGGCACACGGATGGAGAACGGATTCTGGGACATCCCGATGCCGGCCGAAGGCGATCTGGTCGTTCCAACCACCCTCCTGGTCCCGCTGGTCGGCTTCGACGAAATGGGCTATCGGCTGGGATATGGCGGCGGATATTACGATCGGACCTTGGCGAGCATGCCTGCCAAACCCCTCGCCATCGGCGTGGGATACGAGCTCGCGCATCTGGAAACGATCTATCCGCAGCTGCATGATATACCCATGAGCGCGATCGTGACGGAGGGCCGCGTCTTGCGCGGCACGGGTTCACGCGCGCCTATTTGCTGAGCAGAGGAGACAGGGGATACGCCCATGAACGAGCAGCACAAGCAGCCCAAATCCGACATCGAGATCGCCCAGGCCGCCCGCATGCGGCCGATTGCGGACGTCGGACGTGAGAAGCTGGGTATTCCCGCAGACGCCCTGCTGAATTACGGCCCGCACAAGGCGAAAGTATCGCTCGACTACATCCGGACCCTCGAGGACCGGCCGAACGGGAAGCTGATCCTGGTCACCGCCATCACGCCGACCCCGGCCGGAGAGGGCAAGACCACAACCACCGTCGGGCTCGGGGACGCGCTCAATCACATCGGCAAGAAAGCGGTGATCTGTCTCAGGGAACCGAGCCTCGGGCCTTGCTTCGGCGTCAAAGGCGGCGCCGCCGGCGGCGGCTACGCGCAGGTGGTGCCGATGGAGGACATCAACCTGCATTTCACCGGAGATTTCCACGCCATCGGCAGTGCGAACAATTTGCTCGCGGCGATGGTCGACAACCACATCTATTGGGGCAACGAGCTCGGCATTGATCCGCGCCGCGTCTCCTGGCGGCGCTGCATGGACATGAACGACCGGGCGCTCCGCTCGATCGTGAGCTCGCTCGGTGGCGTGGCCAACGGATTTCCGCGCGAGGACGGCTTCGACATCACCGTCGCCTCGGAGGTGATGGCGATCTTCTGCCTCTCGAAGGATCTCGAGGACCTGCGCCACCGGCTCGGCAAGATCATCGTGGCGCAGACGCGCAACCGGAAACCAGTGCGCGCCTCCGATATCAAGGCCGATGGCTCCATGACCGCGCTGCTGAAAGAGGCGATCGCGCCCAATCTGGTGCAGACGCTGGAGAACAACCCGGCCTTCATCCATGGCGGCCCCTTCGCCAACATCGCCCACGGCTGCAATTCCGTGATCGCCACCAAGACGGCGCTCAAGCTCGCGGATTACGTGGTGACCGAGGCGGGATTCGGCGCCGATCTCGGCGCCGAGAAGTTTATCGACATCAAATGCCGCAAGGCCGGCCTCAAGCCGGATTGCGCCGTTATCGTCGCGACCATCCGCGCGCTCAAGATGCACGGCGGCGTCGAGAAGCAGGACCTCAAGACCGAGAACGTCGCCGCGCTCAAGAAGGGCTTCGCCAATCTAGAGCGCCACGTGCGCAATCTGCGCGAGCGCTTCGGGCTCCCCGTCGTGGTCTCGATCAACCGCTTCAGCGCCGACACCGAGGCCGAGGTGAGCCTGCTGCGCGAGCTCTGCGCCAAGCTCGAGGTCGACTGCCTGCTCGCCGACCATTGGGCAAGCGGCGGCGCGGGCGCCGCCGAGGTCGCGAAGACCGTCGTCCGACTGATCGAGAAGGGCAACGCGGGCTTCAAATTCCTCTATCCCGACGACATGCCGCTCTGGGACAAGGTCAAGACCATCGCGCAGCAGATCTACGGCGCATCGGACATCACGGGCGACCAGGCGATCCGGAACCGGTTCAAGGAGCTCCAGGCCGAGGGCTTCGGTAACCTGCCCGTCTGCATCGCCAAGACTCAGTACAGCTTCACGACCGATGCGTCCCAGAAAGGCGCGCCCTCCAACCACGTCATGCCCGTGCGCGAGGCGCGGCTCTCGGCGGGCGCCGAGTTCGTGGTGGCGATCTGCGGCGACATCATGACCATGCCGGGCCTGCCCAAGACGCCCGCCGCCAACAACATCTCGGTCGACACCCAGGGCCGGATCACCGGCCTTTTCTAGGCGGGATCGGAAAGCAGCCTTGCCGCGGCATTCCCAGCCATGATATGTCGTGTTCTGAAAAGAATATGTCGCATTCCGCAACATTCGGAAAAGCGACAACGGGCAAAATAACCCATCCGCTGAAAGAGGTTCGGGCATGGCCGACGGTGACGATCTCGACCTGAACACGCTCAACGACGCCGAGCTGGTCGAGCAGATGCATGACGACCTCTACGACGGGATGCGCCCGGAGATCGAGCAGGGAACGAGAATCCTGCTCGAGCGCGGCTGGTCAGCGGAGAAGGTGCTGAACGAGGCGCTGGTCGAAGGCATGCGCATCGTCGGCATCGACTTCCGCGACGGCATCCTGTTCGTGCCGGAGGTGCTGCTCGCCGCCAACGCCATGAAGGGCGGCATGGAGATCCTCCGCCCGATCCTCGCCAAGTCCGACGTGCCGCCGATCGGCAAGATCGTGATTGGCACCGTCAAGGGCGACGTGCACGACATCGGCAAAAACCTCGTTGGCATGATGCTCGAGGGCGCCGGCTTCGAGGTGATCGACCTTGGCATCAACAATCCCGTCGAGAAGTACCTCGCGGCGCTCGAGCAGCATCGCCCGGACATCCTCGGCATGTCGGCGCTGCTCACGACCACCATGCCCTACATGAAGGTCGTGATCGACACGCTCAAGGAGAAAGGCCTGCGCGACGACTACATCGTGCTGGTCGGCGGCGCACCGCTCAACGAGACCTTCGCCAAGGCCGTCGGCGCCGACGCCTATTGCCGCGACGCCGCGATGGCCGTCGAGACCGCGAAGAAACTGATCGCCGAGCGCCGCCAGGCGCCGAGCCTGCGCAAGGAAGCCGCGGCGTCGTGACGAAGAAGCGCCCCCTGCTGCTGATCGCCTGCGGGGCACTTGCCCACGAGGTGATGGCGGTGCTGCGCATGAGCGGCCTCGAGGGTATCGAGGTGCAATGTCTGCCGGCGAAGCTCCACAACACGCCGCATAAAATTCCCGAGGCCGTGCGCGCCAAGATCCGCGAGGAGCGCCCGCACTTCGAGCGCATCTTCGTGCTCTACGGCGACTGCGGGACGGGCGGATTGCTCGATGACGTGCTGGCCGAGGAGGGCGTGGAGCGGATTGCCGGCGCCCACTGCTACGAGTTCTTCGCGGGGACGCCGGCGTTCAACGAACTCGCCGAGGAAGAGGCGGGTAGCTTCTATCTCACGGATTTCCTGGCCCGCCACTTCGAGCGGCTGATCATGCAAGGGCTCGGGATCAACCGGCACCCGGAGCTGCTGCCGCTCTATTTCGGCAACTACAAGCGAGTGGTCTATCTCGCTCAGACGGACTCACGGGCACTCCGCGAGAAGGCGAAACTCGCCGCCGAGCGCCTCGGCCTCGCCTACGAATACCGATTCACTGGCTACGGCGACCTGCGGCCCGCGATCTCCGCGGCGGCGGCGTCGAGCGATCTGCTTCCGATCCGAGCAGCGGCCGCTCCGGCGGTCTGAGAGCGATGTATCAGGTGCGCCTCTGGTCGACGCGGCACGCGCTCGGCCTCGAGAGTCTTTACCAAGTCTTCGAGCGCGCGCTGATCGCCCTCGATCCGCTCTGGCGCCGGCTCGGCTACCAGCGCCTGGAGCGACCCGTCGCCGCGATCGAGCGCGCGGTCAAGGGCCTCTTCTTCGATTGCCAGATGTGCGGGCGATGCGCGCTCAGCGACACCGGCATGACCTGCCCGATGAATTGCCCGAAGACCATGCGCAACGGCCCCTGCGGCGGCGTGCGCGCCGACGGCTTCTGCGAGGTGAAGCCCGCCATGCGCTGCGTCTGGGTGCAGGCATTTGAAGGCAGCGAGCGCATGCGGCGCGGTGCCGACGCCATTCGCGCCGTGCGACCCGCGGTCGATCGCCGCCTCGAAGGGACCTCGTCGTGGCTCCGCGTCGCGCGCGAGAAGGCGGTGCGGCCATGATCTTCCCCGATGAGCCCGCGCCGGGCGATCCGCTGCCGATCCTGCCGGGCCACGTCTCGCCGGGGCGGTTCGAGCGCGTTCTTCGCGCGGGCGCCTTCGCCGTCACCGCCGAGCTCTCGCCACCGGACTCCGCCGATCCCGAGGACGTCTACACGCGGGCGCGCGTTTTCGACGGCCGCGTCGACGCCATCAACGCAACCGACGGCAGCGGCGCCAATTGCCACATGTCGAGCGTCGCGGTCTGCGCGCTGCTGACCCGGATCGGCTATTCACCGGTCTTGCAAATCTCCTGCCGCGACCGGAATCGGATCGCGATCCAGGGCGACATTCTCGGCGCCGCCGCCATGGGCGTCGCCAACCTGCTCTGCCTCACCGGCGACGGCGTGCAGGCCGGCGACCATCCGCAGGCGAAGCCGGTCTTCGATCTCGATTGCATGTCGCTCACCGAAATCGCGCGCCGGCTGCGCGATGAAGGCCGGTTCGAGAGCGGCCGTGCGCTCACTAACCGGCCGAAGGTTTTTTTAGGCGCCGTCGAGAACCCGTTCGCGCCGCCCTACGACTGGCGCCCGCTGCGCCTCGCCAAGAAGATCGCGGCCGGCGCGCAGTTCATACAGACTCAGTACTGCTTCGACGTGCCGCTGCTGCGCCGGTTCATGACGCGGGTAGATGACCTTGGCCTTCTCGACCAGGTTTTCATCCTGGTCGGCGTGGGACCGCTGCCGTCCGCCAAGACCGCCGAGTGGCTTCGGCGCCAAGTCGCGGGTGTCCACATTCCCGATGCGGTGGTGCAACGCCTGGCCGGGTCCGCGAAACCGAAGGCCGAGGGCCGCAAGCTCTGCGTCGAGCTGATCCAGGAGATCCGCGAGATCAAGGGCGCGAGCGGCGTCCACATCATGGCCTACCGCCAAGAAGAGGCCGTCGCCGAAGTGATCGACGCCTCCGGCGTCCTCAACGGGCGCATCCCCTGGTACCCCGAGAGACACAAAAAGCTACTGCAGGAAAAGGTCGCACCATGACGGATACCGTCGTCAGCTCCGCCACCAAAGAGGTCGTGATCGGCTTCGACCGCCCCTTCGTGATGATCGGCGAGCGCATCAATCCTACCGGCCGCAAGATTCTGGCCGAGGAAATGGCCGCCGGCGACTTCAGCCGGGTCGAGCGCGATGCGATGGCGCAAGTCGAGGCGGGCGCACAGATGCTCGACGTGAACGCCGGCATTCCCCTCGCCGACGAGCCCGCGATCCTCGCGAAGGCGATCCAGCTGGTACAGGGCGTGACCGACGTGCCGCTCTCGATCGACTCCTCGATCGTCGCCGCACTCGAGGCCGGCCTCGCGGTTTACAAGGGGAAGGCGTTGGTGAACTCCGTGACTGGTGAGGAGGAGCGGCTCGAGGCCGTCCTGCCGTTGGTCAAGAAATACGGCGCCGCGGTGATCGCGATCTCCAACGACGAGACCGGCATCGCCGAGGACCCGGACGTGCGCTTCGCCGTCGCGAAGAAGATCGTGGAGCGCGCGGCGGACCACGGCATTCCACGCAGCGACGTGGTGGTCGATCCGCTCATCATGCCGCTGGGCGCCATCAATCAGGCGGGCGTGCAGGCGATGCACATCATCCGCCGACTGCGCAATGAGCTTCAGGTGAACACGAGCTGCGGCGCCTCCAACATCAGCTTCGGCCTGCCGTCGCGCGGCGGCATCAATGCGGCCTTCCTTTGCATGGCGATCGGCGCCGGCATGACGTCCGCGATCACCAACCCTTGTCACGACGAGATTCTACGCGCAGTGCTGGCCGCCGACGCCATGATGGGCCATGACCCCTCCTGCATGCGCTGGCTCAAGAAGTTCCGCGAGGCCCCGCCCGCTGGCTCGGAAGCGGAGGCGGCGCGGAGCCGACGCGAGGGACGGAGACGCCGTGGCTGACGACGCCGCCATCGTCTTTACGCCCTCGGGCTTGCGGGGCCGTTTCCCGCTCGGCACGCCGGTCCTGCAAGCCGCGCGCGCGCTCGGCGTCGACGTCGACTCCGTCTGCGGCGGGCGCGGCATCTGCGGCCGCTGCCAAGTGCACCAGGTCGAAGGCGAGTTCGCCAAGCACGGCATCGTCTCGCGCAGCGAGCACCTCTCGGCCTTCTCCGAGGTCGAGCAAGCCTTTTCCGCGCGCAAGCCCATGCAAGCCGGCCGCCGGCTTTCCTGCACCGCCAAGATCATGGGCGACGTCGTCATCGACGTGCCCGCCGAGAGCCAGGCGCATCGGCAGATCGTGCGCAAGGCGGCGGAGGCCGTGGCGATCGAGCTCGACCCCGCGATCCGATTGCACTATGTCGAGGTCGCTGAGCCGGACATGCACTCGCCGGCGAGCGATCTGCGTCGTCTCTTGGATGCGCTGGAGCGCGAATGGCAACTCTCGTCGCTCGACTGCGATCTCACCGTCGTCCAGGGCTTGCAGGTCGCGCTGCGCAAGTGCGGCTGGAAGGTCACCGTTGCCGTGCACGACGAAAAATCCGTCGTCGCGGTGTGGCCGGGCTTCAAGGAAAAGGCGTTCGGCGTCGCCGTGGACGTCGGCTCGACCACGATCTCCGCGCATCTCTGCGATCTCTCGACCGGCGAGGTCGTGGCCGCCGTCGGCCGCATGAACCCGCAGATCCGCTTCGGCGAGGATCTGATGAGCCGGGTGTCCTACATCATGATGAATCCCGGCGGCGAGACGGCGCTGGTGCAGGCCGTGCGCGACGCCCTCAACGAGCTCGCGGGCGAGGCGGCTCAAGCCGCTGGCATCGAGCGAGCGGACATTCTCGAGACCACCCTCGTCGGCAATCCCGTGATGCATCACCTGCTGCTGGGCATCAACCCGATCGAGCTGGGCGGTGCGCCCTTCGCGCTCGCGACCGACCGCGCGACCACGCTCAAGGCGGCAGAGCTCGGTCTCTCCCTGCACCCCGGTGCCCGCGCGTTCGTCTTGCCCTGCATCGCGGGCCATGTCGGCGCCGACGCGGCGGGCGTGGTGCTGGCCGAGCGTCCGGATCTCTTGGACAAGCTGACGCTGCTGGTCGACGTTGGCACCAACGCCGAGATCGTGCTCGGCAACCGCCGTCGCCTGCTCGCTTGCTCTAGCCCGACCGGACCCGCTTTCGAGGGCGCGCAGATCAGCTGCGGGCAACGAGCCTCGCCGGGCGCCATCGAGCGCGTGCGGATCGATCCCGCGAGCCTGGAGCCGCGCTTCAAGGTGATCGGCTGCGATCTCTGGTCCGACGACCCCGGTTTCGCCCATGCTACCCGGCGCACCGGCGTCACCGGCGTGTGCGGCTCAGGCATCATCGAGGCGCTCGCGGAGATGTTCCTTGCGGGCATTCTCCGGCATGACGGCAGCATCAACGGCGAGCTCGCCGCGCGCACGCCCCGTATCCAGCCGGACGGAGCGACCTTCAGCTATCTCCTCCACGACGGCCCGGTCGCGCTGCGCATCACGCAGAACGACGTGCGTGCGATTCAGCTCGCCAAGGCGGCGCTCCACGCAGGCGCGCGGCTCCTGATGAACCACATGGGGGTCGAGGCCGTCGACCGCATCCGATTGGCGGGCGCCTTCGGCAGCCACATCGACGTCAAGTATGCGACCGTGCTCGGCATGCTGCCGGATTGCGATCTCGAGCAGGTGAGCTCCGCAGGAAACGCGGCCGGCACCGGCGCGCGGATCGCCCTCCTCGACCGGCGGACGCGTGGCCTGATCGAGACGTTGGTACGGCGGATCGAGAAGATCGAGACAGCCGTGGAGCCGAAATTCCAGGCGGAGTTCGTGGAGGCGATGGCGATTCCGCACGCAAGCGCGCCTTATCCGAACCTGAGCCGCGTGGTGAAACTGCCGACGCCGGAGCCGCGGGCACAGGCGCGCGACCGAGCCGAGCGCCGGGCGCATCGTCAACGCAGAGCCGGAAGCGCTTAGCGATTAAGGGAGAGACGCGATGACCGATCAAGCGACCACCCATCGATCGCGCCGGGGCGCGGGACGCGAGGCAAAGCGCGCCGCGCGGCTGGCTCACGCCGTCGAGACCGTGCCGTTCATCACGCGCAAGATCCCCTACTACGAGGTGCTCACCGACGAAGGTCTGTCGCTCATCGAGCACAACGCCGACACGATCCTCGAGGAGGTCGGGATCGACATCAAAGGCGACGAGGAGGTGCTGCAGATCTGGCGCGACGCCGGCGCCGACGTGCAGGGCGAGCGCGTCCGCTTCCCGCGCGGCATGTGCCGGAGCCTAGTCCAGAAGACTGCGCCCCGGGAATTCGTGCAGCACGCGCGCAATCCCGCGCGCAGCGTCAGCATCGGCGGCAAGAACACGGTCTTCGCCCCGAACTACGGCTCGCCCTTCGTGCGCGACCTCGACAAGGGGCGGCGCTACGGCACCATCGAGGACTTCCGCAATTTCGTGAAGCTCTCGTACGTGTCGCCGTACCTCCACCACTCCGGCGGCACGGTCTGCGAGCCCGTCGATCTGCCCGTCAACAAGCGGCACTTCGACATGGTCTATGCGCATATGCGCTACACCGACAAACCTTTCATGGGCTCGGTGACGCATCCTTTGCGCGCCGAAGACACCGTGGCGATGGCGAAGATCCTGTTCGGCGCGGACTACATCGATGCGACCACGGGCAAGCCCAAGACGGTGATCACCAGCCTGATCAACGCGAACTCGCCGCTCACCTGGGATGCGACGATGCTGGGCGCGCTCAAGGTCTATGCGCGGCACAACCAGGCCAATCTCACGACGCCCTTCATCCTCGCGGGCGCGATGGCGCCGACCACTGTCGCGGGCGCCTGTACGGTGACGCTGGCCGAGGCGCTTTCCGGTATGGCCCTGGTGCAGGTGATCAACCCGGGCGCGCCCGTGATCTTCGGGAGCTTCGCCTCATCGATGTCGATGCAATCCGGCGCGCCCACCTTCGGCACGCCGGAGCCCTCGCTCGTGCTCTACACCATGGCGGCGCTGGCGCGCAGGCTCGGCGTGCCGTTCCGCTCGGGCGGGGCGCTCTGCGCCTCGAAACTCGCCGACGCTCAGGCCGCCTACGAGTCCGCGAACACCATGCTGCCGACCGTCCTCGCCGGCGCGAATTTCGTGCTCCACGTCGCGGGCTGGCTCGAGGGCGGTCTCACCATCGGCTACGAGAAGTTCGTGATGGATCTCGATCAGGCGGGCATGATGCACGCGTTCCTCGCGGGCGTCGATCTCAGCGAGAACGGCCAGGCGCTCGACGCCATCCGCGAGGTGGGTCCCGGCAAGCACTTCCTCGGCTGCGCCCACACGCAAGCCAATTTCGAGACCGCGTTCTTCCGCTCCTCCCTCGCTGACAACAATAGCGTCGAGCAATGGGAGGCCGAGGGCGGCCAGGACATGGCCCAACGCGCGAATACGCTCTGGAAGAAGATGCTGCGCGAATACGAGCCGCCGCCGATCGACCCCGCGGTCGACGAGGCGCTGCTCGATTTCATGGCGCGACGGAAGGCGTCCTTCCCGGACTCAAACGTCTGACGCCGCGGCCCGCGAGGCGAGAAACGCACGCATGTGGAAGCCTACTTGCTCTCTTCCGTACCGATGATCCGCCCCGACCGGACAGGCCTCTCGCGCGCGGCAGCCGAGCTCGAGGCAGTCGGTTCCATGCGGGCTTCGGAGATGGCCGGCGCAGGCGTCGACGTCGTAATGCTCAGGCGTAAAGGCGTCGACCGGACACGCGGCGAGACACGCCTTCGCGGCGCAGCTGTCGCAGGGGCTCGGGCGATCGACGCGCGCAGGCAACGCGAGGCGCTCGGCGAAGGCGAGCGCGCCGCGGTAGCTGTGCCAGAGCCCCCAATCCGGATGGATCAGCATTCCCAGCGCCGAGCGATGCACCGGCTCCGCCTTCATGGCCCAGCGCTGAAACGGCAGCCAAGGCGGCCCCTCGAACGGGAAGAGCGCTGTCGCGCCGAGGGCGCACGCGAGGTCGCCGACGACGCGGCGAGACCAGCGGTCGAGCGGGTTCGGGCGTCCGTCCGAGGCTTCGGGCGAGGCCGCGAAAGCCGGCCACTGCTCTCGCCCGACGAAGCCCATGAGCACCAGCGTCCCCGCGGGTCTGCCGTCCGGCAGCCCCGGCACGCGGTCATCCGCAGCCGGATGGAAGGCGCCTCGCAACGCGATGCCCGCAGCGGCCGCCTTCTGCGCTACTCGCTCAAGGCTGATCGCCACCATCGCGACTCAGCCGGCGCGGCCGCCGGATTTCACCAGCTTCGCCAGCCGCGCGTCGTCGAACTCCGCTTCGATCCGCGTCGCGGCAGCGGTCGCCTCGACCTCGAGATCGTCTCCGCACTGGGCCGTATCTCGGCGCCAGGCCGCGAGATAGGCGTCGGTGCCGTGCTCACCCGAGACCATGGCGGCGCGATCGATCGACTCCTGAAAGCGCGACGGGAGCTCTCGCTTGGCCGACGTGCGTCCGACCTTCGCGATGACTTGGGCGGGAATGTCGTGCCAATAGACGGTGATCAGCTGAGCCATGGTGCATCGCACGTGTCTTCGGTAGCGATAGTCTCGCACAGGGCCGGACCGGAGTCTCGCTCGGAGCGGGCGCGGAGAGCGATCGCATGAGGGCGACCGAGTCGAAGCTCGCAACCTTGCATCGGATCGGGTTCTGGACCCTGCCGAACTATTCCATGATCGCGCTCTCGAACGCGCTCGAGGGCTGCCGCATGGCGAACTACGTCACGGGGCGCGAGGTCTATACGTGGCACGTCCTCACGCTCGACGGTACAGCGACCGCGGCCAGCAACGGTCTCAGCCTGACGCCGACGCATCGCGTCGCCGACGCTGGCCCGCTCGACATTGTTTTCGTCTGCGGTGGCGTGGATGTCCGCCACGTCGTCGACGCCGGCATCAAGAACGCGCTCCGACGCTTGGCACGGCAGGGCGTGCCACTGGGCGCGCTCTGCACCGGCACCTTCGCGCTCGCGGAGTCGGATCTGCTCGACGGCTACCGCTGCGCCATCCACTGGGAGAACCTGGCGGCGATCCGCGAGGAGTTTCCCAAGGTGGAGTTCGCCGAGGATCTCTTCGTGATCGACCGCGACCGGTTTACCTGCACCGGGGGCGTGGCGCCGCTCGACATGATGCTGACCCTGATCGATGCCCGCTTGGGCAACGAGGTCGCCAACCAGGTTTCCGACCAATTCATCGTCGAGCGCATGCGTCACGCGGACCAACCGCAATCCGGCCCCATGCGGTCGGCGGCACGATCGGGCAACCCCATCCTGTCGGAGGCAGCGCAGATCATGGAGCGCACGATCGAGAACCCGATCGCGGTCAGCAAGGTCGCTCGGCAGGTCGGGGTCTCCGCTCGCCAGCTCGAGCGCCTGTTCGATCGCTATCTGCACGCGGGCCCAGCGGCATTCTATTTGTCGCTGCGCATCAACCGCGCGCGCGAGCTGCTGCACCTCACGACGATGTCGGTGACGGAGGTGGCGGTCGCCTGCGGTTTCCGAAGCGCCGCGCATTTCAGCACCTGTTACCGGCGCGCTTTCGGCCGCCCGCCGCGGCATGATCGCTTGCCCGAGAGCGCTCGAGTCCATACCGGGTACCGGCACCATCCGGGATTTGACGACGCTACGCCGAACCGCACGAGAGGGGAGTCGCCATGAAGTGGGATGTCTTCATTACCTGCGCCGTCACCGGCGCGGGGGACACGACCGGCAAATCCGACAAGATCCCGATTACGCCCAAGCAGATCGCGGAGTCCGCCATCGAGGCGGCGCAAGCGGGCGCCGCGATCGCGCACATCCATGTCCGCGACCCCGCCACCGGCAAGGGCGCGCGGGATCCCAAGCTCTACGCCGAGGTGGTCGACCGCATCCGGTCCTCCGGCACCGACGTGATCGTGAACCTCACGGCGGGCATGGGCGGCGACCTCGTGCTCGGCGGCACCGAAGCGCCGCTGCCCCTCGATGCCGCCGGTACCGACATGGTCGGTGCCCAGGCTCGGCTCGCGCATGTGGAGCAGATCCTGCCGGAAATCTGCACGCTCGACTGCGGCTCGATGAATTTCGCCGCGGGCGGCGACTATGTCATGGTCAATACGCCGGACATGCTCCGCGCCATGGCGCGGCGCGTGAAGGAGCTGGGCATCCGGCCGGAGCTCGAGGTGTTCGATACCGGGCACCTCGTGTTGGTGAAGGACATGCTGCGCGAGGGGTTGATCGACGATCCCCTGATGATACAGCTGTGCATGGGCATTCCCTACGGCGCGCCGGACGATCCCACGACCTTGATGGCGATGGTGAACGCGCTGCCGCCCGGCACGATCTTCTCGGCCTTCTCCATCAGCCGCATGCAGCTCCCTTACGTCGGCATGGCCGCGATTGCCGGCGGCAACGTGCGGGTCGGTCTCGAGGACAATATTTATCTCTCTAAGGGGACTCTCGCCACAAACGGTACTCTGGTGGAGCGCGCCGTCACCATCCTCGAGGCGATGAACGTGCGCGTCCTCGGGCCCTCGGAGGTGCGTCCCATGCTCAAGCTCAAGAAGCGGCACTGATGCGCGCCGAGATCAAGACCGTCGGCCTGCTCGGCGGCGGCGTCATCGGCGCGGGCTGGGCCGCCCGCTGCGCGCTCAACGGGCACGATGTCGCGGTCTGCGACCTCGACCCCGAGGCCGAGCGCAAGGTCGGCGAGGTCATGACGAACGCGCGGCGCGCCTGGAGCCGGCTGACGCTCGCGCCATTGCCCGCGGCGGGCAGCATTCGGGTGGTCAAGACGATCGAGGCGGCGGCGGAGGGCGCCGATTTCATCCAAGAAAGCCTGCCGGAGCAGGAAGCGCTCAAGATCTCGCTGCTGGCGCGAGCGGACAAAGTGGCGCCACCCGACGTCGTGATCGCGTCCTCGACGTCGGGCTTGCTGCCGTCGCGCCTGCAGTCGGGCCTAGCGCACCCAGAGCGCCTGGTGGTGGGCCATCCCTTCAACCCGGTCTACCTCATGCCGCTCGTCGAGGTCTGCGGCGGCGCGCGCACGGGCGACGCCGCGAAGCAGAGCGCGGCGGCCTTCTACCGGTCGCTCGGCATGCATCCGCTCTTGCTGCGCAAGGAGGTGGACGGTTTCGTCGCGGACCGCCTCATGGAAGCGCTCTGGCGCGAGGCGCTCTGGCTCATCAAAGACGACGTCGCGACGGCCGCCGAGATCGACGACGCCGTACGCTTCGGCCCGGGCTTGCGCTGGGCCTTCATGGGGACGCTGCTGATCTACCGCATCGCCGGCGGCGAGCCGGGCATGCGGCATTTCATGGCGCAGTTCGGGCCTGCGCTCAAATGGCCGTGGACCAAGCTGATGGACGTGCCGGAGCTGGACGACGCGCTCCTCGACAAGATCGTGGCGCAATCGGACGCGCAAGCGGGATCGGCGTCAATCCGCGAGCTCGAGCGACTCAGAGACGATTGCCTGGTGGCGATCCTGCAGGGATTGCGATCGCGGGATTACGCGGCGGGCGCGGTGCTCGACCGTTTCGAGAAGGGACTATGGGCATCCGCGCACCGCGCGGAATTTGATATCGACGGCGATCTCTCGAAGCCGCTTCGCCTGTACGAGACGCGCGTGGAGCCCGGCTGGGTCGACTTCAACGGGCACATGACGGAGAGCCGGTATCTACAGGTGTTCGGCGACACCACCGACGCGCTGCTGAGGGCGATCGGCGCCGATCACGCCTATCACAGCGCCGGCCACTACTACTACACCGTCGAGACTCATCTCAGGCATCTGCGCGAGGTCGAGGGCGGGACGCCGCTGCACGTGACCACGCAGATCCTCGGCGTCGACGACAAGCGCATCCATTTGTTCCATGCGCTTTACCGATCGGACAACGGGACGCTCCTCGCCACCGCCGAGCAGATGCAGCTTCACGTCGACATGCGCGCGAGCCGCGCCTACCCCGCCGCTCCCGAGATCCTCGCGCGCGCCCAACGGCTCGCGAGCGCTCATCGCGCGCTCGAGCGCCCGGCAGGCAGCGGACGCGCTATTTCGCTCGGACGATAGGACGGCTGCCGCGATTGGAGTCGATCAACCGCTCCGCCACGACGCCCACGCGAGCGTCACGCTGAACGCCACCACAGCGACAATGACAAGGCCGAGATAGAGGGCTTCACCATGCGACATGACGTTTCTCCCCGTTTTAATGTGCGGGTATTGTCATGGCGCCTGGAGACGGCTCGCTTGATCTGAATCAATGCGAGGAGGCGGCCACCCGCATGGCGGCTTTCCGCGGGACTCGCCGCCGATAGCCGTGCGGCCTAGGCGTCGTGCCGCCGGGTTGCCTTGCCCGATGTGATAAGGTCGGCGAACGCCTGGGAATTGGGGCAGAAGTGGCTCGGGTCTTCCGAGCTCTCCGACTGGAGCCAGCGATCACATTTCCCGCTTGCGGCACAGAGCAAGCAGCTGCGCTGGATACCGCGCATGTCCGCGCTGTCGAGCCCTTTTTGCGTCGGCTCGATGCGGAGGCGGCGCAGCATCGCCGCCAGGCGTCGAGGGGCCCCGGGATGATTCTCGATCAGGGTCGAGACCTCGGCCGGTTCGACCCCGATGTCGCCGAGGACACGGTCCAGCTGGCCCGACGCCCTGAGGTGCGCGAACTCGGCGCGAAGAGCGGCACGGTCTCGGACATCGCGGATCACGCGCGCCAAACGCGACGTGCAGCGGCCGATCAATGCGAGCAACCGGTTCGGGTTCTCCGCCGAAGCATCCTCTAGAGACTGGCCCATCGCCCACTCCTTCTTGGCCTTGAGATGCAAGCCGCTAACCGGCCCTTGTCGCCGCGCCTAAACTAGGGGGTGATGAAAATTCCGCATTGATCCACATCAAGCACCGTAACCCTCGCCGGACATCGAGCTCTCAAACGGCAACGGCATGCCGCCCCTCCTCGGGCCTGAGGTAGGCATCGAATACACAGGCGATCCGCCGCACGAGCGTGCGAGCCGATTCCGGCACTGTGATGATACCGCGCTCAGCCCGTACGAGCCCGTCCGCGGCGAGGGTATCCAACCCAGATCGTTCGGCGTCCAGGAAACCCGGCGGGAAACCATGCCGGTGCAAGATCGACGGTATGTCCGCGCGGAGGTCGCACATCAGCCGCTCGATGATGTCGGCGCGCAGGCGATCCTCGCGGGTGATCGCAATGCCCCGGACGGTCGCGAACTCGCCCTTCTCGATGCTCCTCGCCCAGTCCCTGACCCCGCTCGCGTTCTGGACATAGCCTTGCGGCAGCTCGCCGATCGACGAGGCGCCGAGCCCGATCAGGGCGTCGGCGGGATCATCCGTGTAGCCCTGGAAGTTCCGCCGGAGTCCGCCACGCGTCTGCGCCTGGACCAGCGCGTCCTCGGGCCGCGCATAATGGTCGAGGCCAATCCGCACGTAGCCGGCCCGCACAAGGGCGTCGCCGATCGCCTGCTCCTGGCGGAGACGCTCTTCGCCGTCCGGCAACGCCGCCGCCTCGATCATCCGCTGATGCCGCTTCATCGCGGGGACGTGGGCATAGCCGAACACCGAGAACCTCGCGGGAGCGAGCCCCAGCGCCGCCGCGACGGTCGTCTCGCAGGACTCGACGGTCTGATGCGGCAAGCCATAAAGCAGATCGACGTTGAGCGCCGTGATCCCGGCGCCACGAAGCCGGTCGACGCACGCCTGCGTCGCTTCCAAGGTCTGGACGCGGTTCACCGCCCGCTGCACCCGGGCATCGAAGGTCTGGATGCCGATGCTGGCCCGCGTCACGCCTCCGCTTGCCAGCGCGGACGCCATGGCGACGTCCAGCCGGCGCGGGTCGATCTCGACGGCGATCTCGGCGCCGGGCTCGACCGCGAAACGCTCTCTCAGCAACGACATCACCGCGAGGAAGGCCGACGGGCCCACGATGGTGGGCGTTCCGCCACCCCAGTGCGCGTGCACGACGCGCCGCCCGCCCGCCAATTCGGAGACCAGAGCGATTTCGCGCTCCAAAATCGCCATGTACCGGTCGATGGGATCACGGTGCCCGGGTACCCTGGTGTGGCAGCCGCAATACCAGCAGAGCGAGCGGCAGAACGGCACATGGAGGTAGAGCGAGAGCCGCGCATCCTCCGGCAGAGCTCTGAGCCAGCTGCGGTACAATGTCGCACCCACCGCGGCCGAGAAATGCGGGGCCGTGGGATAGCTCGTATAGCGCGGAATGCGCTCGCTCAGGTATTTCGAGACCGTACCGACCGCCACGTGCGCCAGCTCCTCCTCGCCATGCTTAATCATTTTGATGGGGCGAGCCGGGTGTGTCGTTGTCCTAGATCAACCGCTCAGGAGCGCCGCCGACCTCAATCGGCCGCCTTGACGGCCGGCCCGGCGGCAGGCGACCGCTCCTTGGCATCGAAGGCCTTCTTGACCAGCCAGAAGTTGAAGAAGATGCCGAAGGCGAAGAGTCCCAGGCCGAACGTGTACATGCCGGTGTCGTAGGCGCCGGACGCCAGGACGAGACCGAGGACGGCCAGAACGGTCATGAAGGCGCCGAGAATCCAGTCGATCATGAAGGGGTACTCCGGGTTTGTTGCGAGGGATTGACCGGTCCAACGGGGCCGGCCGGTGGATCGTCGAAGAGCACGCGTCCCGCGGCTCCATCGAGGTCGTCGTATTGACCAGATCTCAGCGCCCACAGGAAGACGAGCAGACCGGCCAGGCCCATGGCGAGCGCGATCGGGATCAGAAAGAGCAGTCCGCTCATCGCGCGCGCCCCAGCCGAAGCGAGTTCGCCACCACCAGGATGGAGGAGCACGACATGGCGGCCGCGGCCAGCAGAGGCGTGACCAGGCCCGCCATCGCGAGCGGCACGGCGGCGGCGTTGTAGAGAATGGCAAAGCCGATGTTCTCGCGGATGAGAAGGCCGCTCCTGCGCGCAACGTCGAGCGCATCGAGCACCGGCCGGAGCGACGCGCGCTGAAAGACGATATCGGCCGCCGTCTGGCAGACGTCCACCGCCGTCGAGGGCGACATCGAGATCCGGGCGGCCGCCAGCGCCGGCCCGTCGTTGAGGCCGTCGCCCACCATCAGCACTTTGGCGCCGCCGTCCGCGAGATGCTCGAGCGCGCGGAATTTCTCCGCGGACGAGACGCCGGCGTGCCAATCCGAGATGTCCAGCGATTCGGCGACGGCCCTCACCGCCGCCGGTCGGTCGCCCGACAGCACCATGATGCGTTTCCCCAGCACCCGAAGCCGGGCTACCACCGCGGCGGCATCCGGCCGCAGGGCGTCATGGAACCGAAAATGCGCGGGCGCGCGGCCCGGCGCCACGAGCCAGAGTTCGGCATCGGCATGGCCGTCGCTCTCGGCATCGGTGATCCCGCACCATTGGCGGCTGCCGAGCCGCACCTCGCCGCCGGCAACGGCGCGGCTGAGGCCCCGTCCCGCATACTCCTGGACGTCCTCGAGGGCTGCCGCTTGCGGCGCGGCGCGGCGGAGCGCCCGGCTGAGAGGATGGTGGCTGCGCGCCGCGAGGCCGGAGGCGAGCTCGAGATCGCCTGCATCCACGGCATAGTCTCCGCGGAGCTCGGGGCGCCCCAGGGTGAGCGTACCGGTCTTGTCGAAAACGACCGTATCCACCTCGGCGAGCCGCTCCAGCGCCGTCGCCGATTTCAGCAGGATGCCGCGGCGGAACAGCCGGTTGCTGGCGACGACCTGAACCACGGGCACGGCAAGCCCGAGCGCGCAGGGGCAGGTGATGATGAGCACCGCCACGGCGTTCAGAACCGCCACCTGCCAGGGACCCGCCAAAGCCCAGCCCAGGAAGGTCGCGAGCGCCAGCAGATGTACGGCGGGTGCGTAGCGCCGTGCCACTCGGTCGGAGAGCGCCACGAGCCTGCCCCGCCCGCGCTCCGCGGCTTCCATGAGGCGAACCACTTCCGCAAGGTAGGTGCGCTCGCCCACCGTCGTGACGAGCATGCGCAGCGGTGCCGAGAGATTGAGCATGCCCGCGAGCACGTCGCTGCCGGGCCCGACCGGCGCGGGCATGGTCTCGCCATCGACCAGGCTCCGGTCGAGGGACGAGAACCCCACGGTCACTTGTCCGTCCGCGGGGATCCGCTCGCCCGTCGCGATCAGCACGGTGTCGCCCGGCTTGAGCGACGCGCTCGGCATCCGCCGCGTGCTGCCATCCGCCGCGAGCAGCGTCGCGGGCACCTGGGCGAAGCGCACCAGGTGCTCCGCCGCCGAGCGCACCCGGCCGCGGGCGCGCCGGTCGAGATAGCGGCCGAGCAACAGGAAGAACAGCAGCATCACGACGGATTCGAAGTAGGCATGCTCGCCCGATCGCGCGGTTTCCCAGAGGCTCATCGCCGCAGCCAGCGCGACACCGATCGAGATCGGCACATTCATGTTCGTGCGCCACGCGCGCAAGGAAATGAAGGCCGATTGGAAGAACGGCTGGCCGGCATAAGCGATTGACGGAAGCGCGATCAGCGCCGAGACCCAGTGCATGAGGTCCCGCGTCGCCGGACCCATCTCGCCAGGGAATCCGGCCCAGACCGACACCGACAGCAACATCACGTTGGCGGTCGCGAAGCCCGCGACGGCGACCGCTCGCAAGAGCGCCCGCTCCTCGTCGGAGGCGCCGCCCTGCTGCGCGGCATCGAACGGCACGGTGCGATACCCTACGCGTTGAACCGCTTGGATCAGCCGCGGCGCGATTTCCGAGCCGCCGGTCCAGTGCAGCGCCAAGCGCCGGCTGGTCAAATTGACCCGAGCGGAGATCACGGCAGGGTCGCGCGCGAGCACCTGCTCGATGAGCCAGACACACGCGGCGCAGTGCAGCCCGTCGACCAGCAAGGACAGCGATGTCGTGCCATCCGTGCCGGAGACGGTATAGGCGCTCGCATCGTCCGCCGGATCCTCGGGCGGCCGCGGACGCCGCTCGCGGGGATCAAGACTGCGCGCGTCATAGTAGCGCTGGAGCCCGAGCTCTCGGACGAAGGCGTAGGCGGAGGCGCACCCCCCGCAACAGAATGCGCCAGCGGCATCGCCCGGTATCGGCGCCCCACAATGCACACAGAGCGCAGCGGACCGGTCGATCGCCGGTGCCGCTGGAATATCGAGAGTGGTGACGGCCACACTCACCGCACGACGATGCGCTGAACGAACTGGTAGACGTCGCCGCCGCGCTCCGCGGTGACGCGCACGTCCCACTGACCCGCCCGCGTGAGGGTGACGAGCGCCGAATAAGTCCCCTGCCCGCTCGCATCGAGGACGACATCCTGCTGCGGCAGGGGCTCGACTGGCCGCACGACGGCCGCTTTGACCGAAAGCCCGCTCAACGGCGCGCCGCTGGGATCACGCAGCTCCGCGACGATCTGGCCTTTCAATCCTGTCGTCCCCGCGAAATGCACGACGCCGCGCCACCCGAGGGCATCCTGCGCCGCGCCGGCATCGAGCACGCGGTTATAGCCGTTGCCGAGCTCGAACGGATGCTCGGACACCAGCCCCGGATCGGATTGCAAGGCGAAATAAGCGAGCGCGCCATTCACCATTGCAACGACGAGGAACAGCCCGGCGATCGTCCAAGGTATCCACCGGCACTTGGAGAAGGAGAAAAGCGCGCGCTGCATCTCAATCACCTCGTCAGTCGGTGGGGCCACGGAAGGTCGCGTGGTAATCCACGCTTTCGCCATCTTCCCGCGCTCGAGCGATGAGCACGAAGCCCGTCTCGGCCTGGCCGGTCTTCGGCGCATGCACATAGGCGTGGAAGGTGGCGACGGCGTCGGGCTTCACGGTAAGCGGCACTCCCTCGACCGCGGCGACTGCCGGGCCCTCCCCTTCCGCGATCTGCAATGTCGCGGAGGTCAGCCCGATCCCCCGCAGATCGAAGGTGCGCGCGATGCCGGCTTTGTTCTGAATCTTCACGACGTAGCCGTTCCGGATCGAGCCGTCGGAAAGGCGCACGAAGAGCGGACTCCGATCCGGCAACACCGTGAGGCTCGCGGTGCTGCGCTCCAATACCATGGCCAGCATGGCGCCCATCGCCGCCAGCATGATCAGCACGTAGACCACCGTGCGCGGCCGAATGAACCGCGGATGCGCCGTCGTGCCCCGCTCATGCGCTGCGCGATTGGCATAGGTGTCGAACCCGATGAGACCGCGCGGCCGTTCGACGCGCTCCATGATCTCGTTGCAGGCATCGATGCAGAGGCCGCAGCCGATGCACTCGAGCTGCAGGCCGTCGCGGATATCGATGCCGGTCGGACACGCCGCGACGCAGGCGTGGCAATCGACGCAGTCGCCGCGGCCTTGCCAGGTCTCGCCCTTGTGATGCTTGCCCCGAGGCTCGCCGCGCCAGCCTCGATAGGTCACGGTCAAGGTCTGGTCGTCGACCATCGCCGCCTGGAAGCGCGGCCACGGGCACATATAGGTGCAGACCTGCTCGCGCGCCCAGCCCGCCAACAGATAAGTCGTCGAGGTGAACAGACCCACGAAGAAATAGACCGTAGTAGAGGCCTGCAGTGTCAGAATGTCTCGCGTTACCGTCGGTGCGTCGTTGAAATACATGATCCACGCACCGCCGGTCATGGCCGCGATCACCAGCCACACGCCGTGCTTGCCGAGCTTCTTGCCGAGCTTCGCGAGCGTCCATGGCTGCTGATCGAGCCGCACCCGCGCCATGCGGTCGCCCTCGATCAATCGCTCAGCCCACATGAAGAGGTCGGTCCAGACGGTCTGCGGGCAGGTGAAGCCGCACCACATGCGGCCGAACAGGCTGGTCACGAAGAACAGGCCGATCGCACCGAGGATCAGCAGACCCGCGATGTAGTAAACCTCTTGCGGCCAGATCTCGAGATTGAGGAAGTAGGCGCGCCGACCGGGCATGTCGATCAGGAATGCCTGGTCCGGATGGCCGGGGCCGCGATCCCAACGCAGCCAGGGCGCGATGTAGTAGATGGCGAGGCAGCCGATCAGCACGGCCCATTTGATCGAGCGGACGGGACCCTTGACCTTGCGCGGATAGACTTTCTGGCGGTCGCCGAAGAACGGGACGTCCAGGCTAAACTCGCCGTGTGATGGGTCAGCCGCCGGGACCGTCATCGTCGCCGCGTCTCACCGACCGCCGCCGAGTGAGTGCACATAGATCGCGAGCATCTTGATCGTGACGGGATCGAGCCGGCGGCCCCAGGACGGCATGCTGCTGTTGCGCGCGCGGGTGATGACGTCGACGACCGTGACGCGGTCGCTTCCATAGAGCGAGATCTTGGCGGTGAGATTTGGAGCGCCGATATCCGGATTGCCGGTGCCGGTTTCGCCATGACAGGCGGCGCAGTTCTCCGCGAAGATCTTGGACCCGCGCTGGATCGCATCGGGCGGCGCCTTATTGCCCGAGAGCGAGCGCACGAAGTCCGCGACGTCGCCGATTTGAGCGGCGGTCAGCATGCCGTCGAGCCCGAACCGGGGCATCGCGGATTGACGGGAGTCCGGATCGTCATTGCGGACGCCGTGGCTGATCGTCTGGTGGATCGCCTCGAGCGTGCCGCCCCAAAGCCAACGGTCGCCCGCGAGCATGGGGTACCCGGGCGCGCCCGCCCCGCCTGCGCGGTGGCAGGGTACGCAGTTGTCGGCGAATGCCGCCTTGCCGCCGGCGACGGCATAGGCGTAGAGCGCGGGATCCTTGGGGATGGCGGCGAGGTCGGTGACGCGAATGCGATCCAGGATCGGCGCCTGCCGCGCCGCGGTCGCGGCGATCTCGCTCGCGACCGCGCCTCGGTTCGTATAGCCGAGGACGCCCGTCGTATGGCCATGGAGCCACGGCACCGCCGGATAAAGAACGCTGTAGCCAACCGCGAAAACGATCGACGCGATGAACGTATAGAGCCACCATTTCGGCAGCGGCGTGTTGAGCTCGCGCACGCCATCCCACTCGTGACCGGTGGTCTCGCGGCCCGTGAGGGCGTCCTTCTCGCCTTTGGTCGGCATGGTTGATCTTCCTAAGGCAACGGCTGATCGTCTTTCAGCGGGATGCGGGCGTACTCGTCGAGCAGCCGGCGCCGGCGCGGCCGGCAGTACCAGGCCAGCACACCGACGACGAGCAGCACGACCCAGACCATGAAGATCGGCCGCAAGCTCATGGCGAAATCGAACCAGTTCATCGCGGTCTCCTCACTGCGCGAGGTCCGCGGGATCGACGTCCCGGAACTTGACCTCGGTGCCGAGCACCTGGAGATAGGCCAGCAGCGCGTCCATCTCGGTCGCCTTGGCTGGTGTGCCCTTGATGGGCTTGAAGATCGCGGCGCCCGGATAGCGCGCGAGCACGCCGCTGTTGTCGCCGTCGGGATCGAGCTGCGCCAGCTCGTCGGCCTTCGCCTTCTCGATCATCTCGTCGCTGTAGGGCACGCCGACGGCACGATTGGCCGCGAGATGCTCGGCGATGTGCTGCGTATCGAGGTTGTGCTCGGCCAGGAACGCATAACTCGGCATGATCGACTCCGGCACCACATCGCGGGGATCCCTAAGGTGCGCGATGTGCCAATCGTTGGAATATTTGCCACCGATCCGCGCGAGATCCGGGCCGATCCGCTTGGAGCCCCACTGGAAGGGGTGGTCGTACATGCTCTCGGCGGCGAGGCTGTAGTGGCCGTAGCGCTCGACCTCGTCCCGGAACGGACGGATCTGCTGGCTGTGGCAGAGGTAGCAACCTTCGCGCGTGTAGATGTCGCGGCCCGCGAGCTCCAGCGGCGAATAGGGTCTGACGCCCTTCACGCGCTCGATCGTGGTCTCGATGGTGAAGAGCGGCACGATCTCGACGATGCCGCCGATCGAGACCGTGAGGAGCGTGAGCACGAGAAGCAGGATCGCGTTCTTCTCGATATTCTCTTGGCGAAGGAACATGGCGAGGCTCCTCACTCCGCAGCCTGCGCGACCGCGGCGCGCGGCACGCCCGCGACCTCGCCGCGCATGGTGCGCACGAGGTTGTAGATCATCAGCACAGCGCCGATCAGGAACAGCGCACCACCGAGCGCCCGGACGATGTAGAAGGGATGCATCGCGGCGACGGTCTCGACGAAGGAATACTGCAGGAATCCCAACTCGTCGTAGGCCCGCCACATCAATCCTTGCAGAATGCCCGCCACCCACATCGAGGTGATGTAGAAGACGATGCCGAGCGTGGCGATCCAGTAATGGTACTCCACCAGGCGCGTCGAATAGAGACGCCGCTTCCAGAGCACCGGCACCAGATAATAGAAGGCGCCGAACGTGATGAAGGCGACCCAGCCGAGCGCGCCGGAGTGCACGTGCCCGATGGTCCAGTCGGTGTAGTGGCTGAGGCCGTTCACCTGCCGGATCGACATCACGGGACCCTCGAAGGTCGCCATGCCGTAGAAGCCGACGGCAGTGACAGAGAAGCGCAGCGACGGATCGGTGCGCAGCTTGTCCCAGGCGCCGGACAGCGTCATGAGCCCGTTGATCATGCCGCCCCAGGACGGCATCCACAGCATGATCGAGAACACCATGCCGAGGGTCTGCGCCCAATCCGGCAGAGCGGTGTAGTGGAGATGATGGGGGCCCGCCCAGATGTAGAGGAAGATCAGCGTCCAGAAATGCACGACCGAGAGCCGGTAGGAATAGATCGGCCGATCCGCCTGCTTGGGCAGGAAGTAGTACATCATGCCGAGGAAGCCGGCAGTGAGGAAGAAGCCCACGGCGTTATGGCCGTACCACCACTCGATCAGCGCGTCCTGCACGCCCGCGGAGGCGGAATAGCTCTTGCTGCTGAAGAACGATACCGGCACCGCGAGATTGTTGACGATGTGCAGTACAGCGATGGTGACGATGAAGGCGAGATAGAACCAGTTCGCGACGTAGATGTGCGGCTCGCGGCGCTTCAGGATCGTGCCGAGGTAGATCACGAGATAGGCGACCCACACGATGGTGAGCCAGATATCCGCATACCACTCGGGCTCGGCGTACTCCCGGGACTGCGTGACGCCCTCGAGATAGCCGATCGCGGCCATCGCGATGAAGAACTGATAGCCCCAGAACACGAACCAGGCGATCGAGTCGCCCCCGAAGAGCCGCGCGCGACAGGTGCGCTGGACGACGTGAAGCGACGTGCCGATCAGCGCATTGCCGCCGAAGGCGAAGATCGCGGCCGAGGTATGCAACGGCCGGAGCCGGCCGAAGGTGGTCCACTCGAGGCCGAGATTGAGCGAGGGATACGCCAGCTGCAGCGCGATGAAGAGGCCGTCGCAGAGCGCCGCCACGAGCCAGACCAGGCTCGCTATCACGCAGGCTCGCACGATCTCCTCGTTGTAGGGCTCGGCGGCAACAATCGACCCCGGAACGGAGATCGACTGGGTCGGGTTGCTCGGGGTCATGGGGGTCCTGGTTGAGCTCCGGTGGACTCGCGTCATCGCGGAAAGGCGGCGGAGTTAACCCAAACTTGAACGACCGCGCTTTGATCTGAATCAACGCCTTCGCCTAGCCCGCCCCCCGATCGCAAAGACCAAGAGGACGGCCGCGTTTATGGCTTGCAGAGGCGCCGCCACCGTGCGGGCCAAGGCGCGCCAGCGCTGCGCGACGCTCGCTCCGGCGCAGCCTATGGCCATTAAGGCCGGCACGGTCGAGGCGGTGAAGGCGGCCATGGCAAGCGCCCCGGAGAGCGCGTTCCCGGTTCCCGCTGCCGCGGCCAGCGCGCCATAGAGCAAGCCGCAGGGCAAAAATCCGAGAGCCACGCCAAGGGCATAGCCCGCAAGCCCGTCCCGCCGCAGCAGCATCGGACGGGCAACCCGCGCAATCGCCGAGCCGACGGACGAGCTCAGCGCGGTTCCGCCGGAGGCGAACGTGAGCAAGCCGAGCCCTTTGAGCGCCTGGATTAGAAACAGGGCCGCTGCCAACACCAGAAAGGCGCCGAGTATTGACCGGCCATGAGCGGAGACTTGCGCAAGGCTCCCCCCGAAACCGCCGGCGACCGCGCCCAGGAGCGTGTAGGTGGTGATCCGCCCGAGGTGGTAGGGGATGAGGGCGCCCCGCATCAGGACCGACCGGCCCTTGGCACCGCCTGCGACCGGCACTTGGGCGAGGACGAAGGGACCGCACATCGCCGCGCAGTGCGCGATGCTGCCGGCCAGGCCCACCACGAAAAGCGACGCGATGACGCCGAACCCGGACACCCCGTGGATGTCGAGCAGAGGCGCGGAGTGATCCATCTCGGATGCTCGATACCGCTCCGAGCGTTATCGCACCTTGACCTGGATCAATCGCGCAAAACGTCGCGCGGCGGCTCGGAGCGACACCTGGGACGGCCGCTACGATTGAGTTAGATCAACGAGCCGCTGCCCGCCCGGGTGCATGGTTCCTTTGTTGGGGTGTTGCGTCACCCCTTCGCAGACAGGAAGGAGAGCGACCATGGCAACCACTCCGGTACCAGTAAAGCAGACACCGCCGCCGCGGACTGTGGGCTCGGATCCTTGGCAGGCCTTCCGAACCGAGATGGACCGTTTGTTCGACCGGTTCGCCGGCGGCTTCGGCTTCCCCTCGGTGCAGCGGATGTTCGACGTCGAGCCGCTCTGGCGCGACGACACCGTGCCCGGCATGACCCTGCCGGCGGTCGACGTCTCCGAGGACGACAAGGCTTTCAAGATCACGGCCGAGCTTCCCGGCATGAGCGAGAAGAACATCGACGTCACCGTCACCGGCGACCTCGTCGTGCTCAAGGGCGAGAAACAGCAGGAGCGCGAGGAGAAGGGCAAGAACCGCTACCTCTCGGAGCGAAGCTACGGATCGTTCCAGAGAAGCTTCTACCTTCCGGAGGGCGTGGCTCGGGACAAGGTCACAGCCGAGTTCAAAGACGGCGTATTGACCGTCACGCTGCCGAAGACCGTGGAGGCACAGGCGCAACAGAAGAAGATCGAGGTCAAGGCGGCCTAAGTGCTTCCGGCGAGGCGGCGGGCTCGGCCCGCCGCCGCCTTTTTCTCGACGCGCCGCGGCCGTAAGGAGGCAAATCATGTCGATCGTCAGGGGGCACGAGTCCCGCTCGATGCGGGAGGGTGAATCCAAGCTTATCGCGCACCGCAACAAGCTCCTGGGCTTGTGGGCGGCCGAGCGCATGGGAATGATGGGCGAGGTCGCGGTCGAGTACGCCCTCAGCCTGGTCGGGACCGATTTCACCAAGACGCGTAACGACGCCGCGCTCGTGAAGAAAGTCTGCGAGGACATGGGGGCTCGCGGCTACCCCATCGCCGAAGCCGATGTCGGCCGTCAGCTCGCGGCATGCGCGACCAAGGCTCGAGCCGAAATCCTGCCCGGCCCGGAATCCTAGCCTCGACCTGCCGGCACATGAGCGAAACGGCCACTTCCTTCCGCACCGTTCCCCTCTTAGAGGACCAAGCGGCGCAAACCCTGCCGCTGGCCCAAATCACTTGGCCAGAGGCGGATCTCCCGCATTGGCGGAGGTTCATCCGATCCTTTGCCATGCAATCGGCGCGCGTGCCCTCGGGGATAATGGCGCTGCAGGACGCCAGCGACTACTTCTGTGCGATGTTCGCCTACCGGGTCGACCTGGACGTGCGGCGCGGGCTGGTCTTCAACGTGCAGCTCTTTACAGTTGTAGATCTCGCGAACTCGCCGACGTTCACGCAGAGATTGCTGGCTGCGGCGGAGGTGAAGGCCCACGATCTCGGCTGCTCCAGTGTCGAAATCCGTCTCTATAGGGCGCAATCCAACTTGGCGCTCCAGTTGCGCTCTCTCGGCCTGGTGGACACGGCGGCTATAATCTCCAAAACCGTCGAGCGGCCGCTCACCCAATAGCGAAGCGCTGTCCTCGCTTGGTTCGCCCTGAGTGCTTGCTATAGTGCGGCCCCGTCTTGACGGTCCCAAGCAGCCGCTCCCCACCCAAGCAGTTAGAATAGGTTCATGAAGCGAAACGGCAGCACGACCCGCGGTCGGCCCCGACGCCACGGCACGTCCGCCCGTCGACCGTCCAAGAAGAAGGTGTCAAAGCGCGGCGCAGCGCCGCGGCAGGCCCAGCGCTCGCGGCCCGAGCCCGCGGCTCCGGGCGCTGAACCCGATCGGAAGCGACACCGCACCTCGCGCGGCGCCGGACAGAAGAGCTTGGCCGCGCAATTGCGGACCGAGTCGGAGCGTGTCGAGGAACTCTCGCACGCCCTGAACCTCGCGCCAGTCATCGTGCGCGCGCTCGATGGCAAGATCCTGTTTTGGGGCCAGGGTCTCCGGTCGCTCTACGGCTGGTCGGCAAAGGAAGCCATCGGGCGAATCGCGCACGAGCTTCTGGCGACGGAGTTTCCAGTACCGCCCACCGAGATCGAGGCGGAGCTGCTGCGCGCTGGCGAGTGGCACGGCGAGCTCGCGCACAGGCATCGGGACGGTCATCGCCTGGTGGTGGCAACGCACTGGGCGCTCCATCGCGACGCCAGCGGCGCGCCGGTATCGGTGCTCATGGTCAATTGGGACATGACCGAGGCCAAGCGAGCGCAATCCATGCTCGAGGAGCGCGAGGCTCGCTTGCGCTCCGTCCTGGAGACGGCGCCCGATGCCATCATCACGATCGACGCCCGCGGCAGCGTGCAGTCCTTCAGCCTCGCGGCCGAGAAGCTCTTCGGCTACTCCGCCGGCGAGGTGATCGGACGCAACATCAACATGCTCATGCCCTCGCCCTATCGCGAGAGGCACGACGGCTACCTCGAGCGCTACCTCAAGACCGGCGAAAAGCACATCATCGGCATCGGGCGCGAGGTCGAGGCCCGACGAAAGGACGGCACGATTTTTCCGATCGAGCTCGCCGTCGGCGAGGTCAAGCTCGATGGCACGCACATCTTCACCGGCTTTATCCGGGATCTGACCGCACGCGCCCGGATGGAGGAGGACCTTCGGCAAGCGCAGAAGATGGAGGCGATCGGCCAGCTCACGGGCGGCCTCGCTCACGATTTCAACAACCTCTTGACGGTGATCTCGGGGAATCTCGAGATGCTCGAGGGGCGGATTCACGAAGCGGCCCATCGCGAGCTCATCAAGGAAGCGCAGGGCGCGGCCGAGCTTGGCGCGCAACTCTCCAACCGCCTGCTTGCTTTCGGCCGACGCCAGCCCCTCGACCCGAGACCGACCGACCTCAACGCGCTCGTTCGGGGCATGAGCGATCTCTTGCGCCGGAGCTTGGGCGAGCAGGTCCAGATCGAGACGCGGCTCGCCGCCGATCTACCGCCAACCATCGTCGACCCCGGCCAGGTCGAGAACGCATTGCTCAACCTCGCGATCAATTCGCGGGACGCCATGCCCGACGGCGGCCAGCTCATCATCGAGACGGGGCAAACCGACATCGACGCGGATTACGTCGAGGCGAACGCGGAGGCCTCGCCCGGCAGCTATGTGACGCTTGCGGTGACGGACACCGGTGTTGGCATGCCCCCGGAGGTGCGCCGACGCGCCTTCGACCCCTTCTTTACGACGAAGGGTCCCGCTGCCGGTACCGGCCTCGGGCTCAGCATGGTCTATGGCTTCGTGAAACAGTCGGGTGGGCACGTGCAGCTCTATAGCGAGGTCGGGCTCGGGACCACTGTCCGTGTGTACTTGCCCGCCCGCCTCGCCGAGGAGGGCGCGGCCGAGAGGCGGAAGGCGGCCCTGGCGGCGCCGACGAAAACCGGCGAGACGATCCTCGTCGTCGAGGACGATCCGCGCGTCCGCCGCGTGTCTGTTCGCCGATTGAAGGAGCTTGGCTACGCCGTCGTCGAGGCCGACAGCGGTCCCGCCGCGCTCGCTGTACTGGACCGCGGCGAGCCCATCGATCTCCTCTTCACCGATGTCGTCATGGCCGGCGGCATGACGGGGATCGACCTCGCACGCGAGGCAGGCCGCCGCCGCCCCGGCCTCAAGACTCTCTTCACGTCCGGCTATGCGGAACCCGCGGTGATCGAGCGGGGCCTGCCAGCATCCGCGTCCGCTTGGCTCGGCAAGCCCCACAGCGCCCCTGAGCTTCACAGCAAAATCCGCGAGCTGCTCGACCGCTGACCTGACTCCTCAGCCCTTCGTCACGGCGGTCGCGAATACATAACCGGCGCCGCGCACGGTCTTGATCAGGGCCGGGTTGGCCGGGTCCGCTTCGATCTTTCTCCGCAGGCGCACGATTTGGGCGTCCACCGCGCGGTCATAGGCGGCCCAGTCCTGGCCCTTGACCAGGGTCATCAGCCGATCCCGGGCCAACACCCGGTTTGGATGGCCGGCGAACACGCGGAGCAGCTCGAACTCGCCCGTGGTGAGCGGCACGAGCTCACCATCGGACCGCCTGAGCTCGCGGCGCAGCAAATCGAGTCGCCAGCCCTGGAACACCAGGGTTTCCCGAGTGTCGGTCGTACCGGCCTCGGGGACCGCGGCCGGTGCGGTCGACGTCCGCCCTCTGCGCAGGACCGTGCGGATCCTGGCCAGCACCTCGCGAAGATGAAAGGGCTTGGCGATGTAGTCGTCCGCGCCGGCCTCGAGCCCGGCCACTCGGTCGATGAGATCGCCTTTGCCCGTCAACATGATAATGGGAATGTCGGAGCGCTGCCGCACGTGGCGCGCCAGCGAAAGCCCGTCCTCGCCGGGCATCATCAGGTCAAGCAGCACGAGATCGACCCGCCCCTTGTCGAGCGCCGCGCGCATGGCGCTGCCGTCGGCGGCCTCGCTCACCGTGAAACCCTCCTCGACAAGGTAGCGCCGCAGCATGGTGCGGATGCGCGGGTCGTCGTCGACCACGAGAACGTGCAGCGGGTCGCTCATGCGGAGTGCTGGGAGGGAGGCCAGTTGAAGCAGGAAGACTGCATACGGACGCTGTCACAGACCGTCACACTTTGTCTCCGAAGGATAGCAAAAGCGGCACGCGCCGACATCAACCCGTGACACGGCCCCCTTAAATCGTCTACCGGGCCACAACGGGAGACCGAGCCATGCTAGCGCAAGTCGCTTCGAACACCGTTCCAAAGGTCGATTTCACGGCGCTCGCGGTTTGCCGGGGGCTGGGGCGCAACGCCACGACGAACGTCATGGCGATCACGTCGCTTCAGAAGAGAACCGCCGGCGAGACGATCTTTTGGGAGGGCGACGCTGCCGACAGCGTGTTCGAGGTCGTCAGCGGCACGCTTCGGCTTCACAAGCTCTTGCCGGACGGCCGTCGGCAAGTGACCGGCTTCCTCTGCGCGGGGCACCTGATCGGGCTCGCTCCGGAAGGCACGTGGGTCTATACGGCGGAGGCGATCACCGACGTGACCCTTTGCCGCTACCGCAGGCCGGCTTTCGAGCGCTTGATCGATACCGTTCCGGGCTTTGCACGCCGGGTGCTGACCGTCACTTCCCACGAGCTTCGCGTGGCCCAGGACCAGATGCTGCTGCTCGGCCGCAAGACCGCGGCGGAGCGGGTCGCGAGCTTCCTTCTGTTGATGGCCGACCAGCAAGGCTGCGAGGAGATCAGCGTTCCCATGGGCCGGAACGACATCGCCGATTATCTCGGCCTCACCGTCGAGACCGTCTGCCGTACCCTTACCCAGCTCAAGCGTAGCAAGCTGATCGAGCTCCCGACGCATGGGCACATCGTCATCCTCAACCGCGCCGAGCTCGAAGAGCTCGCCGCCGGCGGAACCGATTTGGATCTCTGAGAAGGGCGGAGGATTGAACGGCAGAGATGCCCTACTCGAACGTCAAGTCCAAGGACGCCACCGAGGTGCGCGCTCCCGCCCGAGGCGACGTCCCGCGGGAAACGCAGCCGGCCATCCCGAGTACCTCGACCGCGCGCAGAAGGCTCGCGCTCCTCGTCGATGGCGATCCGGTATCCGTGCGCCTCTGCCGGGAGACCCTCGAGCGGATGGAATTTGTCATCGAGCGCGTGGACAGCGGCGTGGCCGCGGTGGTCGCGGCGCGGGGGCGAGCGCCCGACCTCATCCTGATGGATTTTCAACTTCGCGACGTGACCGCCGGCGAGACCATTGGCTGGCTCAGATCCAATCAGGCGCTGACGTCCGTCCCCATCATCGTGCTCGGCATCGCCGACGGATCGAGACTACCGGTCAAGGACCCGCGCGCGATGGTCGCCATCGGAAAGCCGCTCTCGCCCGCCGCTATCGAGCGGGCCGTGCGGCACCTCTGCGGATGAACGCTCCGAGCGGTTATTGCGCGGGCGCGAGGCTCTGCAGGTAAGCGACGATATCGTCGATTTGCTGCCTGGACAGATCGATGCCCTGCATTGGGGGATGCGGATTGGCGAGCCAGGCGCGGATCCAGCCGGGGTCCTTGCCCTTCTCCACGCCGAGCGACGCAAAGGGTGGCGCGGTGTCCTTCGCCGGCCCGCCCGGCTCGACTTGGTGACAGCTGGCGCACCATTGCTGAGCCAGGCGTTTGCCGGCCTCGGCACTACCCTCCGCCAATGAGGTCGAGCTCGCTGCGAGCAAAGCGATGATGGCCGAGGCGGTGAAAGCAAGGCTGGATCTCACGAGCGAACTCCACATCTGAAGGGGCTCCGATGCCTGGGCATGCTCCGGCGTCCGGGCGGGCGGATCCTTGAGTTAGATCAAAGCAGCGGCGCCATCTCTCCTATAGCGTGCCGCCAACGGTTGATCCATCTGCGGCCCAGGACTGGAGCCTAGCATGTCTTTCAAGGAAATCATGGTCACGCTCGAGCCGGGCGCGGGGCTCGAGCGCCGCATGCTGCATGCGGCCGATCTGGCGCTGTCGCACGAGGCGCACCTCGTCGGCCTCTCGGTAATCGAGCCCCTAAATCTGGCTGGCTATTTCTCGCCCGGCCTCGAGGCCGTCATCGAGATCGAGGAGCGGCATCTGCAGGCGGCCGAGAACGCCGCCCGGAAGGTCGAGGCGGCATTTCAGGCCATATGCGCGCGGCTGGGCATTTCCAGTGAATGGCGCCTCGGCAAAGGCGACGCCGCCGACGTCACGGTGGAGCACGCGCGCTACGTGGATCTCACGATCGTCGGTCAGGTCAATCCGGAAAGCCCGCCGCCCGGCACCGCCGCCACCCTGCCGGAGCGCGTCGCCCTCACCAGCGGCCGCCCAGTGCTCGTGATTCCCTACGTCGGCCGATACGAGACCGTCGGCAGCCGAGTGCTCGTCTCGTGGAACCGGACCCGCGAGGCGGTGCGCGCGGTCAACGATGCGCTTCCAATGCTGAAGCGGGCGCAACGAGTGACCGTCCTTTCGATCAACCCGGAGCGGGGCGATGTGGCATCGAACCCGCCGGGTGCCGATGTCGCGCATCACCTTGCCCGTCATGGCGTGACGGTCGAGACCTCCTATACCGTCGCGCAAGACATCGCTGTGGGATCCGCGATTCTGTCGCGTGCATCCGACCTCGGCGCCGACCTCATCGTCATGGGATGCTACGGGCACTCTCGCTTTCGCGAGCTCATCCTGGGGGGTGCCAGCCGAGAGATTCTCGGTCACATGACCGTGCCGGTCCTGATGTCGCATTGATCGGTGGCGAGGCGATGACCAAGCGCATCGCGATCATTCAAGGCCACCCCGACGCGGCGCGCGGCCATCTCTGCCATGCGCTCGCGGAGGCCTATGCGAGCGGAGCCAAAGCCGGTGGGCATGAGGTCGTGCTCATCAACGTTGCCGAGATCGATTTTCCGATCCTGCGCACCAAGGAGGCATTCGAGACGGGAGCGGTGCCGCCCGCTCTGGCTCCCAGCCAGGAAGCCATCGGGCGCGCGGATCACCTATTGATCGTCTATCCGTTGTGGCTCGGCACGATGCCGGCGCTGCTGAAGGCCTTTCTCGAGCAGGTGTTCCGCCCGGGATTCGCTTTCATGATCAAAGAATCCGGCAAGCTCTGGAAACGGCCGCTCAAGGGCAAATCGACGCGCATTGTCGTCACCATGGGCATGCCGGTCTTTTTCTACCGATGGTATTTCGGCGCCCACGGCCTCAAGAGCCTGGAGCGTAGCATCCTGGGCTTCGCGGGCATTGGCCCGATCCGCGAGAGCCTGTTCGGCATGATCGAGCAGGCGAGCGACGCCAAGCTACGAGCATGGCTCGCGACGTTGCGCCGGCTCGGCGCGGACGCGCGCTAGGCCGTGTCCATCTCCATGCCATCATCCCGCAGCCAGACATAGACGGCGGGGATCGCCAGAACCGTCAACGCTGTCGATGAGGCGAGACCGAACACGAGCGAGATGGCGAGCCCCTGGAAGATCGGGTCAGCCATGATGAAGGCGGCGCCGATCATGGCGGCGGCCGCGGTCAGGAAGATCGGCTTGAAGCGGATCGCTCCGGCGCCGAGGAGGGCCTCGCGAAGCGCGGCTCCCTCCAGGCGACGCCGGCGGATGAGATCGACCAGCAGGATCGAATTGCGCACGATGATGCCGGCGAGCGCAATGAAGCCGATCATCGAGGTGGCCGTGAACGGCGCACCCAGGAGCCAGTGACCCAACACGATTCCGATCAGCGTCAACGGCACCGGAATGAGGATCACGAGAGGAAGGCGAAACGAGCCGAATTGGGCCACGACCAGGAGATAGATCCCGAGGAGCGCGACCATGAACGCCCCGCCCATATCCCGGAAGGTGACATAGGTCACCTCCCATTCTCCATCCCACAAGACCGACGCTTTGGCTTCGTCGAGCGGCTGGCCGTGATAGCGGATCTCGGGCGGGCCGGCTTGGCCCCAGTCGATTTTTTTGATCTGGTCCTGCACCGCGAGCATGCCGTAGATCGGCGCCTCGAAGCGGCCTGCCACTTCCGCCTGAACCATCTCGGCGAACCGACCATCGCGGCGGAAAAGACTATATGACGCGGGCTCGCGCTTGACCGTGACCACGTCTCCGAGCTCGACATTGGCGCCTTGCCGGACGGTGCCGCCAGCGGGAAGCGGCGTGGAGAGAATTCGCTCGCCCATCCATTCGGCGCGCTTCGGCAGCTTGACGTCGATCTCGATCGGCTTGGTGCCGTGGCCGCGCTGGGAATAGCCGACCTTCACGCCGCCGATGATGGCGGCGATCGTGTCGTACACCGCCTGCTCGTCCACGCCGTAGAACTCGAGATTTTCTTCATTGATCGAAAAGCGCAGGCGCTCATTCGGCTCGTGGAAGGTGTCGTCGACATCCACGACGAAATCCAACTTCCGGAAGGCCTCGCGCACCTTCGTGGCCGCGGCGCGGCGCGCGGCCTCGTCGGGCCCGTAAACCTCGGCGAGGAGCGTGGCGAGCACCGGCGGTCCCGGCGGCACCTCGACCACTCTCACCACGGTGCCCGCAGGCTTGGGCAGATCGGACATCCGACGGCGCACGTCGAGGGCGATCGCGTGGCTGGCCCGTGCGCGCTCGGCCTTCGGAGCCAGATTGACCTGCAGGTCGCCCTGCTCGGGATTGCTCCGAAGATAGTAATGCCGGACCAGGCCGTTGAAGTTGAACGGCGCCGCGGTGCCGGCGTAGAGCTGGATTGAGGTCAACTCCGGCAGATCCCTGAGGCGATCGGATGCGGCCATAAGGAATCGCTCGGTGTCCTCAAGGGTCGCGCCCTGCGGAAGATCGACGACGACCTGCAGCTCCGATTTATTGTCGAAGGGCAAGAGTTTGACGGTGACGTCCTTGGTCTCGAACAGGACGCAGACCCCCGCCGTCGCTGCGGCGACCGCCAGCAGAAACAGCTTCGAGCGACGCCGACCTCTGAGGAGCGGACGGGCGATCGCGAGATAGAAGCGGCCCATCGCGCCGACCTCATGGGCATCGGTCTTCGCCACGGGCATCGTGCTCCCGGCCGCGAAACGCCGGCGCGCGATGTGATAGAGGAGCCAAGGCGTAACGATCACCGCGACGAAGAACGAGAACAGCATGGCCATCGAGGCATTCGCGGGTATCGGGCTCATGTAAGGGCCCATGAGCCCGCTCACGAACATCATGGGCAGCAGTGCCACGATGATGGTGAGGGTCGCCACGATGGTGGGGTTGCCGACCTCCGCGACCGCCTCCACCGCTGTCGTGATGAGATCCCGGCCTCCCCGTGATTGCCAGCGCCGAACGATGTTCTCGACCACGACGATCGCATCGTCGACGAGAATGCCGATCGAGAAGATGAGCGCGAACAAGCTGACCCGATTGATCGTGTACCCCATCAGCCACGATGCGAAGAGCGTCAGCAGGATCGTGGTTGGGATGACCACGAGAACGACGATCCCCTCCCGCCATCCGATCGCAAGCGTGATCAGCACGACGATCGAGGCGGTCGCGAGGGCGAGATGGAACAGAAGCTCGTTGGCCTTCTCGGTGGCGGTGATGCCGTAATTGCGGGTTGCCGATACCGAGACGCCGTCGGGGATCAAACGGCCCTGGACGGTCTTGAGCCGCTCGAGCAGCTGCTCCGCCACCACGACCGCGTTGGCGCCCTTGCGCTTGGCGAACGCGATCGTCACCGCCGGACGGCGCTCGAGCGCGCCCGACGACGCGCGGGTCAACGTCCAGGCGCGATGGTCGGGCTCCGCGGCGCCCAAGATCACATCGGCCACGTCCTTCACGTAGACGGGTCGGCCGTCCCGGGAGGTCAAAAGCAGCAGACCGATGTCCGGCACGCCTTGAAGCGTCTGACCCGCGACGACGGGAATTGTCCGATCGAGCTGATTGAAGGCGCCCACCAGGAACGACCGGTTGGCATTCGCGAGCTTGTCCACCAGTTGGCTCAAGGTGATGCCGTAGAGCGCGAGGCGCTCGGGATTCGGCTCGACGCGGATCTGATTGGGGCTGCCGCCTACGAGATAGGTCAGCCCGACATCGTCCACCTTGACGAGCTCGTGCTGAAGCTCCTGGGCGATCTGGTAGAGACCGTTGTGATCCCAGCGCGACGCGGCCTCGGGCTTGGGCTCGAGGGTGAGCGTCACGATCGCGACGTCGTTGATGCCGCGGCCGATGATGACCGGCTCGGGAATGCCTTTGGGCAGGTCGGCGATGTTGGCGCGGATCTTCTCGTGCACGCGCAGGAGCGCCGTATCCTCGTCGGTGCCCACGTAAAAGCGGGCCGTGGTCACCACCGCGTCGTCTTGCGTGCTCGAATAGACGTGCTCGACGCCATTGATCCCCTTGACGATGTCCTCGAGCGGCTTGGTGATGAGCTCAATGGCGTCGCCCGCCTTGTAGCCGTTGGCCGTGACGAGGATGTCGACCATGGGAACGCTGATCTGAGGTTCTTCCTCGCGCGGCAGTGCGATCAGCGCCAAGCCGCCGACGATCAAGGCCGCCACCAGCAGCAGCGGCGTCAACGGCGAGGTGATAAAGGCGCGGGTGAGAAAGCCGGACAGGCCGAGCTTCATGGCTGCATCACCACGTCACCCTCGTGAAGCCCCGATAGGATCTCGATGCCGCCCTCCACGGGCAGACCGACCTGGACCGCAACTTCCGTGCCGTCCTTGAGCTTGACGTAGCTCACGCCGAACCGCCGATAGACGCAGTCCTCGGGGACGATCAGCGCCTCGCGCGTTCCGGTGGCGACGTAAACTCGCGTGCGCTCGCCCACAAAGTAATCGCCGAGACCCTCGACCTCGACGTCCGCGACGACCCGGCCCTGGTCGATCTGCGGATAGACCAATGCGACGCGACCGCGGCGCAGCATCTCCGGCTCCTGCGGTTGGAGGCCCCGCCCGCCGATCAGAATGGTATCGCCGGTTTTCATGAAGCGAGCATGCCGCTCCGGCAGCTGCAGACGCAGGATGTAGTTGTCGGCGGCCATCGACGCGATCGTCTCGCCCGACAGGACGACGCTGCCGTCGGATACCGGCACCTTGAGCACGCGACCCGCGCCGGGCGCGAGCACGGCGCCTTCGGTCGATTGCTGCTCGATCACCTGCCGGTCCGCGCGCAGGGCCTGAAGGGTTCGCTCGGATACGTCGAGGTGGGTGCGTGCCTGATCGAGCGCCGCTTGGGTCACGACACCGCTCCGACGCAACTCCTGCGCGCGCCCCAGATCGGTCTGTGCCTGATCGCGCTCGGCCTGCTGGGCCTGGATGCGCGATTGCAGCGCCTGCATCTGCAGCAGCAGCTTTTGGTCGACGATGACGGCTATGCGATCGCCCGCGCCGACGCGATCTCCTTCCTTGGCGGTGAGCGTGGAGATCGTTCCGGCGATGCGCGCGCGGGCGAGCAACTCGTGGACCGGCTCGACGGTGGCGATGACCGCCTTGCGATCCTCGATGGACCTCCGCGTGACCGGGCTCTCCGCCGCCGATGCAGCGGGCACGACCCCGAACAGAATGGCGACGACGATCAGGAAGCGGATCACGGCGCTACCTCCACGAGACAGAGTATTGACATATATATTAGAAAATACTAAATTAGCAAGCATGGATATACGCGTGATGCACTCGAAGGCCGTAATTGCTGCCAACCTGTTGAAGCAGCTATCCAACCCAAACCGGCTGATGGTCCTGTGCGAGCTCGTGCAGGGCGAGCGCTCGGTCGGCGAGCTCGAGGCCGTGGTCGGTCTCAGCCAGTCCGCGCTGTCGCAGCACTTGGCGAAACTGCGCGCAGCGAAGCTGGTCGGCACGAGGCGGGAGTCGCAGACCATTTACTACTCGCTCGCCGACGCGGGCGTGACGAAGGTGATCGGCGCGCTGTACGACCTGTACTGCCGTCCAGCGCGTCGTCGTGAAGCTTGAAGGGAGAGAGCAAAATGTCGATCGATCGTGCTGTCATGGCTTTCGCCGGAGCGATGGTGCTTCTGAGCTTGGTGCTGAGCCAAGTCTTCAGTCCCTACTGGCTCCTGTTCACCGCGTTCGTGGGCGCCAATCTGATCCAGTCGTCCTTCACCGGCTTTTGCCCGGCGGCGATCGTGTTCAAGCGGCTGGGCTTGCGCGCGGGCACGGCGTTTCCCTGATCTGACCCAGGACGATGCCCGGGCGCAGCACTAGAGTCATTAATTCAGGTCGGGGGCGTGTCCTAACGGTCACCGCCGTCGATCCCAAGGAGACCGCGCATATCCGCGGGCTCGGCTTCATCGGCATCGTGGCCAGCGGTCCCCACCACCAAGCGCATCATCTCGCCATCGCGCGCGGCGAAATGATTCACCAGCGCCGTTCCGGCAGAGATGCCGGAAACGGGGCGCGGCGCTCAGTGCAGCGTGGCGAGATAGGCGATGATGTCGCGGCGCTGCTCGTCGTTCTTTACGCCGGCATAGGTCATCGTGGTCCCGGGCACCGTGCCGCGGGGGTCGGTGAGATATTTGTCGAGCGTCGCCGCGTCCCAGGTGAGGCCGGAGTTCTTGTTGCCGTCGGAGTAATGGAAGCCTTCCACGCTGCCGGATTTCCGCCCGACCAGCCCGAAGAGCGACGGGCCGACACGGTTCTTTCCGGCCGCGACGTCGTGGCAGAGACCGCACTGCTGCTTGAATGCCTTCTGACCGGCTTCGGCGTTTTGAGCGTTAGCGGGAAGCGCGATCAGCAGGCTGCTTGCGGCTACGACTGCGAGCGCGAGGAGGGATCGACCCATGGCGGAGCTCCGGATGGAGGTGAAGGGGACCGGGACTAGAAAGAGCGCCACACTGCAAAGCCTTATGGTCCGGCGGGGAGCTTCGCGCGCACGTAATCGCCGATCACGATCGCCATCGGCTCGTTC
>DATNIT010000101.1:0-3060 GCA_035604335.1 Allostellaceae bacterium | reverse complement strand
CCGATCCTGAAGGTGATGGGACAGGATCCGTGGTTGTCCGCCGAGGCGGGGATCTATGTCCGCGCGCTGCAGTGGTCGCTGCTGCCGTTCCTCGGCTATCTGGTGCTGCGTTCGTTCGTGAGCGCGCTGGAGCGGCCGGTTTCGGCATTGCTTGTTGGTCTCGGTGCGGTGGTCTTCAACGCCGGGGCCAACTGGTGCCTGATGCTCGGGCGTTGCGGGGGCCATCCGCTCGGTATCGTGGGCTCCGGCTACGCCACCCTGCTCTCGAGCGTGCTGCTGTTCCTCGGGCTCGCGGCGGTCGTGAGCCTCGACGGCAGATTTTCCCGCTACCGCGTGTTCAGCGGCTTGTTGCGGGCGGACTGGCCGCGCTTCCGCGAGTTCTGGCGGCTCGGGCTGCCGATGGCGGCCACGCTGAGCTTCGAGATAACGATCTTCAACGCCGCCGTGTTTCTCATGGGCCTGATCGGCGCGGCGGCGCTCGCCGCCCATCAGATCGCGATCCAACTCGCCGCGCTGACCTTCATGGTGCCGCTCGGCATCGGCCAGGCGGCGACCGTGCGGGTGGGGCGGGCCTACGGTGCGCGGGACGTCGAGGCGGTTCACCGGGCCGGATGGACCGCGGTCGGTCTCGGCGTCGGATTCATGGCCATGATGGCGCTGATGATGCTTCTCGTTCCGCGCCTTCTGATCGGCGCCTTTCTGGATCCGTACGATCCACGCAATTTGCCGGTCGTCGAGCTCGCCGTCTCGTTCCTCGCGCTGGCGGCGCTGTTCCAGATCGTCGACGGCGCGCAGGCCGTCGGCGGCGGCATGCTGCGCGGACTGCACGACACGCGCATTCCCATGCTCTACGCCCTGCTGGGATACTGGGGCATCGGCCTTCCGCTCGGCGTCGCGCTGGCGTTTCCCGGCGGTCTCGGCGGCGTCGGGATCTGGGTCGGGCTTGCCACCGGGCTCGCCGTGGTGGCGCTCCTCATGATGCGCCGCTGGACCCGGCGCGCGGCTCTCGGACTGGTGGCGCACCGTCGATGACAACGCGGCTCTTGTGTCTGGCGCCCTGATGGAACACAAGCGCGCCGGAGCATTCGTGCCGACATGCGGCGAGCGTCTAGTGCACCGATTCCGAAGTTCGCATCACTTCGCGACATCCTCTGGTGCGAACTTCGGAATCAAGAGGTGCAGTAAGAGGGGCAAAACCCGTGGTGATCAGGGCGGGCGGGTGCGAGCGGCGACGATTTCGGGCAAGTATGGGATCGATGGGCTGCCGGGGACCGCGAGCCGTGAGCCGAGGTAGTCCCAGAGGTTGATGCCGAGCTTGGCGGTAGTCTTGGCGAGGCCAAGGAAGGCGTCACGGCAGTCGCGACCGACATCGCTGCGGGTGCCGCCGCTGACCCTGCGCCGGGTCACGTGGCAGCGGACGTCATTTTCTGACCCATTGGTGTGCAGCGGGATCTCGGGGCGGTCGAGCACCATCAGCAGCTCTGGCTTGTTGGCGTGGAGCCGAGCGAGCAGGCGGTCGAGGGTAACAAAGCCGGTCTTGCGCTTGAAGATGCGGTCGAACCTGGCCCGCAAGGCAGCCCTGCGCTGCTTGGTGGGAGCGGCGCGATAGGCCTTGAGATCATGGTAGAGCTGCCAAATCAGGTCGCGGACGGTGGACTGGGCGGCGCGGTTCTCGTCGGTGAAGGTGTCGAGCTTGTGAACCAGGCGCTCGCAATGGACCCAGCACAGGCCGTGTTGGCCGACATTGAACTGACCGGCGTCATCGCTGACGATCACGGTGTTGGGCAGGAAGCCGTGCGCCTTGATGCTGCCCCACAGCGCGCCTTCGGTTGCGATCAGCACCGGATCCGGATTGACCTTGAGCGCCGAGATGCCGAGCCGTTCGAGGTGCGCGTTCCAGGCCTTCTGATCGGCGAAGCGGCGGTCGGGATGCTCGACCAGGCGAGCGATCACATGGGCGGCCAGCGCCCGTTCGCGCATGTAGGCCACCGCCTCGTCATCGACGACATAGTCGTCGTAGCCGGCACGCAGCAGCTCGAGGAAGTTGAGGCGGCTCTTGGAGGAGGTGGTGCCGAACCACGCAAAGTTCGCGTTGCCCATCTGCGTGCAGAAGCCGTTCGCGGCCTTGTGGCGAGCGCCGGTATCGTCCACCGTGATCCAGGCGGCGCTCGAAAGCCCGGCGCGGAGCACATCGCGGGCCTCGTCGAGGAAGCCGTCCTGGCCATCGATCAGCAGGCGGACGACTTGGCGCTTGGAGATGACGATGCCGAGCCCCCGCAACAGCGTCACCAGTCGCGGGACCGTCGCCTGTCCCTGATGGTACTGGGCGAGCACGAAGCGCCGCAGCTCCGGACCGAAATGCCCGTCGATCCCGGCCGGCAGTGCCGCTGTCATCATCTTGCCGTCCGGCGTCTGCCAGCGCTCGCAGCGAAAGTTCACGACATGTGGGCGGATCACCAGATCCTGCACCAGAAAGCTCGTGTAGCCTTTGAAGCGCGAGCCGCGCGGCGGCGCGGCGACTTTGACGGTCCGTTCCTCGTGGATCGAAAGCTTCGACCTCGTGCCGCCCCTTCCGGGGCGCTGGTTGCCGGTGCTCCCCGGCGGCTTCGGCTCGGTCGCCCGCTCCATGCCGCTCGGCTTGATGTTCGGCCGACCCGGACCGCCCTTCAGCCGGGCAATCTCATCGCGCAGCGCCGCAACCATTCGCTGCAGCTCGACCAACTGTTCCCACTGCTTCACAACCAAGCCCTTCAGCTCGGCGTGCGTCAGGCGGTCAAGATCTCCGGGCACCGACATTCCCAGAATGAATCCGACTCGCGCCCTCCCGTGAATCGTATAATCATACCGCCACGGGTTTTGCCCCTCTTACTCGAATTCCGATGGCGTTGCGGACACACGCGATTTTCGACCAGCGGAGGGAGCTTATCCGTACGGCTACCGACGGATTTGCGCAGCACGGCAATGAGGTTCGGAGATTTCATAGTGCAGCGTAGAATTTCAAATACCATGTGCGCACCGCCAGACCAGCCGGACCCGAGTAATCAATCATGCAGTTCTACA
>DATNIT010000100.1:0-9768 GCA_035604335.1 Allostellaceae bacterium | reverse complement strand
TGTCTCTCGACATGCACGCCGGCATGGCAACGCGTCGCCACCCGAATTCAGCAAGCCGAACTGGAGGACACATATCTCACGCGCTTCATCGAATACGCCCAAGCCCATCCGGAGGAGTATCCGGAGGCTGCCGCGTACATCCCGCTCGTAAAGGACGGCTCACTAAAGGCCGAAATCGACAAGCACTACCCGAAGGCGGTCGTCACGACCCAACTGCTGGAGCACCAATGGTGTCTATATCATCAGGAATGGAACATCATTTGGAACGAAACCGACGAATTGTTCTTAACCAGCGACAATCCGAGCTGTGGCGACTACCAGTACGGTAGTCCGATGCATCCAGCGCGCTATTTGCCGCTGACGCCGAGGCTGGCGCTTTGGATCAGCGTCGAGCTGGACAACCTGCCGAAGATGGCTCCCGACACACCTCCGATGAAGATGTCGCTCGGACGCAAAGCTACGACGAGATTTGTTCGCGACATGAACAGACTCGTCATTCAAAGCGCTGAGAACGTGGTTCTGGCTTCGAAACCGAAACCCTATATCTCGGCCTGTGTGAGGAAATACAAGGGCTGGCGGGTCCGCGTGACCGAAGTTGTGAGAATTCCGACTGCGGACGGACACTACGAAGTGACTCAGATACGGGCGTCACCGCAGTCTTCAGGAGCTAACATCGCCAAGTTCGGCTAAAGGAAGCCCGAGGTCAGCGCAATCGCGGGCGGCTGCAGGAGGGTTACTCTCGCCGCCGCCCCGCCCATCCCCTAATTCCCGAACAGCCCCTTGAGCGGGTTCGTCACGCCGCCGCCGGAGCTCGAGCCCGTTCCGGTCTTCGCGCCCGTGCCCGAGCTTGAGCCGGAACTCGTGCCCGAGCCGCCGAGGCCGGGGACAATGCCCTTGACCGCGTCGCCGACACCGCCGACGCCGCCCTTGACGACGTTGGCGGCGCCGCCCACGACGCCGCCCGCCACGCCCTGCACCACGCCCGCGAGATCCGGCACGTAGCTCAAGTTGTCCCAGGGACCCTTGATCAGCACGGGCACGCTCAGGCCCACCACCTGCGGCGTGACCTTGTAGTCGACGGTGCGGGTCGGCAGGTCGACGGTGCCGGCGCCGGCGGCCTTGAGGCCCGGCGAATCCATCACGAGGTCGTTGTTCTTCATGATGCCGTTGGTCATGGTCCAGCTGCCCGTCAGGTGCGAGAAGGGCGTGGTGTTGCCGCCGCCGCCGAGGCTCGCGAGGTTCGCCACGTTCGTGGCGGCCATGTTCAGCATCTTCAGGAGGTCGAGGCCCTTGATCTCGCCGTTCGCGATATTGAAGTTGCCCTTGCCGTTGAGCGAGCCGATGAGCTGGCGCTGGGACTTGCCCTTGCCCGTCACCGACACCTCGAGGCTGCCCTTGCCGGTGAGGCGGTCGAGGTCGATCGCGTCCACCAACAGCTTGTCCATGTCGATGCCCGACATGTTGGCGCTCAGGGTGAGCGCGGGCTCGGCGCCGCTGCCGTCGAGCGTTACGGTCGCCTTGCCACCGCCGCCGTAAGTCGCGAGCTGGGTCAGGTCGGTGGTGAGCTTGCCGTCCTTGAGGCGCAGGGTCATCGAGCTCTTGTCGATCTTGATCTTGCGGAACTGGATCGCGCTCGCCGAGAGCTGGAAGTCGACGTTGGCGGTCTTGAGCGCGCTCACGTCGATGGGCTCGTCGCTCCAGGCACCACCCGAGGCCGGCTTGGCACCCGCGGCCGGAGTACTCGCCGGCGCCGCGCCGCCTTTCTCCGGCGCCAGGTAGGGGTTGACGTTGAGTGCCTCGAGCTCGAGCGAGCCCTTGATGTCGGGCTTCGCGCCCCCGGTATTGAGCGCGAGCGCGCCCTTGCCTTTGATGGCGTCGAGCGAGAGCTGCGCGTCGTCGAACTTGATCTCGTCGCCGGTCATCTCGAGCTTGCCGGCGATGGCGAGCGGGCCGAAGCCCTCGCCTTGCGGCATGGGCGCGCCGCCCCAGGCCGCGAGCTTCCTGACCGAGGGCACCTTGAGATCGATGGTGCCGCTCGCCGAAGTCGGGAGTGCCGCCGTCCCCTTGCCCTTGAAGTCGAAGCTCACGACGTCGGAGCTGACCGACGCCTCGACGCCGCTGCCCTGGCGCGAGACGAAATCGCTGGTCTTGTCGACGTTGATCTTCAGCTTCAGGACCTGGCCGTTATATTGCGCGGCCCCGTCGATCTTGAGTGCCGAGTTGACGTCGGGGAAATTGACGGATGAGTTGATCTTCTCGATCACCGTGCGCTGATTGGTGCGCTGGTCGAGATAACTGATCGTTCCGTTGACGAGGCGGATGTCGCCGAGATGGAGCGCCGACAGCACGGTCACCAGACCGGAGGCGCCGGTTGTGGAGGTCGGCTGCGCCCCGGCCGCGGGCTTGGGCGCCGCCGCCGGCGCCGTGGTACCGCCGCCCACGGCCGCCATCTCCCAATTGGGCTTGCCCTGCTTGTCGACCTCCAGGGCGATCACGGGATCCTCGAGCACCAGGCGATCCACCACGATGTTCTTGTTGAGGAGCGGGATCAGCTCGACCTCGAGCGAGAACTTGCCGAGCGTCGCCATGGATTTGCTCTGCGCGCCCGCCGCGTTCGAGAACGAGACCTGGGCCGCGTCGATCGCGAGGTGCGGCAGCACCGAGAGGTGCATGGGGCCATCGATTTTGAGGTCGCGGCCGGTGGCGCTCTTCACCTCCGCGACCAGCCTGTCCTTGTAGGTGTCGACGGAGATGAATTGGGGCAGCACGAGCGCCGCACCGACGACCAGAACCACCAGAACGACGACGATGATGCCGATCCACTTCAGGAGCTTGAGCATTGGCTTCGACCCCTCCCAGGGAAAGCGGGCGCGTCGATTCTAGCGCGCCGATTGTTTCAGGATATCGCGGATCTCGGTGAGCAGGACTTCCTGGCGCGCCGGCGCCGGGGGCGCAGCTGCCGGCTTGGCGCGATTGAACCGGTTCACCTGCTTCACGATCAGGAAGATCGCGAAGGCGACGATCAGGAACCGGATCACCGCGTTAATGAACTGCCCGTAATTGATGGTGACCGCGCCCGCGGCTTTCGCGGCATCCAAGCTCGGATAACCGCCGGCGCCCTTGAGCGTGATGAAGAAATTGGAAAAATCGATCCCTCCAATGATCACGCCGAGCGGTGGCATCAGGATATCGCTCACGAGCGAGTTGACGATCGCGGTGAAGGCGGCGCCGACGACCACGCCGACCGCAAGATCGACAACGCTGCCGCGCGCGACGAATTCCCGGAATTCTTGGAGCATTGGTCCCCTCCCGCCGTGTCGGGTGGCTACCCGCTGGACAAGCATAGAAGGCTTGAGCCCACCCCGCCAGACCGCTGGTTTGGCGAAGATTAAAGGCTCAGTCCGCCGTCGACCGGAATGGATTGGCCCGTGATGTACGCAGCATCGGGGCCGAGCAGGAAGGCGATCAGCGCCGCCACCTCGTCGGGCCGCCCGAGCCGGCCCAGGGGCACGCGCTGCCGGGCGCGCTCTCGTCCCGTGTCGTCGAGCGCCGCGTGGGCGCGCCGCTCCTTCAGGATGTAGCCGGGCACCACGCAATTGACGGTCGCCTGGCTCGGTGCCAGTTGAGCCGCAAGCGCCTTCGCTAGCCCCTCGAGACCCAGCTTCGCCGCCGACGTCGCCGGAAACAGCTCGCCATCCAGCCGAAACACATGGCCCACGAACGAGCTCACCGCCACGATCCGGCCTCGATCCTTCGCGGCCTCGATAGACGGGCGCGCGGCATCGGCCAGGCGGAAAAATCCCGTGAGGATCGCGTCGACCGACCGGCGGAACCCGGCGTCGTCGAGCTCACCCACCAGGCGGCGATCGGCAAATCCGGCATTGGCAACCACGGCGTCAAGCCCGCCGAAGGCCGCCGTGACCTCTCCGACCAGGCGCGCCGCCGTCTCAGGCTCCGCGAGATCGCCCAGCGAGACCACGCACTCCGCACCCTTGGTGCGGCATTCGGCGGCAACCGCTTGTGCGTCGGCGCCCCGCTCGCGCGTGTGGACCAGAAGCTTCACGCCCGGCGCGGCGATGCGCCGGCAAAGCGCGGCACCGATGCCACTCGCGGCACCCGTGACCAGCACGCGAAGCGGAGCGAGGCTCATCGTTCCCGCCACGCGCGCGGCGCACTGCCGGGCAGGCCGAAATCGCGCGGCCGCAATCCCGCCTGGAACCAGGTGATGAAGCTCACGATGTCGAATACCGGAAGCTTCAAATGCTCCGCGAGCGCGCGGGAATAGGGCGCCATGTTCGTGCATTCGAGGACGACGGCGCCGAGGTCGGGTTGTCGCTGCTTGAGCGCACTGCCGGCCTCGAGGATGTCCTGTTCCGCCGCAGCCGCGTCGAGCTGCAGCTCGTTGCCGATCAGCACGCGCGTGAATTCCCGGCCGTCGTCGGTGCCCATGACGGGCGTTTCGGGATCGACGCCCGCGGCCCGCAAGTGCTCGGGCGTCAACGACCGCGCGCTCACGGTGAGGATGCCGGCACGCTTGCCCGGCGGCAGCAGCGCCTGTACCGCCGGCACCTGCATGAGGCTCGAGGTCGCCATGGGCACGCCGACATGCGCCGCGAGCTCGCGCTGGTAAAGCGAGAGAAAACCGCAGTTGGTGGTGATGCCGTCGGCGCCGAGCTCGACCAACTCCTTCGCGGCCTCGAGGAAGGCCGGCAGCAGTCCCCTCGCCCGCTCTTTGACCACGCGCTCGGGCGTCGCCCCGCGCACGACGCGATAGAGCACGGGAAACGGCCAGGTGCCGGCGTTCCCCATATCGCCGGGAATCCGCGGGAAGCGCGCCTCCAGCATCAGAATGCCGACGGCGGCGCCGTAGATCGCTTTTCCGCCTTGGGCCATGCGCGGGTTCATCTCGGTCATCCTTTACCAGCTCACGCAAATCGTCCGGCGCGGAAGGGCGCGATGTCGATCGCGGGTGCGCGGCCCGTAACGAGGTCGGCGACCAGCTTGCCGGTCATGGGCGACGCGGCCATCCCGACATGACCGTGGCCGAAGGCGTAGATCACGTCGGGCGAGCGCGCCGAAGGGCCCAGGCACGGCAGCGAGTCCGGCAGGCAAGGGCGGTGGCCCATCCACACCGACAGCTCCTCCTCGGGATAGCTCGCCCTCAGGCCCGGGAGCAGGCGCCGGCCTTGCTCCAGCAGGATGCGCGCGCGGCGCCAATCGGGCGGCGCCGCCAAGCCCGCGAGCTCCACGGTGCCGGCGAAACGCAAGCCCGTCTCCATGGGCGTGCTCACGAATTTGCCGTCGGCGTCGGCGACCGGCAGCCGGGGCATCACTTCCGGATTTCGGATCATGATGTGATAACCGCGCTCGGTCTCCAGCGGGACCGAGTCACCCAAGCCAGCCGCCAATGGCTTCGACCAGGCGCCGGCCGCTACCACGGCGGCATCGCAGGGAAAGTCACCGCGGTCGCTGCAGATCGCCGTGAGCCGGCCACCCTCGAGCACGAAGCCCGTCGCGCGGATCTGGTGGATTTTGCCGCCGTTGCGCCGGATCTCCTGCGCCAGCCCTTGCACCATGCGGTGGGGATTGCCGAGATGGCCGTTCTCCTCGACGAGGATGCCGCGGGTGAACTCTCGGGAGAGTGCGGGCTCGGTTTGACGGAGCTGGTCCGCATCGAGCTCGGTCACCGCTACGCCGTTGTCGCGCCGGAGCCGCCAAGCGGCCTGATCCTTGCGGAAGCTCTCCTCCGTCCGATAGGCCCAGAGATGACCTGCGCGATGGATGAGGTCGTCGACGCCGGCGGCCTTTGCCAGCGGCAACAGCGTCTCGACCGAGGGCGCCAGCAGCGCGCGCAGCGCTCGCGCCTGTGCCTTGACGCGCTCCGGCGCGCCCGCGCGGATGAAGCGGATGAGCCAAGGCGCCGCCATCGGCAGATAACGCCAGCGGATCGCGAGCGGGCCCAGAGGGTCGAGCAACCAGCGCGGCACGTTCCGGACGGTTCCGGGCATGGACATCGGCACCACCGAGGAGCCGTTGAGGCATCCGGCATTGCCAAAGGACGCGCCCTCGCCGGGCGCGCCGGGATCGAGCACGAACACGCTGTGGCCGTCGCGCTGCAGGAAGCTCGCCGCCGTGATGCCCACCATTCCCGCGCCGATCACGCCGACGGTCTTGCCCATGCGTCTCCTTCAGCGGCTCGGCTCAACCGGAGTCCGCGCAAGCGCCCTCAGTTTCTGATAGGCCTCGGCCGCGAGCGCCGCAAGGCCGCCCATGTAGCTCCGCATCAGCGCGATCACGATGAGCGCGAACATCACCATGTCCCACTCGGCGTATTTCTGGAGATAGGTGAGCATGATGTGGACGAGCGGCGCGCCCACCAGCGGTCCCACGAAGGTGCCGAGACCGCCCACCACGACCATGATGATCAGCTTCGCCATTTCAGTGAAGTCGGTCATCTGCGGGCTCAGCGTCACCATATAGTGGGCGAAGAACACGCCCGCGAGGCCCGAGACGCCGCTGGTGAGGGTGAAGACCAGCACCTTGACGCGGGTGGTGTCGACACCCAGCGTCTGCGCCCGAAGCTCGTCGTCCTTGATCGCGCGCATGAAATAGCCGATCGGCGACCGCACCAGGACATACATGCCGACGACGATCGCCGCGGTCAGCGGCAGGAAGGTATAGTAGTAGAGCACGGGCTCGAGGCTGCCGTAGAGCGACGGCACGCTGAGTCCCTGCTCGCCGCGCGTGATCGAATAGGCCGCGGTGAGCAGCACGTGAACCGTCTCGGCAAAGGCCCAGGTGGCGATCGCCAGATAGATCGCGCGCATGCGCAGCACCATGCGACCCAGCGCAAATCCGAGCGCCGCCGCCACCGCGACGCCGCTCGGCATCGACAGCCAAAGCGGAAATCCCAGCCACACCACCAAGAGCCCGCTGGTATAGGCGCCGATCACCGCGAAGGTCTGCTGTGCCAGCGAGAATTGCCCGGTCATGCCCGCGAGCAGGTTCCAGCTCGCCGCCAGGATCGTGTAGTAGAAGCCGAGAGTGAGGACGTGAACGAGAAAGCTGTTGAGCACCGCCGGCAGCGCCGCGAGCACGACGAGCACCGGAAGCGCCACAAAGGCAACACGCCGCCAGTCCACGAAGGCGAAAGCACCGATCATCCGAGGAGGCACTCCTGGATCAGCGATGCGATCCGCTCCGGCGGGAAATCGCGCGCGGGCCCCTCGGCCTTGATGCGCCCGAGGTTGACCATGTAGACGTGATCAGCGTGGGCGACCGCCTGCTCGATGTTCTGGTCGACCAGCAGGATCGTGCTGCCGATGGTCTGCCGCGCCGTCAAGAGCAGCTCGTAGACCTGATCCACCAGATTGGGAGCAAGCCCCGCGGTCGGCTCGTCCACCAGCATGAGCACCGGCTCGGTCATCATCTCGCGCGCGACCGACAGCATGCGGCCCTGGCCGCCGCTCAGCTCCGAGGCGCGGGTGCGCCGGCGCTCGGCGAGCGGCGGGAAGATCTCGTAGACCCGGGCCATTTGGCGCTGGAGGCGGGTCTTGTCGCGGCGGAAGATCCAGCCGCCCATGCGCAGGTTCTCTTCCACCGTCAGATACGGAAACGTGTTGATCTCCTGCGGCACGTAGCCGATCCCCCTCGCTTTCACCTCGAAAGGATCGAGTGCCGAGATCGGAGCACCCTGGAAGCGGATCGAGCCCGCATGAGGCTTCAGGAAGCCGAAGACCGCGCGCAGAAGCGTCGATTTCCCGGCTCCATTGGGGCCGATCACCAGCGTCAGGCTCCGCGGCCGTACGGCCAGCGACAGGCCTTGCAGGATGTCGATGCCGCTCTGGTAGCCTGCATAGACCTCATCGACCGCGAGGATGGCGTCGGCGGTCATGCCCAGGCCTTGCCGAGATAGGCATCGACCACCTCCCGACGCGCGGCGACCTCGTCGAGCGTGCCTTCGGCGACCACGCGCCCATCGATCAGGACGGTCACTTTGCGGCAGAGGCGCCGCATCACCGCCATCTCGTGGCTCACGATCACGAAGGTGATCCCGCGCGTCCTGTTGGCGTGCAGGATCAGATCGATGATCGCGTCCTTGATCACGGGATTGATGCCGGCGAAGGGCTCGTCGAGCACGTAGCACTTGAGGCCGGGCACCATGAAGCCGCAGGCGACCTGCAGGAGCGCACGCTGGCCGCCCGAAAGCCGTTTCGCCGGCTCGTCCGCGAGGCGGGCGAGCGTGGTAATCGCCAGGAACTCGTCGACGCGCCGGAGGCCGTCCTCGCGACCACCGCCGTCCCTCTGCCGGGCGAGATAGGGCAGCATCAGGTTCTCGCGCACCGTCAGGTTGCCGAAGATGCGGCAGACCTGGAAGGTGCGGAGCAGGCCTCGTTGCGCGATCTCGTGCGGCTTCAAGCCCACGAGACTGCGGCCATCCATGCGGATCTCGCCGCTCGTGGGCTCGTAAATGCCGGTGATCAGGTTCGAGAGCGTGGTCTTCCCGGCGCCGTTGGGTCCGATGAGGCCGCGGATCTCGCCGGCCTCGACCGCGATGCTCACGAGGTCGTTGGCCACGAGGCCGCCGAAGCGCTTGGTCAGGTCCTGGGTTTCTAGGAGCACCGGCATCGGTCAGGCCTGTCGCACCCGCTCGCCGAACAGGCCGTTGGGGCGGACGAGCAGCACGAGCACGACCAGCAGGAAGCCGTACACGTTTTGGTAGGGCGACGAGATGAAGGCGGCACCGAGCGATTCGACGACCCCGAGGAGCACGCCCGCGACGAGCGCGCCGGGTATCGAGCCCAGCCCGCCGATCACGATGATCTCGAAGCCCTTGACCGTGGTCACTGCGCCATCCGTCGGGAAGACGGAGAAGACCGGCGCCAGCAACGCGCCCGCGATGCCCGCGAGCGCCACGCCGATCCCGAAGGCAACCTGATCGAGCCGGAGGATATTGACTCCCGCGGTCTGCACGCCGATCCGGCTTTGCGCGGCGGCGCGGAGCGCCAGGCCGTACCAGGTCTTTTGCAGCACCGCGTAGAAAATCGCGAGCGCCGCGAGCGCGCAGAGACACGCCGCGACCCGAGCACCCTCGACGGGCAATGGCCCTATCATGACGCTCAATGGCAGGTTCGTGCGCGGCTTGTATTGGTAGGGACCCACGAGAGCGGTCGCCAGGTTGCGCAGCAGGAGCAGCAGCGAGATCGTGACCACGGTCGCGTATTCGTCCCGCCGCTCGAGCGCTTGCCGGAACATCGGCTTGATCAGTACCGGCTCGAGCGCGAAGCCGATCAGGAACACGCCGGCCGCCGAGAGCAGCGCCCCGACGTACCAGAGGTCGGGGCCCAGGAAATAGACGATCAGCAGGTACTGGGCGTAGCTGGCGATCATGTAGAACTCGCCCATCGCCCAGTTGATCATCTTCACAATGCTGTAGATGAAGGTGATGCCGAGCGCCATCAGCGCGTAGAGCACGCCGATGATCACGCCCGCGATCAGGGTCTGCAGGAGAAGCTCAGTCGAGTACATGCGAGGCAGCGGAGCGCGGTGGGATCGCGCGCGAGGCCATCAAGTCAGTGCGCCGTCCCGACATGCTCTAGTGGGCCGACCACCGCCGCGGCAGCGACCGTACTCGTGATAGGCCTTGGCATGGGGCCCCCGCTCATGGCCGTCGAACGGCCACGACAATAGCAATCATGCGGAAGGCCGCCAAGGCGGCGGCCTTCTCGCACATGGCAGGTTCGACGCCCGCCGCGGCGGGCGCCGGCC
>DATNIT010000099.1:0-14896 GCA_035604335.1 Allostellaceae bacterium | reverse complement strand
TCCTTCGCCTGCCGCAGGATCTGAGCGCCGGCAGCAACGAAGATCGGGAAGTAGAGAACGTCCGGCTTCTCGGTCGCGACGCGGGTCAACATCGGATGCATGTCGACGTCGGTCGGCTGGATCGCTTCGGTCGACAGGACCTTGCCGCCGAGCTTCGTGAAAGCGTCCGCGGTCGCGCCCGCCAGGCCCTGAGCGTAGGGGCTGCCGTCGTGCACGGCGACGATCGTGTTCGCCTTCAGAACGTCATGGAGGTACTTCGCGTCTGAAGCGCCCTGGAAAATATCGCTGTAGCAGGTGCGCACGAAGCCATCGTAGTCGGCAGAGCGATCAGGAGCGGTCAGCTTGGGCGCGGTCGGCGAGGTGCCGATGCTCGTGATATGCGCCTTCCAGAGGATCGGCGCACCCGGGGTCGCCTCGCTCGAGCACGACGGCCCGATCACGATGGCAAGGTTCGGATTGGCGGCGAGCTTGGTGGCCGCCGTCTGCCCGCCCTCGGCGTTGCAGAGCGAATCCTCGGCGGTGAACTTGATGGGATGGCCGAGGAGCTTGCCGCCCTTGTCCTTGATCGCGAGCTCGACGGCCCGCTTCTGATCGAGACCGAGCGCGGTGTCGGCGCCCGACAGCACCCAGTATCCGCCGATCTGGATCGGCGCGCCTTTTGGAATCACCAGGACGCCGAGATCATCGGTAACCGGCCCCTTGGTCTCGGCTTGCGCGACGGCAAGCATGCCGACGGCGGCGCATAGGGCGACGCCGCTCCGCAAAAGGAACTTCCTGTAGCTACGCATGGCTAAGCCTCCTGATTGTGCGACGACCGGATGTCTGTCGTCCCTGGTTTGGCTGCATTGGCCGCCGAGATTGCCCGCCGACCCCCGCTTTCGACTGCACCCATAAAACTCGAACAGCGCGCGCTTGGCCCAAGAGTTGGTCATCGAGACCATTTTGCGAGCAGCAAGACTATTCCCCCGAGCCCCTACGCGCTGCACGAGGCCGATATAATCACGGCTGAAAACCGAGAGCAATGGTGCAGCCGAGCGGGCAGTCATTGTTGCGGCGGCGCTCGCTCAGTCGAGCTCGCGAGGCCCTCCGTAATTGTGGATATGGTAGGGCCTGGTCGCTACACCCCGGCAGAACGCGCCGACGACCGGCTCGAGCCGCTCCGCGACCTCGCGCGCCGCCGCGTGGCTCCGACGCAGGCGCTCGGCCGCCGCCTGCGCCCGGCTCCGGAGCGCGCGCCGATCGACCGTGAGGATCTCGCCGCCATCGACCACGAGCTTGCCCCCGACCATCACCTTGTCGACCGCGGAGCCGTCCTCGGTATGGACGAGCTGGTTGATCACGTCGTTGAGCGGCGTGAAGTTGATGTGCGTCGCATCGAGAAGGACCAGGTCCGCGAGATAGCCGACCTCGAGCCGGCCCAAGCTTCCCGCGAACCCCAGCACCTGCGCGCTGCCCTCGGTCGCGGCCGCGAACACTTCCCGGGTGGAGAGCCACGCCTCGTAGTCGGGACCGCGCACGTGGGAGGCGAGCGAGGCGAGTCGCATCGCCTCGAACATGTTGAGATTGTCGGAGCAGCTGGCCCCGTCGGTGCCGACGCCGAGGCGCACGCCCGCCGTCAGCATACGCCGCGCGGGCGCGATGCCGGAGCCGAGGCGCATGTTGCTGCCGGGATTGTGCGCGACCGACCCGCCGCGATCGCCCAGGCGCGCGATGTCGTCGGCATCGAGCCAGACCGCGTGGGCCGCGGTGAAGTTGGGGCCGAGGATGCCGAGCTGGTCGAGGTGCCGGGTCAAGGTGACGCCGTAGCGCTGGAGCCCGGCGACCGCCTGCACCTTCGATTCGCCGAGATGGGTGTGATAGCCGATGCCGTGCTCGCGCGCGAGCCGCGCCGCGCCCACCATGAACTCGTCGGCGCAGTGCAGCGGGATGGTGGGCGCGAGCGCCGGGCGGATGCGGTCGCGATCGAAGGGCCACGCCTTGAGCGCGGCGGCGCAGGCCTGGAGGTGCGCCTCCCCTGTGGCGCTCGCCATGCGCAGGACCTGGTCGCGGAGCTCGTCCGGCAGCGCCTCCGTAAGGCCGGGGATCGCCGCGTAGAAGGTGCGGTCGGCCATCATGGGTGCGACCACCGCCCGCATGCCCGCGTCCGCGTAGGCGCGGCCGACCGCCTCGAGCCCCTCGAGCGAGGGTGTCGGAAACGCGACGAAGAGGTCGTAGCAGGCGGTGCAGCCCTTGAGCAGCATCTCGACCGCGCCGACGCTGGCCGCGAGATAGACCGAGTCGAGATCGTCGAGGCGCGAGGCCCAGGGACCCGCGTTGAGCAGGAGCTCCAGCGTCCAGCGGTCGCCCACGCCCTTGCTGAGGTTCCCGTGCCCGTGCATGTGCGCATTGAGGAGCCCGGGGATCAGGATCCGGTCGCGGGCATCGATCTCGCGCGCGCCGTCGCGACCGATACGGCCCCATGGCTCGACGGCGGCGATCCGGCCACCCTCCACCAGCAGATCCGCCTCGGTCAGGTCCGCCCGGCTGTGCTCGAGGACCCGGCCGCCCCGGATGACCGTGCGCTCGCCCGCCATCGCCTCAATATCCCCGATCGATATCGACCTGATTGAGGAGCGGCTTTCGCGCGACCGCGCGCCGGAGGTTCTCCACCACTACGGGTGCCGCCGACACCGCGCTGCCGAAGGCGGCGACATGGGGCGTCACCGTAATCTTGGGATGCGACCAGAAGGGGTGCTCCGGCGGCAGCGGCTCGCGAGAGAACACGTCCAGCGTGGCGCTCGCGATGCGCCCGGACTCCAAGGCCGCGAGCAGGTCCGGTTCCACCAAATGGTCGCCGCGCCCCACATTGATCAGCTTGGCGCCCTTGGGGAGCATCTCAAAGAGCGGCCGCGCCAGGATGCCGCGCGTCTCCGGCGTGAGCGGCAGCAGGCAGATCAGGATGTCGGTCTTGGCCGCGAAGGCCGCGAGCCCGTCGGCGCCCGAGAAGCAGGCGACGCGGTCGATCGCCTTGGGCGAGCGGGCCCAGCCGCGGACGCTGAAGCCGAGATCGGCCACGGCCCGCGCCACCTCGGCGCCGAGCTCGCCAAGCCCCATGACGCCGACCGAGACCGCGCTCTTCGGCGGCGGAATGTAGTAGACCCACTTCTTCTGCGGCTGGTTCGCGGCATGAGCGTCGAGCCCCCGGTAGTGCCGCAGCGCCGCCCAGACGCAGTAATCGCGCATCGAAACGGTGAGGCCGGGATCGACCAGCCGCGCGAGCGGGATGTGCCGCGGCAGGCTCTTGAGGTCGAGCTGGTTCACGCCGGCCCCGAGCGATTGGATCGCCTTCAGATTCGGAAACTGGGCGAGCCCGCCCTCGGCCGGCGGCAGCCAGACCAGGATGGCATCGATGGACACGGGATCCTTCACCTTCGGCCAGACCTCGATCTCGAGATCGGGCATGTGCCGCTTGAGCTCCGGGATCCATTCGTTGGGATCGTCGAGGTGGCTGCAGAAGAGGAGTTTCATCGGTCTCATCCCCCCATCGACAATCCGCCGTTGACGCGCAGGGTCTGGCCCGTGATGTACCCGGCCTCGTCCGAGGCGAGGAAGGCCATGGCGGCGGCGATCTCCTCGGGCTTGCCGTAGCGGCCCATGGGCACCAGCCGGAGCGCCGCTTTGAGGCCCTCGGCGTCGATCTGGCCCAGCATCTCCGTGGCGATATAGCCGGGTGAGACCGAGTTGACGGTGACCCCGTAGGGCGCCACCTCGGCGGCGATCGGGCGCAGCATCATGGTGATGCCGCCCTTGGAGGCCGTGCAGACCGAGTATTTGTTGCCGCCGAAATCCGCGACCTCGGTGATGCAGGAGCCGGTGGCGATGATGCGGCCGGACCGGCGCTCGATCATGTGCGGCAGCGCCGCCCGCGCCATGTTGAAGAAGCCCCGGAGGTTGATCTCGATGGAGCGCTCCCAGTCGTCGTCAGTGCTCTCGGTGAAGGGCCGGTCGATGATGATGCCGGCGTTGCTGACGAGGATATCGAGCTTGCCGAAGGCCTCGATCGAGCTCTTGACCAGGCGATCGGCGTCGGCGCGCTTCGAGACGTCTCCCACCGCGACCACCGCCTCGCCGCCCGCCGCGCGGATCTCCTTGGCGACCGCCTCCGCCTTGTCGCGGGTCGCGACGCAATTCACCACGACTTTCGCGCCGTCGCGGGCGAACCGCAGCGCCACCGCGCGTCCGATGCCGCGGGAACTTCCCGTGATGAGCGCCGATTTTCCCTTGAGGTCCATGCTTCCCTCCTCTCGAACCAAACCGGATGTTAGAGACGTGCGACAGATCGCGCAAAGAGTTCGGGTTGCCGGGGCGGCCGATTAGCGGATATACGGTCCCGTACGCCGCCAATAGCTGTCGGGAGAGACGCCGTGGCCGATACCTGCGATGTCGCGATCATTGGGGGCGGCGCGGTCGGCAGCTCCATCGCCTATTTCCTGGCCTCCAATCCCGATTTCGGCGGCAAGATCACCGTCGTCGAGCGCGACCCCACCTATCGCTTCGCCTCCTCGGCGCTGTCCCTGAGCTCGATCCGGGTGCAGTTCTCGACGCCCACGAATATGCATCTCTCCGCCTTCGGCATGGAGTTCCTGAAGGGCGCCCCACAGCACCTCGCCGTCGACGGCGAGCCCGCTAATGTCGGCTATATCGAGCGGCCTTACCTTTTCCTGGCGAGCGCCGAAGGCCGGGCGGTGCTGGAATCCAACCATCGCGCGCAGTCCCGGGCCGGCTACGGCGACCGCATCCTGCTGCTCGAGCCGGCGGAGCTGAAGCAGCGCTTTCCCTGGCTCAACACCGACGGGATCGTGCTGGGCTCGCTCGGCGTCAAGGACGAGGGCTGGTTCGACGGCTACGGCCTGCTGCAGGCGTTCCGCAAGAAGGCGCGGAGCCTCGGCGTCACTTACGTGACTGGGGAGGTGGTCGGCATCGAGCGGAAGGGCCGGCGGATCGAGGCGGTGACGCTCGGCGACGGCACGCGGCTTGCGTGCGGCATCGCGGTCAACGCCGCGGGGCCGAGCGCGGGCAAAGTGGCGGCGCTTGCCGGCGTCGATCTACCCGTGGAGCCGCGCCGGCGCTGCGTCTTCGTGTTCGACTGCCGCGAGAAACTGCCTGGCTGCCCGCTGCTGATCGACGGCAGCGGTGCCTTCTTCCGGCCGGAGGGCCAGTATTTCATAGGCGGCATCTCGCCACCGCCGGAGCTGGAGCCGGAGGTGCCGGACTTCGAGGTCAACTATACCGAGTGGGACGACCTGGTCTGGCCGCCCCTCGCCCACCGCGTGCCCGCGCTCGCGGCGGTCAAGGTGATCAACGCCTGGGCCGGGCACTACGACTACAACACCTTCGACCACAACGGCATCCTGGGACCGCACGTCGAGCTCGACAATTTCATGCTGGCGAACGGCTTCAGCGGCCACGGCATCCAGCAATCGCCCGCGACCGGCCGCGGCATCTCCGAGCTGATCGCCTACGGCAAGTACCGCAGCCTCGACCTCACCCCCTTCGGCCACGCGCGGATCGTGGAGAACCGCCCGGTGAAAGAGATCAACGTCGTTTGATGCCGCGCCGCCGCTCGCTCTCTCTGATCCCTCTCCGCCCCTCAGGGGCGGAGAGGCAAGGTGAGCTGGGGCCGTGCTTCACGCTCGAATGTCGGTGAGTCCCTCACCTCACCCATCCTCTCCGCTCCCAGGAGCGGAGAGGGGCATCTGACGAGCTCTCAAATCACTTTCCGCACCACGTGCCGGCGGTTCTTGGTGAAGGGGCGGACCTCCTTGGTCCAGCGACCGAGCTCGCCAGCGTCGGCCCAGGCCTTGCTCGTGAGCACGTCGGGGCTGTCGATCTCGTAGACCGCCGTGTATTTCGGCATGCCCTCGCCGGTGAGCTGCTTCTTCTCGCCGCCGACGATGAAGCTCGCGAATTCCGTGCGGAGCCGCGTGGCCGAGCGCACGCCCGGCACTTTCAGCAGGTTGGGCAGGTGCTCGCGGTCATAGACCTCGTTGAAGAGCGCTTCTTTATCGGGCTCCACGTCCATGCTGACGATGAGCACGTATTTGGTCGAGAACGGCATCGGCTTCCTCCTCGGTCTCACGCGATCTCGCGCAGGTACCAGTCGACGTAGGCGATGGTGTTGTATTCCATGGGCGCGTAGGGGCCGGGGCGGTAAAAGCGCGAGTTCACGCCGAGCTGGTTGTGCTCGATGATGCGCTTGTCGGCCTCGCTGGTGACCTTCCAGAGCCAGGTGAGCTTCTCGAGGTCGTAGTCCCGGCCTTCGCGCGCGTCGCCGCGCACCAACCAGATCACCTCCATGTCCGAGGTTTCGGCGGTCTTCGGAATGAACCGGTAGATCACGCCGTGGTCGGCATAGGCCACGAGGAAGCTCGTGGGCCCCACATGGACCGAGGTGACGCCGCCGTCGTACTCACGAAGGCCCATCAGTGGCGCCACGCCCTTGCCGTCGGCGGTGGCGCTCTCGACGCCCTCATAGAGCGGATAGCGAAAGCCGCGGCAGGCCTCCTCTCCGGTCTCGAATCCCACCCAATGCTCGCGCGGGGGGATGTCGAGGCCGAGCGCCACCGACCGTTCGGCGAGCCGCGCCCGGAGCGTCTCGACCCGTGCCGCCGGCTGCTCGAGCGCGTGGAGACGTGAATATTCGGGATGCGCGGGCGCGCAGTGATAGCACTCGAGGTAGTTCTCGACCGCGAGCTTCCAGTTGGCCGCGAAGGAATAGAGCTCCCGGTGGGCGACCCGCGCCTCCACCCAGCCGTAGGGGCCGTAGCAGGCGCGCACGGTCTCCTCGAGATATCGGGTCCCCAAGGGTTGTTCCGCAAACGAAACGAAGATCACGCCCTCAAGGACGCGCAGATGAATCTGCTTCAAGCCATGGCGCGAGCGGTCGAACTCCGCGGGCATGAAGCGCGCGGCCTGCAAGCTGCCGTCGAGCCCGTAGGTCCAGCCGTGATAGGGGCAGGTGAAAGATTTGCTGTGGCCCGTCTGCTCCCAGCAGACCCGCGAGCCCCGATGCCGGCACACGTTGACGAGCGCGCAGAGTACGCCGTCCTCGCCGCGCACGATGATCGCGGATTCGCCGGCGATCTCGATCAGCTGGAAATCGCCGGGCTTGGGCAGGCTGCTCTCGTGGCCCGCGCACAGCCAGTGGCGCATGAGCACGCGCTCGACATCGCGGCGGAAGACGTCGGGGTCGCCGTAGAACGCCTGCTGCAGCGAGTGCCCCGCCGGCTGCCGCGCGATCAGCGCAGCGATCTTCGCGTCGGTCTGGCTTTCCCCTCTCATCCCGTCGTGCATGGAGAGAAACTCAGGACAGGATCTGGTAGTGCGCGTCCTGGATCGAGCGCTGGGCGCCGTTGATCGGCAGGATGTCCTGCGGGCAGGCCGACATCGCGACGATGCAATCCATGGTCGCACGCAGGATCACGTAATCGCCTGGCTTGGAGGCCGGCTCGCCCCAGCTGGTCTTGCCCTCCTTGTCGACGGGGATGTTCATCCAGAGATTGAGCGGCGCCGGCACCTCCGGCGGCATCAGGCCGATCTGCCGCATGCCCGCGATCAGATTGTCGGTGCAGTTGTCGTGGTACTCCTTGCAGCCGAGCAGACCGTAGCGATAGTCGTCGCAAGCGGCCATCAGCGTGTCGTGGATGCCCGGCGAGGTGTCCTCCTCGAAGAACAGGATCGGCCGGCGGCGGTTCGTCTGAAGATGGTGGCCCTTGCGCGGGAAGATCGTGCCGATGGTCGGCCGCATGTGCTCCATCGACATGAACTCGTGCAGGTCCTCGGCGCTGAAGGCCCAGGTGTCCACCACCTGCGTGCCGTGCGTGTTGATGATCTTGATCGCCTGCCCCTTCGTGAGACGCGCCGCGCGGCCCTTGCGCGCGGGAACCGTCATGAGATCACTTTCCTTGGCCATGTCACTCCCTCTCCAAAAATCACGGCGAGCCTAGCCACGCGTCGAGCCTAGGGTCAATGCGGCCTCAGGACGCCGCCACCGCCTCGTTCGCGAGCGTCTCGTTCTCCTGCTGCGCCACCAGACGGTCGATCACCAAGCGAACCAAGGAGAGGCCGACCGACGGGTGCGTGAAATAGACCTGCTGGAAATCGTCCGCCGATACGCGCGCCAGCACGCAATCCGTCTTGGCGACGACTGTCGCGGTGCGCTTGCGCGTGCCGCTGAGCACGCCGATCTCGCCCACCACCGTCCCCGCGCCGAGCTCGGTCTTGGCCTCCTCGACCCAGAGCGAGCCCTCGAGTACCAGGTAGAGCGAGTCCGAGGGATCGCCCTTGCGGATGATCACGTCTCCACGCTTGGGCGTGAGCCGGCGGGCGAAAGGCATCAGGGCATCGAAGATATGGTTCTCGTTGGCGGCGTCGCGCACATTCCGGATCAGACGCCGGATCTCGATCAGGCGCCAGACGTTCACGGGCAATATGACCAGGTTCAGCGCCAGTACGAACCACAGGTGCTCGAGGGCGCCGTACGCGACGAAGATCATGTTGCTGACGAGCGCGAAGATGCGGAGCGGCAGCATGGTTTTCATGCCCAGGCTACCGATCGTGAGCGCGCTCGCGACGTAGGCAAGCAATGCAGTCATGGCAGACAGCCCGCCCCCGCTCGATTGTCGAAGACCGCCGTAGCATACCAAGCGGAGGCCGCCGAGTCCTGCGCGGCCGCCTCGCCTACGGTTAACTCCGGCATTTGCAAAAAATTCCTGCGGAGCGGGCGCCGATGCCCCATAGTTCGAGCCGGTTCGCAACCCTCCGGAGCACGAAAGCGACGGCCATGACGGCGTTTCCGACCCAGGCACGGGTGGTCATCATCGGCGGCGGCATCGTCGGCTGCAGCCTCGCCTATCATCTGGCCAAGCGAGGTTGCGGCGACGTCGTGCTGCTCGAGCGTCGGCAGCTCACCTGCGGAACGACCTGGCATGCGGCGGGGCTCGTGGGCCAGTTGCGCGCGACCCAGAACCTGACGCGCCTCGCGCAATATACCGCGAACCTTTACCGGTCGCTCGGCGATGAGACCGGGCAGGAAACCGGCTTCAAGCAACGGGGCTCGCTGGCGCTCGCGGCGACGCCAGAGCGCTTCGAGGAGCTCAAACGCGGCGCCTCCATGGCCCACTGCTTCGGCCTGGAGGTGGAGGTGCTGACGCCCGCGGAAGCCAAGAAACTCTGGCCGCTCATGGAGGTCGGCGATCTCGTCGGCGCGGTCTTCCTTCCGAAAGACGGGCAGACCAACCCCGTCGATACTACACAGGCTCTCGCCAAGGGCGCCAAGGCCGGCGGCGTCCGGATCTTCGAGGACACGCCGGTCACCGCCATCCTCCGGCGCAACGGCGCGGTGACGGGCGTCCGGACCAGCAAGGGCGAGATCGCGGCCGAGGTGGTGGTGAACTGCGCGGGCATGTGGGCGCGCGATCTCGCGGCCTCCTGCGGCGTCACCCTGCCGCTGCAAGCCGCCGAGCATTTCTACGTGGTGACCGAGCCGATCTCGGGCCTGCCCTCGACCTTGCCGGTGCTGCGCGATCCCGACAGCCGCGCCTATTTCAAAGAGGACGCGGGGAAGCTGCTGATCGGCTGGTTCGAGGCCGTGGCGAAGCCCTGGGGCACCGACGGGATCCCCGAGAGCTTCTGTTTCGATCAGCTGCCGGCGGACCTCGAGCACATCGAGCCGCTCTTGGAGCAGGCGATGCGCCGGGTGCCGGCGCTCGCGAAGACCGGCATCCAGCTGTTCTTCAACGGGCCCGAGAGCTTCACGCCGGACGACCGGTATCTGCTTGGCGAGGCGCCGGAGCTCAAGAATTTCTTCGTCGCCGCCGGCTTCAACTCCATCGGCATCCAGTCCGCGGGCGGCGCCGGCAAGGTGCTGGCGGATTGGATCCTCGACGGCCACCCGCCCATGGACCTCTGGGACGTCGATGTACGCCGCGCCATGCCCTTCCAGCGCAACCGCCGCTATCTGCGCGATCGCACGGTCGAGACGCTGGGCCTGCTCTACGACATGCACTGGCCGTTCCGACAGGTGGAGAGCGCACGGGGCGCGCGGAAGTCAGCGCTGCACGACCGGCTCGCGGCGCACGGCGCCTATTTCGGCGAGCTCGCAGGCTGGGAGCGCGCGAACTGGTTCGCGCCAGCGGGCGTCAAGCCCGAGTATCGCTACAGCTATGGCCGGCAGAACTGGTTCGAGCACGCGGCCGCCGAGCACAAGGCGGTGCGCGAGGCGGTGGGGGTCTTCGACCAATCCTCTTTCGCGAAGTACGTGCTGCAGGGCCCGGACGCCGAGCGGATCCTCAATCGGATCTCGGCGAACGACGTGGCGGTGCCGCCGGGCCGCGTGGTCTACACCCAATGGCTCAACGAGCGCGGCGGCATCGAGGCCGATCTCACGGTGACCCGCGAGGCGGCGGACCGCTACCTCATCGTCACCAGCGCCGCGAGCCAGACGCGCGATCTCGCCTGGCTCAAGCGGTACATTCCCGACGATGCCCGCGCCGCCGCGGTCGACGTGACCTCGGCCTATGCCGTGCTGAGCGTAATGGGGCCGCGCTCGCGCGCGCTGCTCGCGAGTCTCACCGACGAGGATCTCTCGAACGCGGCGTTCCCCTTCGGTACGTCGCGCGAGATCGATCTCGGCTATGCCCGCGTGCGCGCGACCCGGATCACCTATGTGGGCGAGCTCGGCTGGGAGCTGTACATCCCCACGGAATTCGCGACCACCGTCTACGACGCGATCGTCGCGGCCGGCGAGGGTTTCGGCCTCCGCCACGCCGGCTACCACGCGCTCAACTCGCTCCGGATCGAGAAGGCCTACCGACACTGGGGCCACGACATCACCGAGGAGGATACGCCGCTCGAGGCGGGCCTCGGCTTCGCCGTCGCCTGGCGCAAGCCCGGCGGCTTCATCGGCCGCGACGCGCTCCTGCGCCAGAAGGAAGCCGGCCTGAAGCGTCGCCTCACCACCGTCGCGCTCGAGGACGAGAGCCGCATGCTCTACCACAGCGAGCCCATCTGGCGGGACGGCACGCTCGTCGGCCGCCTCACCTCCGGCATGTTCGGCCACACCGTGGGCCGCGCCGTCGGCCTCGGCTATGTCGAGGCCGAGGGACAAGTCGTAACCGACGCGTACATCGCGCAGGGAAAATTCGAAATCGAAATCGCCGGCGACCGCATTCCCGCGAACGCGACGCTGGGCGCGCTCTACGATCCCAAATCCGAGCGTGTGAAGGCGTAGCGTCGCCCCAGGCTCCGATGCGGGAAGTCTCTCCGCCCCTGATCGAAATCGCCATCGAGCCGAAGAGCCCGGTGGACCGCCGGACGCTGGAGCACGCACTGACCGCGCTCGCAGCAGAAAAGGCTGCATTTCGATTCGAGATCGATCACAAGAGCGGGCAGATCATCATCAAGGGGACAAGTGAGGACCAACTTGAAGCTGTGGTCGAACGCATCAGCGGCGAGTCTTGCGTCGCCTGCCGCGTTGGTGCGCCGCAGGTCGCTTATCGCGAGACTATCTCGCGCAAGGTCGACGTCGATTACACACACAAGATGCTAACCGGCGGCTCCGGCCAATTCGCACGGATCAAGATCCGCTTCGAGCCGTTGCCGCCGGGCTCGGCCTATCAGTTCGAGAACGACGTGGTCGGCGGCACGGTGCCCAAAGAGTACATCCCCGGCGTCGAGAAGGGCCTCAGGGGCTCGCTCGAGAGCGGCGTGCTCGCGGGCTTCCCGGTGATCGACTTCAAGGCCGTGCTCTACGACGGCGCCTACCACGACGTGGACTCGAGCGCGCTCGCCTTCGAGATCGCGGCGCGCGCGGCCTTCAAGGAAGGCATGCGGAAGGCGGGGCCGGTGCTGCTGGAGCCCGTGATGCGGGTCGAGGTGGTGACGCCACGCGACTACATGGGCGACGTGATCGGCGACTTGAACAGCCGGCGCGGCCGGATCACCAGCCAGGATCAGCGTGGCGACCACGAAATGATTTCCGCTATCGTCCCGCTCGCAAACCTCTTCGGTTACACCGTCACCCTTAAATCGATGTCAAGCGGGCAGGCCAAAGCCTCGATCGCCTTCAGCCACTACGCTCCGATCCCCACCGACCCTGATCCGCCGTTCGGGCCGGCGATGGGTATGCGCGCCTGAAGCGGCGAAATCTGCTATCCGCTCCGCCGGTGACGAGTTCCCGCATCTCCCGCTATCTGCCGATCGTCGTCCTCGCGGCCGTGATTGCGGCGCTGTGGCTGGTACCCGGCGGCGATCCCGGGACGAAGCGCGTGATCGACGCGGCGTTGCTGGCGGGGTTCGCGATCGCCTGCTGGGCCTTCGGCTGGCTCGCCGAGCCCGCGACCACGTTCGTGTTCTTCCTGCTGGTCGTGGTGTTCCGCGTCGCGAAGCCGGAGGTAGTGTTCTCGGGCTTCACGTCGAGCGCCTGGTGGCTGGTGCTGGGCGGCTCCATCACGGCGATCGCCGTGCAGACCACCGGGCTCGGCCGCCGGCTGGCCGCGCTCTTGCTCGGGCGGGCGGCGGGCTCGTACCCGCGCGCCGTCGCCACGGTGGCGCTGGCGGCGGTCGGCCTCGCCTTCCTGATGCCGTCGACCAGCGGACGCATCCTGCTGCTGATGCCGATCGTGCTCGCCTTCGCCGAGCGGCTGGGCTTGGCGCCGGGACGGCCGGGATATGTGGGGCTGGTGCTGACGGTTGCCGCCGCGAGCTACATGCCGCCCACCACCATCCTGCCCGCCAACGTTCCCAACAGCATCCTGCTGGGCGCCGCGGAGTCCCTCTACGGCGTCAGGCTCGCCTACGGTCCCTATCTGATTCTGCATTTCCCGATCCTGGGCGCGCTCAAGACGGCGGCGCTGATCGGAACCGTGTGCTGGTTGTTTCCCGAGGGCGAGCGGCTCCGTCCGGCCCCCGCCGAGGATCTCGGCCCGATGTCGCGGGAAGAGCGGCGGCTCGCCTGGCTTCTGGCCTTGTCGCTGCTGCTGTTCGCCACGGATTTCATTCACGGCGTGTCGCCCGCCTGGATCTCGCTCGGCACGGGCGTGCTGTGCTTCCTGCCGCCCTTCGGCCTGATCACGCCGGAGGTGTTCTCGGCGCGGATCAACGTGGTGATGCTGGTCTATATCGCGGGGATACTCGGGCTCGGCGCGGTCGTCGCCGACAGCGGCTTGAGCGCGGCAGTGAGCGCGCGCCTCCTGACCTGGGCAAGCCTGGCGCCGGGGCACATCGTCGGCAATGTCGCGACACTCAGCGCCATCGGCGCCGGCCTCGCCGCGATCACGACCGTCACCGGCGTCCCGGCCGTGCTCACGCCGCTCGCGCAGGAATTCGCGAGCGCCAGCGGCTTGCCTCTGCTTACGGTCCTGATGCTGCAGGTGGTCGTCTTCTCGACCGTGTTCTTGCCCTTCGAATCTCCGCCGATGATGGTGTCGCTGCACCTGGGCCGCGTCGGACTCTGGCCGGCGAGCAAGCTCTGCCTGGCGCTCTCCGCCGTGACGATCCTGGTACTGCTGCCCCTCGACTACCTCTGGTGGGAGCAGCTGGGCTACCTGCCTTAGCGCCAGCTGCGCGGCGCGTCACAGAATTGTTATGGCGGCGAGAGCCATTTCGCCGGCGAATGCACCTAGCCATCCGATGACACGCCGGGGGTGACTCGCTAGATTGTTGTCGGCTCGAGGCGATGGGTGGCCCGAAGAGCGCGGCAACCCGGAGGAGGTATCAGCACCACCAAAGTTGAACCACAAACAATCGGGAGGAACCAACTGATGAAATCCGCCAAGAGGCTTTGCTTGCTTGCCGGCGTTTCCATGCTCTGCGGCGTCGCCCTCACGGCCAGCGCGGCTGGTCCGAAGGTCGTGTCGGGTCCCCCAGCCGATCCGGGATGCTTCGTGCCATGGACCCAGCAGACGAAGTTCTTCCAGTATCCAGCCAAGAAGGGACCGTATCGCATCGCGCTCGCCAATGGCTTCATCGCCAATACCTGGCGCATCCAGATGATCCAGACGGCGAAGGCCTATGCGGCGCAGCCCGACGTCGCCGCCAAGCTCAAGGAATTCAAGGTCGTCTCCACGGGCGAGGACGTCGCGGCGCAGATCGCGGCGATCAACAACTTCATCGATTCCGGCTTCGATGCGATCGTCGTCAACGCTCAGAATCCGGCCGCCTTCAAGCCGGTGATCAGGCGGGCCAATGATGCGGGCGTCATTCTCGTCGCCTTCGACAACATCCTCGACACCGAGGATGCGATCAACGTCGATGTCGACCAGAAGGGCTTGGGCGTCTACTGGGCGGACTGGCTGGTCAAGAACGTTCCCAACGGCGGCAAGATCCTGGAAGTCCGCGGGGTATCAGGGACCTCCGTCGACCGCGACCGCCACGATGGCATCCATGAGACGCTCGACAAGTCGGGCAAGAAGTGGGACGTCATCGAGGTCATCGGCAAGTGGGACGATCCGACCGCGCAGAAGGCCACCGCTGACGCGATCGCGGTGCAGAAGCACTTCGACGGCATCACCGCGCAGGGCGGCGACACCGGCGTGGTGCAGGCGATGATCGACGCCAAGCATCCCATGGTTCCGTTCGGCGGCGAGACGGAAAACGGCTTCCGCAAGTTCTGCGCCAAGTATTCGGCCGACGGACTGAAATGCGCTTCGGCGGGCACCGGGCCGGCGCAGGTCGCGGTCGCCGTTCATACCGCCATCGCGGCGCTCGAGGGGCAGGTGGTGCCGCAATCCGTCAAGCTGCCGCTTGCCAAGGTGGAGGATCCGAACTTCAAGGACGGGCAGGATTACTATTCGACCCAATCCGACAATTTCTTCGTCGGCAATGCCTTCCCGACCTGCCACATCAACTTCACCGCCCA
>DATNIT010000098.1:0-4117 GCA_035604335.1 Allostellaceae bacterium | reverse complement strand
CCTAGAGCTTGTCTACACTTCCGACGCCAAATGGAATGAAGGCGCCTGGAAGAACCCCAAATTCGATCAGATCCTGAAGGAAGCGCGCTCAATCACCGACTTCGACCGGCGCAAGCCGCTCTATTGGGAAGCGCAGCAGCTCCTATCCGACGACGGCCCGAGCCTCATTCCAGTGTTCAGCAACTGGGTTGACGCGAAATCGGCGAAGCTTAAGGGCATCGTCAACCACCCCTATGGTCCGCTGGGCTGGTTCCTCTGGGATGGTGCCTGGCTCGACACGTGAGCGGCGGGCGGCGACTGGATCGATCGCCCCGGGCCGGACGACCGCTGTAAGCGCTCCGGCAGTTCTAGTGTGGGGGGTATTGCGTATGCCACCGGGTGCTTGATGTTGCCGCATTGTCCTCCTCATGCCCAACGCGTCCAAGCCTGCAGGGTGCCAATGCGTCCGCAATCGGGGAACTGTGGCGCCTACTGATGCTCGCTCTCATTATCCGACGCCTTGTCCTCGGTCTCGTGTCTCTCTGGGCGATCTCGGTGCTGGTGTTCAGCGCGACCGAGATCCTCCCGGGCGACGTCGCGACCGCCATTCTCGGCAATCAGACAACGGAGGAGGCGCGGGCGGCGCTCATCGCGGAGCTCGGTCTCGACCGGCCAGCGCATGAGCGCTACCTTGCCTGGCTCGACGGGCTTTTCAGGGGCGATCTCGGCACCTCGCTCGCCACGGAGACGCCGGTCGCGCGCATCGTGAGCTTGCGCATCACCAACACGCTGGTGCTGGCGGTCGCGACCGCGATCCTGGCCGTGCCGCTGTCGCTGGGGCTAGGCCTTCTCGCCGCGGCCTATCCCAATAGCCTCTTCGACAAGTCGCTCACCGTGGGCTCGCTCCTCGTCATCTCGCTACCGGAATTCGTGGTTGGGCTTTTGCTGGCGCTCCTATTGGCAGTGCGGTTGAAGCTCCTGCCGGCTGTCGTCACCAGCCCCGATTTCACCTCGCTCACCGGCCTGCTACGCGCCTTGGCCCTGCCGGCGCTGACGCTTCTCGCCTCAGTTCAGGCGCATATGATCCGCATGACTCGTGCAGCCGTGCTCGACACCATGCGCCGACCCTATATCGAGATGGCACTCCTCAAGGGCGCCTCGAAGGGCCGCATCATTCTACGTCATGCGCTGCCGAACGCGCTCGCCCCCATCGTCAACGTGGTGGCGCTCAATCTCGGATATCTCGTGAGCGGCGTCGTTATCGTCGAGGTCGTCTTCACCTATCCAGGGCTTGGGCGGCTCATGGTCGACGCGGTGTCCGCGCGCGACATTCCGATTGTACAGGCGACGGCGATGATCTTCTGCGCCGTCTACGTGTTCCTGACCCTTGCTGCGGACGTTGTCACCGTCCTGACGAATCCGCGCCTGCGTCACGCCAAATGAGCGACGCCACCGGCAACGCCCCCGCCGTGCCCAGCCTCGCGAGCACCAAGCGCGTGCGGCGCAAGCTCACCCTCTTCGGCGCCATCGGGATCGCACTCCTCGGGGTTAATCTCGCCTGCGCTCTCTTCGGCTCCTTTCTCGCCCCGCATCCGCCCGGCGACATCAACCCCGGCGGCGCCTTCGCGCCGCCTAGTGGGACGGCGCTTCTCGGGACCGACTACCTGTCGCGCGACCTCTTTTCGCGGCTCCTCGACGGGGCCAGGTTCAGTATCGGCGTTGCCGGGCTTGCGACCTGCATCGGATTCCTCGTCGGCATGAGCATCGGCTTCACCGCGGCCGAGATCCGGGGCCGGCTTGACATGGCCGTGACCTGGGCAGTCGACGTGCTGCTATCCTTTCCGCCCATCCTCCTGGCGCTCCTTGTCATCGCCGGCCTCGGGACCTCGCTCCCCGTTCTGATCGGGACGATCGCCTTCATCCAGAGTCCGCGCGTTGCCCGCGTCGCGCGTGCCGTCGCGCTGGGGATCGCCGCCCTCGAATTCGTCGAGGTCGCACGGGCGCGCGGCGAGAGCCTCGCCTCGATCCTCATCCGCGAGATCTTTCCGAGCGCGGTCCGGCCGCTTGCGGTCGAATTCGGGCTCCGGCTCTCCTATGCCGTACTGTTCATGAGCTCCCTGTCGTTTCTCGGGCTCGGCATTCAGCCGCCCGACGCCGATTGGGGCGGTATGGTGCGCGAGAACCTGCCCGGCCTCTATTACGGCGCACTGGCCTCGATCGTCCCAGGAGTGATGATCGGGCTCCTGGTCCTTGGCATCAATCTCACGGTCGATTGGCTCTCCGCCGGCGCTGATGCGCAGATGTCGGAAGAGCTCCGCTGATGCCGCCGCTGCTCGAGATCCAGGGATTATGCGTCGAGGGGCGGACGCCACGTGGACACTGGGTTCCGACGGTGCGCGGTGTGAGCCTCACGGTGGCGCCGGGCGAAGTGGTGGCGCTCATTGGCGAGTCGGGTGCGGGCAAGACCACTGTCGCGCTGGCCTCGTTGAGCTATATGCGCCCGGGCACACGTGTGGTGAAAGGTGGTGTCAGGCTCGACGGCATCGATCTTCTGGCGCTCGACGCCCGGGCGCGGCGCGCCGCCCGCGGCAAGGACGTTGCCTATGTGGCGCAGAGCGCCCAGGCAGCGCTCAATCCCGCCATCACCATCGGCGAGCAAGTAGCCGAGCCAATGCGGCTCCACGGCATCGCAACGCGCGAGGAGGCGCGTTGCCGCGCCATCGCGCTCCTCGCTCGCCTTGATCTGCCTGATCCTGCGGAGCTGGCCGGGCGCTATCCGCATCAGGCGAGCGGTGGCCAGCAGCAGCGCGTAATGGTCGCCATGGCGCTCACCTGCCAACCGAAGCTCCTTGTACTCGACGAACCCACGACCGGGCTCGACGTCACCACCCAGATCGAGGTCTTGAAGGCGATCAAGGATGTGATCCGCACACATCACAGCGCCGCGATGTACGTCTCCCACGATCTCGCGGTCGTCGCTCAGATCGCCGACCGCATTGTGGTGATGAAGGATGGCGCGGTGGTGGAGGAGGGCCCGACCACCGATATCATCGCCCATCCGCGCGAGGACTACACGCGCGAGCTCATCGGTGCGGTGAAGCCACGCCCGGTCGGTGGCAGCGTGAATTTCGCAGTGAGAGAAACGGCGCCGCTGCTCACGGTCGAGCGGCTCTCGGCGAGCTTCGCCCGGCCCGGCTTCCTGTCGAAGCATGATATCGCGTCGAACGTGCTGCAGGAGGTCGATCTCACCATTGGCCGGCGCGAGGTTGTGGCGCTGGTCGGTGAATCCGGCAGCGGCAAGTCGACCCTCGCCCGCGTCATCGCGGGGCTTCATGCGCCGTTTGCCGGGAGGGTCGCCCTCGACGGCCGGCCGCTCGCGGCGCGGGCGCGACGCCGTGATCGCGAGATGTTGCGCCGTATCCAGATCATCTTCCAGAGTCCCGATCTGTCGCTCAATCCCGAGCAGACCATCGGCGAGGCGATCGGACGGCCTCTCAAGCTCTATTTCGGTCTTCGCGGTCGGCGGCGTGCCGAGCGGTTGACCGAGCTCCTCCTCATGGTGGGGCTTGCCGCGGATCATGCCGCGCGCTATCCCGCGGAGCTCTCCGGTGGGCAGCGCCAGCGTGTTGCGATCGCCCGTGCCTTCTCGGCGAGTCCCGATCTCGTGCTCTGCGACGAGATCCTATCGTCGCTCGACACCATCGTCGCAGCTCAGGTGCTGACGTTGATGCGCGACCTGCGTGCTCGGCACGACGTCGCCTATCTCTTCATCTCCCATGATCTCGTCACCGTTTCTGCGATCGCCGATCGCGTCGTGGTGCTTTATGCCGGGCGGGTCTGCGAGGCGGGATCAGCTGCGTCGGTGTTCTCCGCGCCCGCCCATCCCTATACGGTGCTCCTGCTCGCCTCCGTGCCGGAGCTGCGCCAGGGCTGGCTTGAGGACGTGGTGGCGGCCCGGCCGCCGACCCGGGTGCAGACCGGCGCGGCCATGCCTCGGGACCTCGGCTGTCCCTTCCGCATCCGCTGCGCGCTCGCGATCCCCGGGCGCTGCGATCGCGAGCCGCCGCCGGAGCGGCGAGTGGCGGCAGGCCACGTCGCCTATTGCCACCGGGAGGTGACGGAGCTTCGGGCCGCGCCG
>DATNIT010000097.1:0-8224 GCA_035604335.1 Allostellaceae bacterium | reverse complement strand
CGGGCTGGCGCTCGACACCATCTCCGTCTCGCGCGAGTTCGAGTTCGACGAGGACGAGGCGCGCCGCGCCGCGCGCATCGGCGACGCCATCGAGAAGGCGGTGCGCGGACAGATCAAGCTGCCCGACGTGGTGCCGAAGCGGGCGCCGCCGAAAGGCCGGCTCAAGGCCTTCGCCATCGAGCCGGAGGTGACCATCAACAACCAATGGTCCCACCGCTACACCGTGGTCGAGGTGACCGGCCTCGACCGGCCTGGGCTCCTGTACGAGCTGACCACGACGCTGTCCAAGCTCAACCTGAACATCACCTCGGCGCACGTTGCTACCTTCGGCGAACGCGTCGTCGACGTCTTTTACGTGACCGATCTGCTCGGCGCCAAGATAACGACACCGACCCGCCAGGCCGCGATCAAGCGGCCACTCATCGCGCTGTTCACCTTGCCGGGCAACGAGACCAAGCCGGCGCGGGAGAGTGCGGCGGAGTAGAATTGGTCTCGCCGCGCGCGGCTCTCGGCAGTTTGCAGCACATGATTCGAAGCTCCAGTTTGCGAGCTGCAATCACGCCTATGCCGAAGCTGGCAAAATGTCGTCCCCGTATTTCCGGTATTGCCCCTTGACCGGACATCGCTCGGGTTTGGCGACATCGGCACGAATAAGGCTTTTCGGATATCAGCGGATTGAAGCATAGGCGCAAATCAAATAGAAATCGAACCTGCCTCCGCCTGATTCGGCACCTGGAAGGAGGAGATCGCTAAAAAAAATTCCGACCGAAATCGCAACGCCACGCGAAAATGATCACATTGAGGTCAACGCTAAACCCGTGAGATTTTTTTTTGGATCGCTCCGCAATGGATGTGGCTTTGTCGCCGGCTGTTTCCTCTGTTCTCTGCTCGCTACGCTTTTGCTGCCGATAACCGCCTCGTCCGCAGACCAGGAGAATTCAACCGGCAAATCGGCGGATCGTGAAGGGTTGCCCCCATCGTCTCGCCAACGGCCGGCTGACCGGTCAGAGAGCACTCCGCGATGGACTGTCTCAGCCGAGGCCATCGTCTTGGGCCGTTTAGGCGGCGTCAATCAAACGCTCGTTGAACGCGTGCCGGGCAGCGTACCATTCTACAATCCACCCTTCTACGATACGTTGACTGCCCCTGGCGTCGAAGCTTTCAACAGCAACCAGTTTCGACAAGGTTTTTCCGCCGGACCGAAACTCAGCCTGACTTACCGCGGCGAAGCCGGTTACGGCTTCGAGGTGTCGTACTTCAACGTCTTCGACCAGAGCGACGCCAAGACCATTGGCCCCGACACGCCGCGGGACTGGCTGGTGATGAAGGCTCCCGGAATCTTCTGGCAGACCCAGGATTTCCCGTACCAAGGCATGAGATGGAGTGACGCCACGAATCTCTATAGCGCCGAGGCCAACGGGCGATTGGATCTCGGGAGCCGCGTCAGGCTGCTGGCCGGCGCCCGATGGCTGCAACTCAATGACAATCTTGGCGGCACGTTGACGCCCGCGGATCGCACGGCGCCGACGTGGAAACAAACCAATCCGACGGACAATATCTTTCAGGTCACACCGGGGAATACACCGGCAGGAAATTACCCGCCCTTCTGGACGACAGGTACGACGAACAACCTTTATGGCGTCCAGATCGGGGTGGGCGCAGAAATATTGGAGCTTGACCGCTTTTCGCTCGACGGGCTGATCAAGGTCGGCCTCTTTGACGACAACGCCGAGCAGTCAACGGGGGTGAGCCTCCGGAAGATGGTGTTTCCATCGCACGCCACGACCAACCAGGCCGCCTTCGCGAGCGAAGCCGGCTTGCAGATCAAATATCAGCTTACCCAAGGGTTGGCGCTCAAAGCAGGATACGAAATTCTGTGGCTCGACGGCATTGCTTTGGCGCCTGGACAGATTCAGGAAACCTTGACGACCGCGACCGTCCGCACGCTTGGCGTCAACTCCCGCTCGACCGTGCTCTTTCAAGGAGCCACTTTCGGATTGGACTATTCGTTTTAGTTAGAAAGAAATCGACTCCGACCACCTCCGACCTATTTCTCCTCCAACAGCGTGAGCGAAGCCCAGGAGCTGGCGTGGGCAAAGCAAAAGGGCGTCGTGGCCTGAGCTGTGGCACAGTGACCGCAACTCGAACCTGACACGTCGTTGGTTTGCGGGTACCAAGTCGTTCATGAGAGGGTGCCATGACAAATGTGAACGTTCTAATCGGAGCCGGATCGATCGGCCAAGCGATTGCGCGGCGGGTTAGTGCGGGTAAGCACGTCTTGCTGGCTGATCTTCGCCAGGAAAACGCCGATGCGGCGGCAAAAACCCTAAGGGAGGCCGGTTTCAACGTGGCTACCGCGACAGTCGATGTGTCATCGCGCGCATCGGTTGATGCTCTGGTTGAGACGGCCACGGCCCTCGGCGAGGTCTCCGGTGTCATCCATGCCGCCGGCGTCTCGCCTTCCCAGGCCTCGCCGGAAACCATTCTCAAGGTCGACCTCTACGGGACCGCGCTCGTGCTGGAGGAGTTTGGCAATGTTATCGCGCGCGGGGGTGCCGGCGTCGTGATCGCGTCGCAGTCCGGGCACCGCCTGCCGTCCCTGTCGGCCGACCAGAACGCGGCGCTCGCAACGACGCCGGTCGAAGAGTTACTCGCCCTGCCGATGCTTGGGCCCGATCAGGTCAAGGACTCTCTCCACGCTTACCAGATCTCAAAGCGCGGGAATTCGTTGCGCGTGATGGCCGAGGCCGTCCGTTGGGGAAAGCGCGGCGCCCGGGTCAACACGATCAGCCCCGGGATCATCATCACCCCGCTCGCGAACGATGAACTGACGGGGCCGCGGGGCGCGGGCTACCGACGCATGATCGAAGTGTCTCCGGCCGGGCGAGCCGGCACCCCGGACGAGGTAGGAACCGTCGGCGCACTCCTGATGGGCCCCGATGGCGCGTTTATTACCGGCAGCGACTTCCTCATGGATGGTGGCGTAACGGCGGCATACTGGTTCGGTGAACTGGCTCCGAAATGATCCCGCTCCGGTCTGAACGACCCATCAGACCAATGCGGCGGACGCCTCAGCGAGCGCTATTCCTGCGCGAGAGTCCGGCGATGATGCGCTTGCGGAACGCGATCGCGAGCACGACCACCACGATCGCGCCGATCCACAGCGCCTCGAGCGAGCCGTCGCCGCCGTCGGGGGAAATGCCGAACCACTGCTCGATGAAATCCATGGAAGAGTCTCCTCTGGGCTGATCTGGCAGGTATCAATCGGGCGTCACGCGTTCACAACTGGTCGCTGAACTCGCTGCCCCTGTCAAGCTTCACCCCGCGACGTGCGCCAGCCGGCGCTCGGCTGCGGTGGCGTTGATCGCCGCGATGTCGCCGCGGACGAGCGCTTCCAGCTTGGCGCCCTCGACGGCGACCTTGGCCATGATCTCGCGCGAGACGGCTTCGGCCGAGGCGGTCGGCGCGGTGTCCGACACCGCGACGTTGTTGATGAGGTCCATCAGCGTGTCGTCGAGGCCGGCGGGGTGGCGCAGCACGTCGCGCGAAGACTCCCGGTCCACGTCGACCAGGACGCCCTCGATCGCGCGCAAGCCGGCCGCGGCGCGCTTCGCCTTTTCCCGGAGAGCGGCATGAGCCGCGCCCGCGGCTTCGGCGAGGGCGTCGAGCTGCCGGCGCAGGCGGCGGATGCGGTTGGCCGCCTGGTTGAGGAGCGAGAGCGACTGGCAGAGCTCGCGCAGCAAGTCGAATTGCTGCTGGTGGCCCTCGATCGGCGTCGTGATACGCGGGTCGCGCGCGATCTTGAACGCCGCGGATGCCTTCGTCGATCCGACCGCGAGCTCCACCGAGTAATCGCCGGGCGGTGACACCGGCCCGCCCTGGGGATCGGCATCGGGCGCCAGCGGCTTGCTCTTGAGCGAGACCAGGGACGCGTCGATCCGGACCGGCGCCGGATACTGCATGTCCCAGACGTAGCGATTGAGACCAGGCTCGGCGCGCGGCCGCTTGTCGGGGCCGAGGGCAGTGTCGTCGCTGCGGAGCGTCGCGATCACCGCGCCGGCGGCATCGCGGAAGGTGAGGGTCACCGGGCCCGTCTCGCCCGCGCCCAGCCAGTAATAAACCATGACGCCGTTTGGAGGATTCTCGCCGACATCGAGATACTCGCGAGTCTTCCGGCCGTCCGGCTGCTCGGTGGTAATGACGCCGGCGCCGAGCCCGAAGGCGAGCTCGAAGGAGATGCCGCGCCGCGCCGAGCGGAGCGAGCCGAAGCGCAGCCGGTTCCGGATCGTGGTGCGCGGCGCGATCAGGCGCGTCGCGGTGTTGCCGTCGGCGAGGGCGCGCAGCGGCGAGATGTCGTCGAGGATCCAGAACGAGCGCCCGTGGGTCCCGGCGACGAGGTCGCTGCCCTTGATCTTGAGGTCGTAGACCGGGACGACGGGCAGGCCGCAGGCGAGGCGCGACCAGCTCAACCCGTCGTCGAGGCTCATGAGCACGCCGGTCTCGGTGCCCACGAACAGCAAGCCTTTCCGCTGCGGATCGGCGCGCACCACGCGGGTGATCTCGCCCGCGGGAAAATCGCCGTTGATCGACTGCCAGCTCTTGCCGGAATCGGTGCTGCGGAAGAGGTAGGGCTCATAGTCCGCGAGCTTGTAGCGTGTGGCACTCACGTAGATCGTGTCGGGGTCGTGCGCGGAGATCTCGACGCAGCGGACATAGGCGAGCGCGGGCATGCCGGGCGGCGTCACGTTCCGCCAGGAGGCGCCGTCGTCGCGGCTCACATGGACGAGCCCGTCGTCGGTCGAGGCCCAGATCTCGCCCTTGCGATGGGGCGATTCCACCACCGAGGCGCAGGTCGCGTGGATCTCGGCGCCGGCGCTCTCGCGGGTGACGTCGCCGCCGGAATGGCCCTGGCGCGTCCTGTCGTTGAGGCTGAGGTCGGGCGAGATCTCCTGCCAGGTCATGCCGTCGTCGTGGCTCCGGAAGACGTGGTTCCCCGCGGCGTAGAGCGCGTGAGGCACGTGCGGCGAGAACACGATCGGGTAGGTCCAGGCGAAGCGGTATTTGAGGTCTTTGGGTGCCACGCCCCGCGATCCCTCCGGCCAGACGTTGACCAGCTGGATCTGGCCGGTGCGGTAGTCGTAGCGCTGCAGCGCGCCGGCGCCGCCCGGGCTCGAGCCGATCGCGCCGCAATAGACGATGTCGTTGTCCTTGGGATGCACCGCGATGAAGCCGCTCTCGCCGGTGCCGGGATAGCTGCAGTCGCCGAGCGTGATGGCGCCCCAGATGGTCGAGGAGGGCACGGCCGCGCAGGTGTTGTCCTGCTGCGTGCCGTAGACCCGATAGGGATGCCGGTTGTCGGTGTCAATCCGGTAGAACTGCGCCGTCGGCTGGTTGTAGATCGATGACCACGTCGTGCCGCCGTTGTAGGAGAGGCAGGCGCCGCCGTCGTTGCCCTGGACCAGCCGGTCGGGGTCGACGGGATCGATCCAGAGATCGTGGTTGTCACCGTGGGGCGTGTTGATCTCGGTGAAGCCGACGCCGCCATCGATCGATTTCCACATCTGCACGTTCAAGACGTAGACGGTCTCGGCGTCGCGCGTGTCCGCGAAGACGTGCATGTAGTACCAGGGCCGATGCATGAGGTCGCGGTGCGACGACACCTGAGTCCAGCGCCGGCCGTAGTCGTCGGAGCGGTAGAGGCCGGCGTCGTAGCCGATCGCCTCGACGAGCGCGAAGACGCGGCCCGACCGCGCCGGCGAGACGCTGACGCCGATTTTACCCAGTGGGCGCGGGGGCAGGCCCGGCGCCGCGGATATTTCCTCCCAGGTGTCGCCGCCGTCCATGGAGCGGAACAGGCCGCTGCCGGGCCCGCCGCTCGAGAGGTTCCAGAAGTTGCGCCGCGTCTGCCAGAGGGTCGCGAAAACGATGCGGGGGTTGTCGGGGTCGAGGGAGATGTCGACCGCGCCGGTGTCGGCGTTGCGGTAGAGCACCTTCGCCCAAGTCTTGCCGCCGTCCTTCGTGCGGAAGACGCCGCGCTCCTCATGAGGGCCGAAGATGTCGCCGAGCGCCGCCACGAAGGCGATGTCGGGATCGCGCGGGTGGATGGCGATGCGGCCGATGTGCTTGCTGGCCTTGAGGCCGACGTGGGACCAGGTCCGCCCGGCATCGATCGACTTGTAGACGCCGTCGCCGTAGGAGACGTCCACCCGGATGGTGGTCTCGCCGGTGCCGGCATAGATGACATTGGAATCCGAGCGCGCCACCGCGACCGCGCCGACGGCGGCGCTCCCCATGAACCCGTCGGAGACGCAGCGCCAGTAGACGCCGCCGTCGATGGTCTTCCAGATGCCCCCGGCGCAAGCGCCGAAATAGGCCACCATCTTGTTCGCGGGATCGGCCGCGACGGCGACCACGCGCCCACCGCGCGGCGGCCCGATGCACCGCCATTTCAGGCCAGGGAGGTTCGCGGGCGCGGGAACGCGGGTCGATGTCGGCATGAGGGGAGGTCCGGAAGAGAAGGAAACGCGGCACAATCTGTAGCCGCAATCGCCCTCGCGCGCTACGGACTCGCTGTTTGCTTATCCCGCCGGTGCTCCGCGGACGACAATGGGGAGAGTAGGGCGTGCCGCCGAGAAATGCGGGTTCAGAACGTCGCGCCCTGAAGATTGGCACCCTCGAAATTGGCACCCGTCAGATTGGCTCCCTGGAAATTGGCACCCTGAAGGTTGGCACCTGCGAAGTCGGCACCGGCGAGATTGGCACCCGAGAAGTTAATGTTCTTAAGATTGTCGCCCGAGAAGTTGGCGCCAGCTAGGTTCGCGCCCGAGTAATTGGTATTTGGCGGCGGGCTCGGGATATGGGGCCCAGTTGGCGGCGGCGGTTCCGTGAAGGGCGGCGGAGAATTGACCACTGGCGGCGGCGAGTTCGCGAGGAGGGTGCCCTTGAGATTGGCGCCGTTGAAGTCGATCCCAGAGAAGCCCGCGTATACGATGGTCCCGCCGGTCGCACCGAGGGAGAAGGCGCCGCTGACCGAACCGCCGAACGTGATGGTGCCGGTGCCCGACCCAGACCCGCTGCTGGTATTTATCGAGACGGGCGCGTCGAGGACCACCGCGCCGCCGAACGACACCGGCCCGTGATTGGTATCGATCGAGAGCGGCGGACCCATGCCGAGCGTGGTGGCTGCGGCGGTCACCGAAAGGCTCGAAATCGGCGCCGTCGCGCCAATGCTGGCGTCGATCACCACGCTGCCGTTCGTCGGGCTGGTGGAAAGCATCAACGCCCCGGGCCCGTTGACGCCGCCGGTCAGCACGATCAAGCCCCCACCCGGCGGCGGCGGGCCGCTGCCGGCGCCGGCACTCGCACCCGCGCCGGTGAGGTTGGCGCTCTGCAGATTGGCGCCCGAGAAATTATCGCCCGAGAGATTGTCGCCCGAGAGGTTTGCCTTCTGAAGGTTGGCGCCAGCAAGGTCGGCGCCCGAGAGGTTGCTGTTGGAGAGATTGGCACCCTGAAGATTGGCGCCGGCGAGATCGGCCTTGGTGAGGTTGGCGCCGGAGCTCGACCCGGTCGTCGTGCTGCTGGTCTGGGCTCCTCCGCCGGTTGGATCGACGTTAACGGTGTTGCCGTTAAGGTTGATCGATCCAAGGGAAATCGTCGTGCCCGCCGTGATCTTGGTCGGCGAGTGCGTGACCTGGATGGCGCCCGCACCCGACGGTGTCAGCGCCAAATCCTTGGCCACATAATAGGTCGTGCCCGAAAGCGTGATATCGCCACCACTCTGCACGATCACCGTGGATCCGGCGCCTGCGCTGACGCTGGTGCCGATGTTCGGTAGCACAACCGCGCCACCCGAGATCGAGACGCCCGCGAGCTCGCTGCCGGCGCCGATCGCACCAACCACCGTGAGTGTGCTGCTCGACGCGAGGCTCAGCGCTTCCGAGCCCGGGATCGAATCGTTGATCGTGCCGTTCACCATGAGCGGATGCACTCCGGCACCGACATCGCTCAGCGCGAGCGTCGGCGTCTGCGAGCTGTTGGCGAGCGTCGATGCCTGCGCCGCGATGACGTTGCCATCGATCACGATGGAGCCTGCCGCGCCATTCTGGCTCGCACCCGCGAAGCCGCCACCCGCGTTGACGCCCGGTCCCGCGCCGGAGGCCGGCGTGTAGGCGAGCAAGGTCACCGTGCCGCCGCTCCCCGTGGTGGTCAGCGTGACAGCGCCGGC
>DATNIT010000096.1:0-15280 GCA_035604335.1 Allostellaceae bacterium | reverse complement strand
TCGTCCGATTGCCAAAGCTGCTCGCCGCGCCAGCTTGAGCCCACTCGCTCCCGGTGCCTGGAGCCACACATCAAACTCGCCACCGCTCGCATCCCCAAAGAAAATCGCAATCAGTGCAGAGTTTTTCAGCAGCCTGCTAATTCAAAATTGTAGAGCCTGATTCACCGCTCGCATCGATTCGATACGAGCGGATCAGGCTCTAGGGCGCCGGCACCGCCGGCATGAGCGCCGAGCCCGGCGGTTGGCTCGCGAGCTCCATCTGGCTGAGCAGCGCCCGCAGCTGCGCAATCTTCTGTGCGAACGCGCCGCTTCCCGCCGCTTGGTCGTTGGGCGGCGACCGGCCTATCAACCGCCCGAAGGTTTCGCCCACGGTCTCGGCCCGCGGATAGAGCTTCAGGGTCACGTCCTGGTCGTCCCGGATTTTCGCGGCCTGCTTCGCCAGACGAAGCGCGGTGCTGAAGCCGCCGAGCTCGTCGACGAGCCCATGCGCCCTGGCGTCCTCGCCGGTCCAGACACGGCCTTTGGCCACGCTCTCGACCGCGTCCTGGCCGAGTTTCCGGCCTCGGGCGACTCGGTCCTTGAAGGTGTCATAGGCTCCATCGAGAAAAGCCTCGAAGCGCTGCCGCTCGGCCGGCGAGAAATCCTTAAGGGTGCTGAACATGTCGACATTGGCGCCCTCGCTCGCCGTGTCCCAGCTGACGCCGATCTTGTCCCAAAGTCCGCTCAAGACGAACTTGCCCGCCAGCACCCCGATCGAGCCCGTGAGCGTCGCGGGCTCTGCGACGATCTTGTCGGCCGGTGCCGCGACGTAGTAGCCGCCGGACCCGGCGACCGCGCCCATGCTGACGACGACCGGCTTGCCGCTTTCGTGGGCTCGCAGCACCGCGCGCCAGATGGTCTCGGAGGCGACCGCCGATCCGCCGGGGCTGTCGACCCGGAACAGGATGGCCTTCACATCGCCGTCGCGCGCGGCCTTGTCGAAGGCGCGCGACACCGTGTCGGCGCCCATGAGCCCCGACGCTGAGAACGGGTTCGGCGTACTGGCGCCCCGCTGGATCAAGCCGGTGCCGTAGATCAAGGCGATTGTAGGGCCCTTCTGGTGCGGCCGACCGGCACGGTCGAGGTAGTTGAGCGCGGTCGCCAGCGCCGCCCCCGCGCCGGCGCGCGCCTTGGCCGCCGCCTCCGCCTCGTCGCGGTAGCCCACGTGGTCGATCAGATGCGCCTGCAGTGCCTCCTCAGGGAGCAGCAACCCGCGGTCGACCAGCGCGCGCACCTGCGTTTCCTCGAGCTTCCGATCGTGGGCAATTCCGCGCACGATCTGGCCGAAGACCGAGTTCAGGATCGCCTCGGTCTCCTCGCGGTGCGGCGGCGTCATCTGCCGCTCGGTGATCATGTTCATCGCGGTCTTGTATTCCTCGCGATGATCGAAGCTCGGCACGATGCCAAGCTTGTCGAGGAGACCGCGAAAGAAGGGCGCCTCCGTTCTCAGTCCCGAGAGCCCGACGATGCCTTGAGGCTGGAGCCAGATCTCGTCGAATCCGGCGGCGAGATAGTAGGCGTGGGTACCGGCTCCGAACTCGCCGATCGTGTCGGCATACGCGATGGCGAACTTGCCCTTGGCGCGGAACGCGGCGATCGCGTCTCGGACCTCCTGAGCCTGAGCCGTCGGAATGTCGTCGCCGCCGACGCGCGCGAACACGCCTTTCACTTTCGGATCGTCCCCGGCGCCCTCGATGGCGTCGAGCATGTCGCGCAGCGTGGGCTTCGACTCCCCGAGCAGCGCGGCCAGGCCCTCGCGCGGCGCTACGTCCGAAAGGCCTTCGGTCAGGTCCAAGCCGAGCACGGTGCCCTCGGCGACTGGGACGGATGCGGAGGAGCCCCATATGGCCAGGGCTACGAGGGCAACAACGATGACGCTGACGAAGATGCCGATGACGGCGAAGAATCCCACGATGAAGCGGCGCATGGCGGAGCTCCCGATCAGCGGTCGAGGCGGTGGTATTCCCGGTTCGGCATCATGTCGAGGGCGAAGGCCATCCGGTTCGAGAGGTTGAAGAACGCGACGACATCGGCGAGATCGAAAATCTCGGCGTCGTCGAGGCCGGCGGCGCGCAGGGCCGCCCGGTCCGGCTCCTCGACCTGATGCGGCGTTACGGTGAGCTTCCAGGCGAAATCGAGCATGGCGCGCTGGCGCGGGCTCAGCTTCGCCACGCGGTAATTGAGCGCCATCATCTCGCCGAGCTCGGCGTCGCCGGAGAGCCGCCGAACCGCCTGGCCGTGGGCGACGAGGCAGTAGTAGCAACGGTTGGCGGACGAGACTACGACCGCCACCATCTCGCGCTCGAGCTTGCTCAGCTTGGAGTCGCCGAGCATGAGCTCATTGTACATGGTCATGAAATTGCGCAGCTTCTGCGGATGGAAGCTGTAGGCGCGCAGCACATTCGGCACGAGGCCAAGCTTCTCCATGCATTTCTGGTAGACCGCCTGGATGTCCGCATCGAGCCGCGCGGGCTCCGGCACCGGAAGGGCGGAGATGTGGTCGGGTTGGGGCATGGGGGCTCCGTTGCGGCAGTTAAGCCGCTTTCGAGGGGCGAATGCGGGCTCGGATTTCGCGTCCGTGTTCGCTCTCCGCCACTTCTAGATCATAGAGAAGCTGCAGATTGAGCCAGAACCGCGCTTCGTTGCCAAAATACCGCGCGAGACGAAGCGCCGTGTCGGCGGAGATACCGCGCTTTCCATTCAGGATGTCCGTAATGCGGCCGGACGGAACACCCAGATCCAGAGCCAATTGATTGGCGCTCAGTCCACGCGCATCGATCTCCTCCTTCAAGACTTCGCCGGGGTGTATGGCCATCGGATCAGCCTCGGTGATCGGCGACAATCTCGACATCCTACGCGTCTCCGTTACGAAATACGAAGCAGATGCGCCGGGGTCCGTTGACCGACGCGGCCCACTGCTCACGCCTCCGAGCCTTGAGCTTGTGGAGGCCAACGGTCTCGAGTTGGGCCAGACCTTCAAGCGTCACTGCCGCGTCCAAAGCCCGCAAGCGCAGTCTCGCCTTCGCGTGGTCGAGCGAGGCAAAAGCCCGCACGCGCTCGCTGCGATAAATCCTTTCGCTCGCCAAGTTTTTCCAGCTTCGGATCAAGTACAAGCCAGGTGAAGTCATGGATCTCAGTTTGAGTTCCTAATCCGATCCTCAGCGCGTCGCCTGGGCCGCGGTTGCGGGATCGCTGCGTTCGACGTGGTAGGCCTTTGACGTGATCAGCCAGTCGCCGTCGATCCGGTGATAGGTCAGATAGTCCACGAAGACGACGGCATTGATCCGGACCCGCACCTTCACGAGCGCTTGCGTGGCGGACGCGAAATCCACCAGCAGGATCTCTTCTTCGCGCGGAGCGTTCAGCGACTTCGGCGACGGCCGGCCGGCGAGGATCTCCTTGTATTGCGGGGCCGGCCACATCGATATCTGGCCCTCGCGGAATCCATGAAGTTGGGCGGTCGAGCGAAAGACGCGATCGAACCGCGCTGTATCGCCGTCGTACATGAGGTCGAAATACCGTTGCACGGCTTGGGTCAGATCCTGGATGCCGGGACGGTCGATCATGTGTGCTCCTTTGAATTATGGGCAATTCGCTCGGTAAGACCATCGAAGGCAATGTATGCAGAGACAATCGCGCGAGCGCGACCAAGTGACGTTCGCCGCACCCTTGATTGATCAAGCTGCGCAGCGCAGGAAGGATTTCTTCGTTTCGCAGATCGATCATGCCATCTGAGCCGGTCCAGCTGCTACCTCATCGCCGAGCCGACGGCTCCCCCGTCACGCGCACTGTGCCTTATGACGCAGCAGGTGATCCGCTAGCACAACAGCCATCATCGCCTCGCCCACGGGCGTTGCGCGGATGCCGACGCAGGGATCGTGCCGGCCCTTGGTGGAGATCTCGGTGTCGTGGCCGTGGATGTCGACGGTGCGGCGGGGCGTCAGGATCGAGCTCGTGGGCTTGACCGCGAAGCGCGCGACGATGTCCTGGCCGGTGGAGATGCCGCCCAAGATCCCGCCGGCGTTGTTGGAAAGGAACGTGACGCGGCCGTCCTGCATGCGCATCTCGTCCGCGTTCTCCTCGCCCGAGAGCGCCGCCGCCGCGAAGCCGGCGCCGATCTCCACGGCCTTGACGGCATTGATGGTCATGAGCGCGCGGGCGAGATCGCCGTCGAGCTTGTCGTAGATCGGCTCGCCGAGACCGACGGGAATGCCGCTCGCAACCACCTCGATCACGGCGCCCGCCGACGAGCCCTGCTTGCGAACCTCGTCGAGATAACCCTCCCAGGCCTGGGCCGCCTGCCGATCGGGGCACCAGAAGGGATTATCCTCGACCGCGGCCCAGTCCCAGCGCGCGCGGTCGATCTTGTGCGGGCCGATCTGGATCACCGCGCCGCGGATCGTAACGCCGGCGCCAAGGATCTTGCGGGCGATCGCGCCGGCGGCAACTCGGCTCGCGGTCTCGCGGGCGGACGCGCGGCCGCCGCCGCGGTAGTCGCGGATGCCGTATTTGGCCCAGTAGGTGTAGTCCGCGTGGCCTGGCCGGAAGCGGTCCTTGGTCTCGTCGTAGTCCTTTGACCGCGCGTCGACGTTCTCGATCATCAGCTGGATTGGCGTGCCCGTGGTTTGGCCCTCGAACACGCCCGAGAGGATCTTCACCTGGTCGGGCTCGCGGCGCTGGGTGGTGAAGCGCGACTGGCCGGGCTTGCGGCGGTGGAGCCAATGCTGGATGTCGGGCTCGGCCAGCGGAATGCGCGGGGGCACGCCGTCGACCACCGCGCCGATGGCGGGACCGTGGCTCTCACCCCAGGTGGTGAAGCGGAAGAGCGTGCCGAAGCTGTTGCCCGCCAAGCGCGCCTCGCTAGACGACGGAGATATCGGGCGCGTCGACCGCCTTCATGCCGACCACGTGATAGCCGCAATCGACGTGGTGCACCTCGCCGCTCACGCCCGCGGAGAGATCGCTGAGCAGATAGAGCGCCGAGCCGCCGACATCCTCGATGGTGACGTTGCGCTTCAAGGGCGAGTTGTACTGGTTCCACTTCAGGATGTAGCGGAAATCGCCGATGCCGGCCGCTGCCAGCGTCTTGATCGGTCCGGCTGAGATCGCGTTGACGCGGATGTTCTGGCCGCCGAGATCGACCGCGAGGTAGCGCACGCTCGCCTCGAGCGCGGCCTTGGCGATGCCCATGACGTTGTAATGCGGCATCACCCGCTCCGCGCCGTAATAGGTGAGGGTCAGCAAGCTGCCGCCATTGGTCATCAGCGGCGCGGCGCGCCGGCAGAGGTCGGTGAAGGAGTAGCAGGAGATCTCCAGCGTCCGCAGGAAATTGCCGCGGGTGGTCTCGACGTATTTCCCCTTGAGCTCCTCCTTGTCGGAAAACGCGATGGCATGCACGAGGAAATCGAGCCGGCCCCAGCGCTCGGTCAAGGCCGCGAATACCGCGGCGACGCTCGCCTCATTCGTGACGTCGCAGTCGAGCACGAAGGTGCTGCCGAGGGTCTCGGCGAGCGGCCGCACGCGCTTTTCCAGCGCCTCGCCCTGAAAGGTGAAGGCGAGCTCGGCGCCCTGCGCGCTCACCGCCTTGGAGATGCCCCATGCGAGCGAGCGCTCATTGGCGACGCCCATGATCAGGCCCCGCTTGCCTTCCATGATCGGCCGCGCTTGCGTCATGGTGCCTCAACTCCTTGATGTTCAATGCCAATGCATGAAGCGCGCGGCATCCTACACGAAAGCCGCTAGCGGCGATATGAGGGGCGGAAGCCGGAACGACGCCCGGGCCTGAAAATCGGGATGCCCCCAGCACTCGCCAACGCGAAAGGTGCAACCGCGGTTGGGCTCCCGCGACATTGTTCGATTCTGTTGATCTAGATCAAGGCGATGCCGGCCGCGCCCATGGCCTGAATGCGATGCTTTCGTGGCAGTCGGGCCGCGGGCGAGGGTACATGCGAAGAATTCGCAAAGATATCAGCAAGGGGGTTGAGTGGTTTGGCGCATGGAACCAGCTCAAGCGAAAGCCGATGCCGGCCCGCACGTCACGCCGAGCAGAGACACGCCCCTCGAGCGGGTCGCCCGACCGCTTTCGCTGATCGCCATCGCCGTCGTCGGCGTGGGGCTATCGATCGCCGTCTTCGTGCTCACGGAGCAATCGGATAGCGCGCGCGTCCGCAGCGTGCTGGAATTCCGTGCGGAGTGGCGGGCGAGGGACATGGAGGAGAAAATCTCCGATGCCGAGCGCAGCGGCTTGGTGGCGGCGGCCTATATTGCAAGCCTTGGAATCATCGATAGCCCGTTGCTCGAGCGCTTTGTCCGGCGGACGCACCGGGCCAACGATCCCGCCTCGTCGGTCAGCTGGGCACCTCGTGTAGACGGGGCACAGAGAGCGGCCTTCGAGACCTCGGCACGGACCGGCGGAATGCCAGGCTTTGAGATCGTTGACCAGGGGTCGGATGGCAGCTTGGTTCGATCTGCCGACCGCGACGAGTATTTCCCTATCCTTTCGAGCGCGAGATTCGCCGGCGGCCGCGCGCCGATCGGCTTCGACGCGATTTCCACGCCAAATCGACGCAGCGCGGCGCTGTTGGCACGCGACCGTGGAACGCCGGTCGGCACCAAGTTGGACCCGCTCATAGACAGGACCGCGTCGCCGCCAGGCTTTCGCTACCGGGTCTTCTCTCCAGTCTACACCGGCGACGTCCTGCCCGAGACCGTCGAGGAGCGGCGGGCCACGTTACGTGGGTTCGTGGTCGCCAGCTTTGCGATCGAGGACCTCTTGCGGGAGGCGATCGCGGATACGCCGCCGATCAACGAAACCATCACCTGCTTCATTGGGTCCGATGCAAACCCTGTTGCGCCTGCCCCGGGCTTCGAGGCCGCGGCAGTCTATTCTCCCGACATCGGCAAGTTCGTCGGCGGTCCCGCCGAGCTTTCGGCGCCGGAGGCCGATGGATCTCGGCTGAATCGGACCTTCGATGCGCTCGGCGGGCATTGGACCTTGGTCTTCGATACATCCGGCTCGGAAATGCGGGCGCTACGCTCCACGGCCCCCTATGCGTGGCTTTCTGTCGGACTCGTCGTGACCCTGTTCATCACGGGCTACCTGTTCCGCGAGCGCCGCCGGCTGGTGCAGCTTGCGTCGCTGGTAGACCAACGCACCTCCGAGCTTTCCTCGGTGGTCCGAGCCGCACCCTTCGCTCTCATTACCTTGGATCCTCAGGGGCGCATCCTGTCCTGGAATCCCGCAGCGCAGAGGATCTTCGGCTATGCCGCGGCCGAAGTCGTGGGGCGCCCCTTCGAAGACTGCCCCGCCGTCTTGGAAAGTCTGGAGCGCACCAAGTCGGGCCAGTCTGATGTCGGGAAACAGATTCGGTGCAAGCGCAAGGACGGAAAGGATCGAGACGTCGTCGTCTCTTGCGCGCCCATCGTCCGCGATGGCGCATTCGCGTCCCTGGTGGTTGCGCTCGAAGACGTTACCGAGCGGCTCATGCTCGAGCATCAGCTGCGTCACGCGCAAAAGATGGAGGCGATCGGCCGTTTGACGGGGGGGATCGCCCATGACTTCAACAACCTGCTGGCGGTCGTGCTGAATTCTTCGACGGTGTTGGCCATGCGGCTGGAGGGCCAGCAGCACGAGCTCGCGGTGATGTGTCAGCGGGCAGCGCGGCGGGGCAAGGATCTCACCTCTCGCATGATGTCCTACGCGCGGCAGAAACCGTTGAGGACCGAGGAGATCGCCATCGTCGACAAGGTGACCTCGATGCTCAAGCTCCTTCACGTGACCTTGGGCGAGGACATCGAGATCCAGACAAACATGGCGAAAGAGGTTCCTCCGGCGCTCGCCGATGCCGGTCAGCTCGAGAACGCGATCCTCAACCTCGCGATCAACTCCAGGGATGCCATGGAGAAAGGCGGGACACTTACCGTGGAAGTCGCCGAGGCCTTCCTCGACGAGCCCTATTGCTCCGCCTATCCCGACCTCGAGCCCGGGCGCTACGTGTTGATCGGGATCGGGGACACGGGCACGGGAATGGATGGCGACGTGGCCGCTAGAGCTTTCGACCCCTTTTTCACCACCAAGGATGTCGGCAAGGGCACCGGCCTGGGCCTGAGCATGGTGTACGGGTTCGTCAAACAGTCGAACGGCCACGTGACGATCATGAGCGAACTCGGCCGAGGCACGACGGTCAAGATCTACCTGCCGGTTGCTGAGCCGAAAGCGCCTGCGACCGTGCACGACGGCATGGAATTCGAGGCGGCGCCCACCGGTGTGGAGGCAATCCTCGTCGTGGAGGATGACGACCTCGTGCGCGGGTCGGTCCTCCGCTACATCCGCAGGCTGGGCTACATGGCCGTTGAGGCCCAGGACGGTCCCACCGCCCTGGCTCGGCTCGCCGAGAGGCCCTTCGACCTCGTTTTCAGCGACGTCGTCATGCCCGGTGGAATCAGCGGGATCGACCTCGCCATCAAAGCCGCCGAGGTCAGGCCCGGGATCAAGGTATTGTTGACCTCCGGATACATCGACCACTCAATCATTCGCGACAACTGTATGCCGCCGGGCATTCGTCTGCTGACCAAGCCTTACGAGATGAAAGAGCTCGCGGAGAGTTTGCGCGCCGCGCTGAAAAACGGGAACTGAGAATGGCGGCCCTCTTGCTGATCGACGACGACCCGGATCTGCGTTGCAGCCTGGCGATCACGCTGACCGGTAACGGGCACACGGTCATCACGGCGGAGCACGGGTTGGCGGGGTTGCGGGCGCTCGCCGAGACCCCCATCGATATTGTGATCACCGACATCATCATGCCGGAAATGGAGGGTCTGGAGACGATCCGCGAGCTGCGCAATCGCTGGCCCAATCTGAAGATCATCGCGATGTCCGGCGCCTGGGCGACCTCACGGTCGTATCTCGACATGGCGGAGAGGTTCGGTGCGAATTACTCGCTGGCAAAGCCGTTCGAGACGCAGGATCTTCTCGACCTCATTGACAGGGCGAGTGCAGCGTCATCGCAGTCGAGATAACGGCAGCGGCGGCCGCGGCGCGTCAGTGCAGGCGCTGCTTGGTGCGCTGCTCGAGCTCGCGCGCGGATTGCTCGTAAAAGAGCGCCAGCATCAGGCATTCGTCGCGGTCGCGCTCGGTTTCCGCCTCGGCGGCGGAATCCAGGATGAGCTTCGCGATCTCGCGAAAATTCTTCGCCTGTTGTTGCTTCACGGACCCCGCCCCCCGACGCTGTCGCATTCAAGCGCGGGCGCAAAGCTATCGTCTCCTTGCTGGGAAAGCTACTCGGCCAGAACGCGCAGTCGCCGCGCCGCTGCTCTACCGCCGCTTGGCCGGACGGCTTTCTTCAGCCCGTGCCGAGCTTGCCCCGGACATCGTAGGGATGGCGCTCGGCCCAGCGCTCCAGGAACTGCGTAAGCTCCGGGTCAGGCGGCTCCGGCAGGACGACCCGGAGCTTCACGTATTGATCTCCGAGGGTGTTGCCGGAGCTGGCCGCCAGGCCCTTGCCCTTGAGCCGCAGCAGGGAGCCGGTGTTCGCGCCCCGGGGCACCTTGACCGAGACCGATCCATGGATCGTGGGCACGGTGATCTTGGCGCCCAGCACCGCCTCGGGCAGGGTCACCGGCACCTCGATGTGGATGTCGCGGCCCTTGCGCTGGAACAGAGGGTGCGGATCGACCTCAATCTCGATATAGGCGTCGCCAGCCGGTCCGCTGTTGTGGCCGGGCTCTCCCTGGCCTTTGAGGCGCAGGGTCTGGCCGCTCTCGATCCCTGCGGGGATCGCGAGGTCGATGCTGTGACCATCCGGCAGGGTGATGCGCTTCTTGGCCCCGAGCGCTGCCTCCAGGAATGGGATGCGCAGGTGATGCTGGGTGTCTGCGCCGCGCTGGCGCATGGTGCCGCCGCGGAAGCCGCCCCCGCGGAAACCGCCGCCCGCGCCGCCGAATATCTCGGCCAGGATGTCCTCGACCGAGAAGCCCTCTGGTGCGCCGTGATGGCCTCTCGCGCCGCCGGGCCCCTGGCCATGGGAGAAGCCCCTGGGCGCTTTCTCCGCCCCCGTCTCGTCGATCTCGCCGCGGTCGTACCGCGCGCGCTTTTCGGGGTCGGACAGCAGCTCGTAGGCGCCGGTGACCTCCTTGAACTGCTGCTCGGTCGCCTTGTTGCCGGGGTTGAGGTCCGGATGGAACTTCTTCGCGAGCCGGCGATAGGCCTTCTTGAGATCCTCGGGCGAAGCGGTCTTGCTGACGCCCAGAACGGTGTAGGGGTCTTTCATGGTCGGCGCAGCATATGCGGGTCTGAGCCCCGGATGTCCAGTATGCGGTTAGCAAAACGGGGCGGCAGTGTTCCTGCCGCCCCGCTTGATCTAACGCTTCCTCGGCTGTCCCGCCGATTACTGCGGCGGCGGCGGCGGGTAGGGGTAGTTCGGCGGCGGCTGGAAGCCCGGCACCTGATTGCCCCTGGAGTACATGCACTGCGAATAAGCCATGTCGTAGCGCTGCTGCATGTTCATGGACTCGTAGCCGGCGGCGTTGGCGCCGTAAGCAGTGCCTGCGAGGGCGCCCGCGCCCGCGCCGATCGCGGCGCCCCTGCCGCCGCCCGCGGCCGCTCCAATTCCGGCGCCGAGGGCGGTGCCGATCAAGGCGCTACCGAGCTGCTGGTTCTGCAGCTGCTGTTGCGCCGGTCCGATCACCTGCTGGGCGTAGTTCTGGCAGATGGCTTGGTCTTCCTGGAACACCTGGAACGGCTTGTTGGGTGCCGGCATCACCGGGACGGTCGGGCCCTGCGGCGCCGGGACGCAGCCGGCCAGCAGCACGATCGCCGCCCAGGCGATCACATGGACATGTCTCACTAGAGCTTCTCCCTACTGTTTTGCCTTTGGGGTGATCGTATTGCCTGATGCGGATGGCGGCGTCGGCGCCACCTGGCGCCAAGAGCTGCTGCAATTCGCCACGTATGGGTAGTAGCCCTGCGGATTGTCGCAGTAGTACCAGAACTGCTGCGGCGGGGCGCCCGTCGCCTGGATCGGCGCCTGAGGCACGGGTGCCGGCGGCGGCGGCGCGTAGTAGGCGGGGTAGGGCGGATAGTAGTTGGGGTAATAGTAAGGATAGGGATAGCCCCAGTACTGCACGGGATCCCACCCCCGCCCCCACCAGGGGTCCCAGTATCCAAAGCCGAAGCCGAAGTGGTTGCCGAACTCGCGCCGGCCATGGAAATCGCCACCGCGGAAGTCGCCGCCACGTCCGCCGCCGTCAAAATGGTGCTCGGACCCGCCGGTCGGCGCCGCCTGAGCGGGGATCACCAGGGCCAGGGCGCCGAGGAACGGCGCCAGCGAGATCGCGAGCCTCAGCCGCTTTGATATGGTCATGATCGGAATTTCCTGTCGCAGATCAACGCGAGTTTCAGAGAACCCCATGCCGCCAGCCGCCGCGGGTCTGGCCGGGCGAGGCGGGCGCGAAAGCACGTTTGATCAGCGTGGAAAGCTATTAGGGTCACAATGGCTTGTCAATTAATGCGCGCGTCAGCGGCCTCGCTGTTCGCGGCGCATGGGAGCCGCGCTCGGCGCCGTCATCGATTCCGCATGCATCTGGGTCTATGGTGACGATGGCGGCAACAGGCAGCATGCGAGGCGGCGGTGGACCGGAGCCCCTATAAGGAACCCTTCGAGGAGTTCGAGCGCTGGTTCGCCGAGGCGCGCGAGAAGGAGCCGCGCGACGCCAACGCCATGGCATTGGCGACGGCGACGCGCCACGGAACGCCGTCGGTCCGCATGGTGCTGTTGAAGGGTGCGGACGCGCAAGGGTTCGTGTTCTACACGAACTTCGAGAGTCGGAAGTCCGTCGAGATCACAGGTAATTCCCGGGTGGCGTTGTGTTTCCACTGGAAGTCTCTGGGCCGCCAGGTGCGCATCGAGGGGACGAGCGAGCGGGTGGCCGATACCGATGCGGATGCGTATTTCGCATCGCGTCCCAGGGACAGCCAGATCGGCGCCTGGGCTTCCGACCAATCGCGGACGCTGGAGAGCCGAGCGGAGCTCGAGCGGCGCGTCGCGGAGGCCAATGCGCGCTACGGGAACGGGCCGGTGCCGCGGCCGCCTCACTGGTCAGGTTTTCGCGTCGTGCCGATCGCGATCGAGTTCTGGCATGAGCGGCCGTTCCGACTACATGACCGGATCGTCTATCGCCGTGCCGGGGAAGGCTGGCGGAAGGAGCGCCTCTACCCGTGAGCGCGGAGACCGCTGGCACCATCGGGTTTGCCGCCCGGCTGATGAGGCGGGCGACCACCGCGTCCGTCGCGGTGGCGGCGTTGATGATCGCGATCAAGCTGGCGGCCTGGATCGTCACGGACTCCGTGAGCCTGCTGTCGAGCCTGCTCGACTCCGTGCTCGATGCCGCGGCTTCGATCCTGAACCTGATGGCCGTGCGTCAGGCCTTCGTGCCGGCCGACCGCGAGCATCGGTTCGGCCACGGCAAGGCGGAGCCGCTCGCGGGGTTGGGTCAAGCGGCCTTCATCGGCGGCTCCGCCGTGTTCCTGTTCATCGAGGCGGTGCGCCATCTGGCGCAACCGACGGGAGTCACGAATTCCGTCATTGGCGTCGCCGTGATGGCGGTCGCGATCGCGATCACGCTCGGTCTGGTGGCCTACCAGCGCTATGTGATCCGCCACACGGGCTCGCTGGTCGTGAGCGCGGACGAGCTGCACTACCGATCGGATGTCATCCTCAATGCCAGCGTGATCCTGTCGCTGCTGGTCTCGAGCACGACGGGTTGGCCCTACTCGGATCCCCTGTTCGGCATCGCGATCGGGCTGTGGATCATCTTCGGGGCTTGGCAAGTGGCGCAGAAGGCTCTGGTCCAGCTCATGGACCACGAGCTGCCGGATGCCGAGCGGGCGCGCATTCGCACCATCGCGCAAGCCCATCCCGAGGTCACGGCGGTGCACGACCTGCGCACGCGCGCCGCGGGGCCGACCGCCTTCATCCAGGTGCACCTGGAGATGGATGGGGACATGACGCTCGCCGACGCGCATCGGGTTTCCGACGAAGTGGAGGCGGCGCTGATGAAGGCGTTTCCCCACACCGAGGTAATCATCCATCAGGATCCCGCGGGGATCGAGGAGCCGCGCCAATCATTTCCGGCTGCGTCGCAAGCGCAGCGCTAGCCGTTTGATAGAATTGACCTAGCTCAATGCCAGTCCATTTTGGTTCGGCGATCATGCCGGGTCGGATGGCGGCCCCATGCCGCCGGGGAGCAAAGCGATGAGCATTCAAACGATTGTCTATGCGGCGAGCGGCGGTTCGGCGGGCCACGGCGCGGCCGAGCTCGCCTGCCGGCTCGCGCGGCGTTTCGAGGCGCATGTCGAGGGCTTTCACGTGCGCGCCGACCCGCGCCAGGCGGCTCTCGCCTTCGGCGACGGCTTCGGTTCTCCGGTCGTGGGCGACCTGATCGAGCGCACCGCGCAAGAGGTTGCCGAGGCGGCCGCCCGCGCGAAGCAGCAATTCGATCAAGCGGTCGCCGCGTACAATCTGCCGCTGCGCGCCGAGCCGCCGACGCTGAAGCCCGGCGAGACCGTGGCGCTCGAGGCGACCGCCACTTGGCGCGAGGAGACCGGCTTTGCCGGCGATCTCGTGCCGCGCCGCGCTCGCCTGTTCGACCTCGTGGTGCTCGGCCGGTCCGAGCGCGTGGTCGATCAGCCGCACACCGATGTGCTCGAGGACACGCTGATGAACTGCGGGCGCCCGGTGCTGTTGGCGCCGGCGCAGCCGCCCAAGGAGCTCGGCGTCACCATCGCTATCGCCTGGAACGCATCGGCGGAATCGGCGCGTGCGGTCACCGGCGCGCTGCCGTTCTTGCGCCATGCGAAGGCCGTGCGCGTGCTGACCGCGGGCGCGACCGACACGTCCGACGGATCGGCGCTCGTACAGGCGCTCGCCTGGCGCGGCATCGCCGCGACGGGACGCCATCGCGCGCCGCTCCCGGGCGTCGCCGTCGGCCAGCAGTTGCTGGCGGCGGCCCGCGAGGAGAACGCCGACCTTCTGGTGATGGGCGGCTACGGCAAGGCGCCGTGGCGCGAAATGTTGCTCGGCGGTGCCACGCGGCAGGTGGTCGGCAGCAGCCTGCTGCCGATCCTGATCGCCCACTAAGGGAGTCGGACGATGACCTGGACGCGCATTCGGATCGAGGTCGCGCGCAGCCACGATTTCCCCGAGGGCAGCACGCGGCACGGCTACGAGATGGTGCTGCCGCTCCTGCCCGACGGCCGCATCGACGAGAAGACGCTCAAACCGGCGCCGGAGCTCGCGACCGTGCATCGCTTCTGGGAAGGCGAGGGCGACGCCGTCGGCCAGATCAGGCACCAGCGGGGCGGCTGGCTCATCACCTACGAGCCCGGCGGCCCCGAGGACGAGCCGCTGCACCGCTTCCCCGAGCACAAGTTCCGCTTGGGGGAATACGTCTCGGTCCGCGAAGGCGCGCACGCCGAGCATGCCTTCAAGGTCGTTTCTGTCCGACCGGCACCGGGGCTGGCGGCGCAAAAGGGATAGTCGGCGTCCAGTCTGGATCGACTAGGGTACCGTCACCTCGGTCGCCTCGATGTGCCCGGGAAGCGCTCCTGGCACATACATGGACTTCCCCCGGTCGGTCACGATCTTCACGACATGAGCGATTCTTGGCGCATACCAGAGCTTTTGCGTTACATCGACGCTCTCGACGAAGGTGCGCAACTGGAAGCGTCGCTCGACGACCACGGTGTCGAAATCCCCTGCGATGAGGTGCAGGCGCTCCGTGCCGACGACACGATAGCGGTTGGATATCCACTCTTGCGGAAGTCCTCCCGAGGAGAACTCAGGCGTACGGGTCGCGAACGCGAGTTCCGCGCGCTCCTTGAGCGGCCAGAAGCGCTCGAGGTCCTCAGCGGCAAGTGACGGAAGGGCAGACAGGGAAACGAACCCGGCGTATTCGTTCGTTTCCTTGCCGTCCGCCCCGACAGCCTGGCAGCGAAACCCGGCACGATTGCCGAAAGTGAGCCGCTGGCCGTCGGAAAATGCGATGACGGTCCCGGGCTTCGGACAATCGAACGGGATCCCTTGGGCAAGCTGAGCTAGCAGGTTGCTGAAAAACTCTCGACGGGGCGATTCGAGCATGATTCAAGTGCGGCTGTGAAGCTGCAGGGGGATGTCATGCGGGGATCGGATCAGCGGGCGGGAAGCTTGTTTGCCTACGTGGATCTGGAGACGCGGATCGCCCAGGA
>DATNIT010000095.1:0-3286 GCA_035604335.1 Allostellaceae bacterium | reverse complement strand
GCCCCGCCTCCGCGATCGCCACCGCATTGCGCAACTTCGACGTATCAAAAGCCACAAAAGCTTCGCTACTATATCTCACGACTCGCCCTCCTTGCGTCGAGGCTCTACCCGGCCCATCCGGGCAACCCTCGCCCTCGCATCGAGGGTGAGTCGCCTCCGCTAGGAAAGGGACATACGGTCTGCGCTAATCCGCCCTACGGCGTCTGCGGCGTCCGCGGGAACTGGCTGCCGGAATTGACCGGCACGCCGCAGGCATTGGCGCCGGTTGACAAATTCACCTAAGACCCTCTGATTAGGCGCAAGTCAAAAGAAGAGATCCGATCCGAGGGCGACCGATGAATGAGCAACCTGGCCGCATGCCTGCAGCGGCGCGCCCGACGGGCGTCAACGACGATATCGGCGAGCCGATCCGGCTCAAGCTCTACCGTACGCAAGTGGAGATCCGCCAAGCCGAGCAGCGCGCTTTCGACTTGTTCCTACAGAACCTGGTCAAGGGCACGAGCCATTTGTCGCTCGGCCAGGAGGCGGTGGCGGCAGGCTTTGCGGTCGCCATGCGGCCGGGTGATCTCAGCTTCTGCACCTATCGCGGGCACGCGCATACGCTCGCGCGCGGCGTGTCGATCGAAAAAGTCCTTGGCGAGCTGATGCAGCGCGACAACGGCCTCATGCGCGGCAAGGGCGGCTCCATGCACCTGACCTCGGTCGAGCACGGCGTGATGGGTTCCTATGCCATCGTGGGCGCGCACATCCCGATCGCCTGCGGCGCGGCATGGAGAGCGCAATACAAAGGCGACAAGGATGTTTCGACCTGCTTTTTCGGCGACGGCACCACCAACATCGGCGCGTTCCACGAAGGCCTGAACTTCGCCGCTGTCTGGAAACTGCCGGTCGTTTTCGTGTGCGAAAACAACCTCTACATGGAGTACACCCCGATCGGCGATGTGACCGCGGTGAAGGATCCCGCGGCCGGGCGCGCCAGCGCTTACGGGCTGGAATCGATCATCATCGACGGCCAGGACGCCGATGTCGTCTACCGCACCGCTAAAACGGCTTACGACAAAGCCCGCTCCGGCGGCGGACCGTCCCTGATCGAATGCCTGACTTACCGGTACAGCGGCCATTCGCGGGCCGACCCGGCCAAGTACCGGCCCGAAGGCGAGCTGGATTTCTGGCGCGGGAAACGCGATCCGATCCGCATTTACCGCGAGCGCCTGCTGCAATCCGGCATCGGTGAATCCGTGCTGCTTGAAATTGAGGATGTTGTCCGGCAAAGAGTTGACGAAGCCACGGCCCTCTGCAAAGCCGCCCCGCCGCCACCGGTGGAGATCCTGACCACCGACGTCTATGCGGACGGAGGCTGGGCATGGCGGAACTGAGTTATCGCGACGCGGTGGCGCGCGGCATCGCGCAGGAGATGGAGCGCGATCCCGACGTCGTCTTCCTGGGCGAGGATATAGCGAAAGCCGGCGGCGTGTTCAAGGCCACGGTCGGGCTCTACGATCGATTCGGGCCGCTGCGCGTGCGCGATACGCCGATCTCGGAACAGGCCATCATGGGAGCCGCCATGGGGGCGGCCATGACCGGACTGAAGCCGATCGCCGAGATCATGTTCTCGGACTTTATCGCGGTTTGTTTCGACTATCTCGCCAATCAGTTTTCGAAGAGCCGTTATATGACCAACGGGCAGGCGAAGTGTCCGTTGGTGGTGCGCACGGCCAACGGCGGCGGCGCGCGTTTCGGCGCGCAGCACAGTCAGAGCGTGGAGAACTGGTGCATGATGATCCCGGGGTTGAAGGTGGTGGCGCCGTCGACGCCGCTGGATGTGATCGGTCTGCTGGCGGCTTCGGTGCGCGATCCGGATCCGGTGGTCTTTCTCGAACACAAGTCGCTTTACGCCACGAAGGGCGAAGTGCCCGATGGAGAGATTTTGGATCGGCTGGGCGTGGCCAAAATCGTTCGGCCGGGCACGGACGCTACCATCCTGGCGCTGGCTCTGATGGTCCCGCGGGCGGTTGCGGCGGCGGAGAAGCTCAAGGCGGAGCATGGCGTGGATTGCGAAGTGATCGATGTGCGTTCGCTGGTCCCTATGGATACGCAGACGATGCTCGGCTCCGTGGCGCGGACGCACCGGCTGTTCACGGTGGAAGAGAATCCGCGGCTGTGCGGTTGGGGCGCGGAGCTGGTTTCGATCATCGCCGATGAGGCTTTCTACGATCTGGACGGGCCGCCGGTGCGCATCACGACGCCGCACATTCCGCTTCCGGCCACGGACGTTCTGGAGGACCTCGCGATGCCCGGCGTAAACCGGATCGTCGAGACCATAAGACGGTCTTTGGGGACTTAGATGGAAGTGCTGATGCCGCAACTCGGCGAAACGGTCGCCGAGGGCAAGATTACGGTCTGGTTCAAATCGGTGGGCGACGCTGTCGCGCCGGGCGACAACCTGTTCGAGATCGAGACGGATAAAGTGTCCATGGAAGTGCCCGCCACTTCCGCCGGAATACTCAAGGAGATTCGCGTACGGCAGGGCGAAGTGGCTCCGGTCAGCGCAATTGTCGCCATCATTGCCGACAACGGCGGCGCTCCGCTTAAGACAGTCACGGCGTCGAAGCAGGCGGCGGCAGCTCTGGAACCGTATAACGAAGTGCACACGCCGGCGCGCAATTTCGGCCCGGCCACGCTCGCAAACGGCGCCAAGGTCAGCCCGCTGGCGCGGCGTCTCGCCGTGGAAACGGGCGTCGATCTGGCGACGGTCAAGGGTTCCGGCCCACACGGTCGCATTCACGCAGCAGACGTCAAAGCAGTCAGGACGTCTCCGGCATTACCTGCGCCGATAGCCGATACCCCATTCGAACGTGTCCCGCTCGATGCCATGCGGCGGACGATCGCCCGGCGGCTCGTCGAAGCCAAGCAGACCGTCCCGCACTTCTATCTTGCGATCGACGTCGATATCACGCGTCTGCTGGCGTTGCGCGAAGAAGCCAACAGCGCGATTGCGGGTAAACTGTCGATCAACGATTTCATCATCAAGGCTTATGCGCTGGCGTTGCAGCGCGTGCCGACGGCGAACGCGGTGTGGGCGGAAGGCGCCGAAGCCGCCGACGCTGCCGGTGCCGCCATACTCCGCTTCCGGCACTCCGATATCGGAGTTGCGGTGGCCATCGAAGGCGGGCTTTTCACGCCGGTGATTCGCAGGGCCGAGACCAAATCGCTCTCCACGATCTCGGCGGAGATGAAGGATCTGGCGGCGCGGGCGCGGGAGCGCAGGCTTCTGCCGCAGGAGTAT
>DATNIT010000094.1:0-6098 GCA_035604335.1 Allostellaceae bacterium | reverse complement strand
AGGCGCTCGGCGATTTCGAGGTGCTGCCCGCGCATATCGAGCGCGCGGCCTTCGCCGATCCCGCGAACTACCGGTTCCGCACGCGCTACGACACCGATCCCACCAACCCCGGCCTTTACTTCGGGCCCTATCGCATCACCGAGCTGGTGCCGGGCTCGCGCGTGGTGTTGGAGCGCAACCCGACCTGGTGGGGCCGCCCGCCCGCCTTCGAGCGCGTGGTGGTGTCGGTGGTGGAGAATACCGCGGCGCTCGAGGCGAACCTGCTCGCGGGCTCCATCGACATGATCCCCGGCGAGGTCGGCCAGATCTCGGTCGACCAGGCGCTCGCCTTCGAGCGGCGCCATAGCGACCGGTTCGTGGTGCTGACCAAGCCCGGTCTCTTCTACGAGCACCTGGCGCCCAACCTGGACAACCCCATCCTCGCGGATTTGCACGTGCGGCAGGCGCTGCTCTATGGCCTCGACCGCGTGGGCATCAACGAGGCCATGTACGGCGGCAAGCAGCCGGTCGCGGACACGATCGTACATCCCCTCGACTGGGTTCATACGGACGACGTTCGCAAATACCCCTACGACCCCGCGCGGGCGCGCGCGCTGCTGGAGGCCGCGGGCTGGCACACGGGCGACGACGGCATCCGGCGCAATGCCGGCGGCGACCGGTTGTCGCTCGACCTCGCGACCACCTCGGGCAATCGTACGCGCGAGCTCCTGGAGCAGATCATGCAGAGCGAGTGGCGCGACATCGGCGTCGAGGCGCACCTGCGCAACCAGCCCGCCCGCGTGCTGTTCGGCGAGACCCTGCGCAAGCGCGCCTTCGAGCTCGCGCTCTTCGGCTGGGTGAGCTCGCCGGAGAATGTGCCGCGGAGCGAGCTCAACTCCGAGGAGATCCCGTCGGCCGCGAATGGCTACAGCGGACAGAACGATACCGGCTATCGCAATCCCGAGATGGACAAGCTCATGGACGAGATCGAGATCACCCTCGATCGCGGCGCGCGTGAGCGGCTCTGGCACCGGCTGCAGCAGATCTACGCCAAGACCCTACCGGACCTGCCGCTGTTCTTCCGGGCCGACACGTTCGTCTTGCCGAAATGGCTCGCGGGTGTCACGCCGACCGGCAACCTCAATCCGTCGACGCTCTGGATCGAGGACTGGCGCGACACCGGCGAGGCCACTCAGTAGAAGGGCGCCGCAATGCCCTCGCCCGCGAAGGCGCGCTGCACGGCGGGGCGTGCCGCCACCGTCTCCATGAATTTGCCGAGCTTGGGCAGGGCGCGTGCCGGCCGGCCGAAGCCGCGGCTCCAGCGCCCGAGCATCAGAAGATAGGGGTCGGCGGCGCTGTAGCGATTGCCGAGGAGGTAGGGGCCCTTCTCGGCGAGGCTCTGCTCGATCGTATCGAACATGGCGTTGAGATGCTGCTCGACGTGGCGCTTCACATCGGCCGCACCCGCCTCGGTCGAGGCCCAGCGCTGCGAGTAGTAGTACATGATCATCTCGGCCTGGACGCTGTTGGTGAGGTAGACCAGCCACTTGTAGAAATGCGCGCGCTCGGGCGACCCGAGCTCGGGCGCGAGCCGCGCCTCCGGATGACGGTCGCAGAGATGCAGGCAGATCGCGGCGGTCTCGTAGAGCACGAGGTCGCCGTCGACGAGCGTCGGAATCCGGCCGTGCGGATTGAGCTTCAGATACTCCGGCGATTTGTGCTGCTGCTTGTCGCGGTCGAGCAGCACCAGCTCGTATTTCGCGCCAATCTCCTCCAGGAGCATATGCGGCGCCAGGTTGGCGTTTCCGGGGTAGTAATAGAGTTTGTACATGCGACGGTCCTCCTGCGACGAGATGCTACTGTCTATCAAATATTGACGCCACCATGCTCCCCCTCACCCACCCCCGGGCTGTGACCCGGGGGTCACTGACGCTCGCTAAGGCTGCGCAACCCTCTCCCCGTTGGGGCGAGGGGAATACGTTGGCGCAGATTTCTCCCTCTCCCCAGCGGGGAGAGGGTTCGGGTGAGGGGGCGGGCGAGAACTCGATCCCGCGATGACCAGCCACATCCTGCGCCGCTTGATCGAGTCCGTGGTCGTGGTGGCCATCATGTCGTTCGTGATCTACGGCCTCATCGGCTTGATGCCGGGCGATCCCATCGACCTCATGCTGGGATCAGACCCGCACCTGACCTCGGCCGACGTGGCGCGGCTCAAGGCGCTGATGGGGATCGACCAGCCGCTCCTGAAGCGGTACGCCGCCTGGGTCGCGGCGGCGCTCTCGGGCGATCTCGGGTACTCCCGGCTCTACGTCCGGCCGGCGCTCGCGGCGTTGGCGGCGCCACTCGGACGGAGCGCGCTCCTCATGGGCGTGAGCTTCGTCCTGACGCTCGCCGTCGCCTTGCCGCTCGGCGTTCTGGCGGCGCTGCGGCCGCGCTCGCGGCTCGACCAGGCGATCAATCTCGCCTCCTTCGCCAGCATCTCGCTGCCGAGCTTCTGGATCGGCTTGATGCTGATCCTGGTCTTCGCGGCGACGTTGGGTTGGCTCCCCGCCGGCGGCATCGCCGACGTCGGCGGCGGCGGGCTCGCCGACCGCGCGCGGCACCTGCTGCTGCCGGTCATGACCCTGACCATCGTGAGTTTCGGCACGTTTGCCCGCTACATGCGCGCGGGTCTGCTCGACGTGCTGAGCCAGGACTTCATCCGCACGGCGCGCGCCAAGGGTGCCAGCGAGCGGCGGGTCATGCTGGGACACGCGCTCAGGAACGCCATCACGACCGTCGTGACCATCGTGGCGCTCTCCTTCGGCGGATTGTTCTCGGGGGCGCTGGTGACCGAGACCCTGTTCGCCTATCCCGGCATGGGCAAGCTCATCTACGACGCGGTGCTCGGCAACGACTACAACCTCGCGCTCGCGGCGCTGTTGCTGGCGACCGTCATGACCCTGCTCTCCAACCTCGCGGCGGACATCGCTTACGCCGCCATCGATCCGCGCATCACCTATCGATGATCGCGCTCTCGCCGCGCAACCGCCTCTTCGCGCGCCGCTACGCGCAAAATCGCGCGGCCGTGGCCAGTGGTTGGCTCCTCCTGGCGCTCGCCGTCGCCGCGTTTCTGACTGGAGCGCTCGGCGTCGAGACCGATACCGTCGATCTCTACCACCGCCTGGCCGCGCCTTCCCTCGCCCACCCGCTCGGCACCGACGAGCTCGGCCGCGACCTGCTGCTGCGATTGCTCGAGGGCGGGCGCATCTCCCTCGAGGTCGGCATCGCCGGCGCCCTGGCCGCCGCCGTGCTCGGCACCGCGATCGGCCTCGTCGCGGGCTACCGCGGCCGACTCGTCGACGGCCTGCTCATGCGCATGACCGACGCGGTGATCGCGCTACCGCTCTTGCCACTGCTGATCGTGCTCGCGGCCATTGATCTCCGGAAGCTGGGCGTGCCGCCGGAGCTCGCGCGCTCGGAGCTGGCGAGCCTCTATCGCATCGTGGCGCTGGTGGCGCTGGTCGGCTGGACCACGGTGGCGCGCATCGTGCGCGGCGCCACGCTCTCGCTCAAGGCGCAGGATTACGTGCGCGCGGCGGTGGCCCTCGGCGCCACGCCCCGGCGTGTCATGCTGGTGCACATCCTGCCGAACCTGGCCTCGCCGGTGATCGTCGCGACCGCGCTCTCGATCGGCAACGTGATCCTGCTGGAGTCCGTGCTGAGCTTCCTCGGCCTCGGCATCGCGCCGCCACTCGCGAGCTGGGGCGCGATGCTGTCGGGCGCGCAGGAGACCATTACGCTGGCACCGCTCCTCGCGGTCTATCCGGGCCTGCTCATCTTCCTGGTGGTGGTCGCCTGCAACCTCGTGGGCGACGGCCTCCGTGATGCGCTCGACCCGCGCACCCTGCAGGCGGTGCCTCGACGCTGAGCGGCTTGCACTGGATTGGTGTGCACCCTAAAGTTGGACCGGAGTGAGGGCACATTGGGGGCTTGAGATGCTGCTGGGTAGGCTTGCGGCCATTGCAATGATGGCCGGTGTTGCTGGATGCGCGTCCGTCATATCGGGAACCTCGCAAACCCTGACGCTCGATACGGTGCCCTCAGGCGCGGACTGCAGCTTGAGCCGCAAAGGCCTTGTCATCGGCCACGTTAACCCGACTCCCGGCGCCATATACGTCCAACGCACCCACGACGACATCACCGTCAGCTGCATCAAGGAGGGCTATCAGACCGGTTCGTTCCTGAACAAATCTGGCCTGGAGGCCGCCACTTTCGGCAATATCATCCTCGGGGGACTCGTGGGCGTGGTCGTCGACTCCGCCTCGGGCGCCAACAACAAATACGACGAGAAGATGCGCATCGTCCTGGCGCCTACGGACGAGACGTTGCGCGCGACCTCACCTCCCGACGGGGCCTTAGCGCCAACCGCGGAGTTCCGCTGCCCGGCCGCGGGTACAGTGATCCAAAACTCCACGGGCGGCCGGCTGACATTTACCGAGGCGAACGGCTTCCGGTGCGGCTACACCGACGAGACCGGGCAGAAGCGCGAGCGGTATGCGGTGTTTGCCGACGGATATGGGAAGCTTGCCAGAAAGGAGATGGACACGCTCTGGCCGCTGAAGGTGGGCAACACCGTGTCGTTCCAAGTCGGTGACAGCAACACCGTACAGGTAGCGGACCGATACTTCGTCCGCGACCTTCAAGAGACATTCAGCGTTGGCCGTCAGGAGCGCATTACCGTGCCTGCGGGGACGTTCGACACGTTCGTCATCGACTGGACCGAGCAAGAGACAGGACCCAATCCAACCGTAGCCCAGACGACGCTCTGGTATGCGCCGGGTGTCGGTCACGTCGTGAAATCGGCCGTCCACATGCTCAACAATAACGAGGTCAGCTCCGTCAGCGCGACGCGGTATGTCGGCATGACCTACGACGCGGTGGAGATCGCAATGCCGAACGGACAGCCGCTTCCGGTCGCGGCGACCCCGGCGCCTCCGGCTCGGGCGTCAGCGCCCGCGACGCCACCCGCAACCCCAGCAGCGAGCAACGTGCCCCAAGCTGCGCCCGCTCTCACGCCGGAGGAGCGCCTCCGCACGCTCGAGCAGCTTCGAGACCAGCATCTGATCACGCCGGAGGAATATGAGACGCGCCGGAAGGCCATCCTCAACTCGTTGTGACGGGCCCGAGCCCGCTTCAAGGAGGCGGGCTCTGCGGCTGCTGGTGCTCGGCGCGGTGCTGGTGCTCGGTGCCTGCGCCTTCGACGTCATTCAAGTAAGGCAAGTCCCGGCCACGCTCGAGACCTTCTCGGGGCCGGCACCGGAATGGACCCTGTCGCAGGACGTGAATGTGCGGCTCCGCGAAGGCTTTTCCACACTGCTGAAGTCCGGGACGACGTGGCACGCGATCGGCCGCATCCCGCAGGGCGACGTGTATCGAACCAGCGACCAGATCGTGACGGTCGAGGCCTCCAACGTCTACGAGGCCGCGGTCGTCCTGAAGGCGGATGTCGTCGTCGGCTTCTATTTGCTGGTCGAGCACACGTTCACCGCGGCCGATCCGGAGGTCCAGATCAAACGCACGATCCGGTCGCCATAGGTCGCGTGGCGCGATTCAAATCAGGGAGGGAAGATGGCTATTCCAAAGACAGCGGCGAGGCCGGTGATCGCCGGCATTCTCTTGCTGCTGCTGGCGGCATGCGCCAGCGGACCGCAGTTTTCGCAGATGCAGAGCAGCTTGCCGGCACTCTCCGCGGACAACTGCCGCATCTTCGTCTATCGCTCGACCGTCTTGGGCGCCGCCATCCAGCCCTCGGTGAAGATCAACGGCGATGTCGTCGGCAGTGCCGTTCCGCGAGGATTCTTCTACGTCGATCGCCCGCCCGGCGACTACGAGATCACCACCATTACCGAGGTCACGCGCACATTGAGTCTGCACCTGGACGCCGGGCAAACCCGGTATGTCCGGCTCGGCATATCCATGGGTTTCTTCGTCGGGCATGTCTACCCGGAATTGGTCGACGACGCCGCGGGATCGGCGGAAATCCAGGAGCTGCATTACATCGGCAAGTGAGCGAAGCAGAGCCGAATATCGGGAGGGCGCCATGATGGGGGTGAGGGTGCTCGGCAGGCTTGCCGTCA
>DATNIT010000093.1:0-30340 GCA_035604335.1 Allostellaceae bacterium | reverse complement strand
GTCAGATCCACCGAGAGAGCCTCGATGCCCAGCGCCTGCAGTGCCTCGGCGGCGAGCGCCACCACCTCCAGGTCAGCCGCCACCGAATCCGTGCCGATGAGCTCGGCGCCCACTTGGCCCACCTGGCGCTCGGGCCGGAGCTGGCTGCCCTTCACCCGCAGCACCTGGCCCGCGTAGCAAAGCCGCAGCGGCCGCGGCGCGTGCTTGAGCCGCGTCGTCGCGATGCGCGCCACCTGGGTCGTCATGTCGGCGCGAAGACCGATCATGCGCTGGGAAATCGGGTCCATCAGGCGGAAGGTCTCTTTCGCCATGGCCGCGCCGGTGCCACTCAGCAGGTTCTCCTCAAACTCCATCAGCGGCGGCTTGACGCGCTCGTAGCCGTGGCTCTCCAGCACCGCCATCATGGCTGCCACTACGCGCGCCTCGACGCCGGCCTCGGGCGGCAGCAGGTCGCTGAGCCCCAAGGGAAGCAGCGCCGGATGCAGACTCTCGTTCATGCGCGCGGGGATATCGTGTTTCCCGAGGCTCGGCAAACGAAAACGCCGCCAAACCCACGATGCCCGCTAAGGCCCTGGAGAATGCAAGAAAACACCATTAATTCGAGCATCTGCTTACCAGGCCTTAACCAACCATGGTGTTTGATCTCCCCGGGGCGAGGTGCGCCAAGGCACCTCGCGCGACCAAAGGTGCGGAGATGGACCAGGAAAAGACGCTGTCGCGTCGGAAGGTCTTGGCTTTTGCGGGAGCGGCGCTCGTGAGTGCGGCCGCGAAGCCGGCGCTCGGCGCGCCCAGCATCCTCTATTTCCGGCGCCTCTCGCTCTACAACGTCAATACCGGCGAGTCCTACAATTCCGTCTTCTGGGCCAACGACTATTATATTCCGCAGGGCCTCAAGTCGCTGGACTGGGCGCTCCGCGATTTCCACACGAACACCACCCACCCGATCGATCCGCGGCTCCTCGACCTGCTGGTGTCCTTGCAGGAGAAGCTCGATACCGACGAGCCTTTTCTCCTGACCTCCGGCTATCGCACGCCCGAGACGAACGCGCGTCTGGTCGCGGAAGGTGCGGCGGTCAACAGCCTGCACATGCAGGGACAGGCCGCCGATATTTCGCTGCGCGGCCGGACGCTCGGCCAGCTCCATAGGGCGGCGCTCTCGCTCCGCGGCGGCGGCGTCGGCTACTATCCCGCCCACAATTTCGTCCACGTCGACGTGGGACCCTTCAGGACCTGGGGCGGCGGCGCGTCATCCTACGTGGCGACCTCGACCTCGACCCCGGCCCCGACCTCAACTCCAGCCCCGACCGCAACGCCGACCGCGAGCCCCAGCCCAGCGCCGCGGCCTGCCTCGAGCCCGTCCCAAGTGGTCGTCGTGCGCGGCGGCCAGCACCCCACTACCAAGACCGTTGCGCTGAAGCCCGGCGCGTTCCTCTTGAACTAAGGCGCTCGCGTCCCACCGCGCCTAAAACCGCAGCAGTTTCGCCTGCAGCACGTCGGGGATCGTGCAGACCTGCTCGAGCAGGAGCTCGTTGAGCGGCTGGTCCACCTGGACGAGGCAGATCGCGTCCTCGCCCGGCGCGGTGCGGCCCAGGTGGAATGTCGCGATGTTGATGCCGGCCTCGCCGAGCGTGCGGCCGAGGTTGCCGATGAAGCCGGGCTTGTCCTTGTTGCGCACGAACAGCATGTTGGCGCCCAGCTCGGCGTCCATGGGCACGTCCTCGATCGTCACGATGCGCGGCTGCCCGCCGCGGAACAGGGTTCCGGCGACGCTACGGGTACGGCGTTCGGTCGTCAGGATGACGCGCATCAGGGTGTGGAAATCCCCCTCGGCGATCATGCGCGTCTCGCTGACGCGAATATCGCGGTCGCGGCAGATCAGCGGCGCGTTCACCATGTTGACGCTGTCGAGTTGCGGCGCCAGCAGCGCCTTCAGCACCACGGCGGTGAGCGGCTTTACGTTGAGCTGGGCCACGTGGCCCTCGTACTCGACTGCGACCGCGCGGATCGGCGACTCCGTGAGCTGACCCGCGAAGCTGCCGAGCTGCTCCGCGAGCTTCATATAAGGCTTGAGCCGCGTTGCATCCTCGGCGGTGAGGGAGGGCATGTTGATTGCGTTCACGACCGCGCCGGTCAGCAGGAAATCCGACATCTGCTCGGCGACTTGCAGCGCCACGTTCTCCTGCGCTTCGGTCGTAGCGGCGCCGAGATGCGGCGTCGCAACCAGTTTGGGATGGCCGAAGAGCATGTTCTCGGTGGCGGGCTCCACGGGAAACACGTCGAGCGCCGCGCCCGCCACGTGCCCTGAATCGAGCGCCGCCTTCAGGTCCCGCTCGCGGATGAGCCCGCCGCGGGCGCAGTTGATGATGCGGACGCCCTGCTTCATCTTCGCGATCGCGCGGCCGTCGATGATGTCGCGGGTGGCGTCGGTCAGCGGCGTGTGCAACGTGATGAAATCCGCGCGCCTGAAGAGCTCATCGAGCTCGACCTTCTCGACGCCGAGCTCGACCGCGCGCTCCGGCGAAAGATAAGGGTCGTAGGCGATCACCTTCATCTTGAGCCCGAGCGCGCGGTTCGCCACGATCGAGCCGATGTTCCCGCAGCCGATCACGCCCAGCGTCTTGCCGAAGAGCTCGACGCCCATGAAGCGGGACTTCTCCCACCTGCCCGCCTGCGTCGAGTGGTCGGCCGCCGGCACCTCGCGCGCCAGCGCGAACATCAGCGCGATAGCATGCTCCGCCGTCGTGATGGAGTTGCCATAGGGCGTGTTCATCACGACGATACCGCGCTGGGTCGCCGCGGGTACGTCGATGTTGTCGACGCCGATGCCGGCGCGGCCGATCACCTTCAGATTGACCGCGCGCTCGAGCAGCGCCCGCGTCACCTTGGTGGCGGAGCGCACGGCGAGGCCGTCGTAGGCGCCGATGATTTCCTTGAGCGCGTCGGGCTTGAGGCCGACCTTCGCGTCCGTCTCGATGCCGCGCGACCGGAAGATCTCGAGGGCGTGCGGGCTCAGCGCGTCGGCAATCAACACCTTGGCCATGGACACAGTCCCAATACTGGAATTTTCTGAGCGGCTCAGGCCGCGGCGGCGCGGCGGATCTCGCCGTAGGCCCAGTCGAGCCACGGCAGCAGGGCTTCGACGTCGCCGCGCTCGACGGTGGCGCCCGTCCATATGCGCAAGCCCGGCGGGGCATCCCGGTGGCCGGCGATGTCGTACGCGACACGCTCCGCGTCGAGCAGCGCCTCGAGCTGCTTCACGGCCGCCCGCTGTGCCACCTGGTCAAGCCGCCGGAACCAATCGTCCGTGATGGCGAGGCAGACCGAGGTGCAGGAGCGCGTGCGCGGATCGCGGGCAAGGAAATCGATCCAGGGTGTCCGCTCGACCCAATCGGCGATCGCGGCGAGGTTGGCCTCCGAGCGCGCGATCAGACCTTTGAGCCCGCCCACCCGCTCCGCCCATTTGAGGCCGTCGATCGCATCCTCGACGCAGAGCATTGAGGGCGTATTGATGGTCTCGCCGACGAAGGTCGCCTCGTTGAACTTGCCCTTCGAGTTCAGGCGGAACAGTTTCGGCAATGGCCAGGGCGGCACATAGCCAGCGGCACGCGCCACCGCCCGCGGACTCAGCACGAGCATGCCGTGCGCGGCTTCGCCGCCCAGCACCTTCTGCCAGGAATAGGTCACGACATCGAGCTTGTCCCAGGGCAGATCCATGGCAAAGGCGGCGGAGGTCGCATCGCAGATGGCGAGCCCTTCCCGATCCCGCTCGATCCAGTCGCCGTCGGGTACGCGCACCCCGGAGGTGGTACCGTTCCAGGTGAAGACGACGTCGCGGGCGGGGTCGACTTGACCGAGATCCGGCAGCACGCCGTAGTCGGCGCGGAGCGCGCGGACATCCTTGAGTTTGAGCTGCTTCACCGCATCGGTGATCCAGCCCTCGCCGAAGCTTTCCCAGGCCAGGAGATCGACGCCGCGCGCCCCCAGCAACGACCAGAGCGCGAGCTCCACCGCGCCGGTATCGGAGGCCGGCACGATGCCGATGCGATAATCGGCCGGCACGCCCAGGATGGCGCGCGAGCGGTCAATGACCTCCTTCAATTTGGCTTTGCCGGCTTTCGAGCGATGCGAGCGGCCGAGGCAGGCGTGCTCGAGCGCCTGCAGCGACCATCCTGGACGCTTGGCACAAGGACCTGACGAGAAGCAAGGGTTGGCGGGCCGAGCGTGCGGCTTCATGGCCTATTCCTTCCAGAATGGCTGCGACCCGTTGGGGGGCCGTGTCCCGCCGACGAAATTAGTGAGGGCACGACGCAGCGTCAACTGCCTGAGCGCGCTTGGAAGGCCGCCTCAGATCCTCGCCAAGCTCGGCGCAGCGTGCCTGCGGCGCAATCGGCTTGGTATGTCGTTGCGTATGACGCAACACTATTTTAATTCTCAAAATGCTTGCAGCAATCGGCCGTGCTGTAATCGACGGGCAGCGATCGCGGGCCCGATTTGCGCTGTCGATTGACGCGCCCTGTCGCCGGCCCCACCCTTCCGGCTCTATTCCCGGCGGGTATGGGGCCCATGGCGAGACGGTATTTGTGACGCGAGTCCCGGTGTGGTGACGTGGGAGGTCGCCGCGACCCCCCTCGTAGCGATCCGTGCGCTCGCGGGGCCGCATCCACCGACGGAGGAACCATGTCACCCAACGAAGGACCCGCCAAAATGGCTACTGCCGCGCCACCAGCTCCGCCCCGCGGCGTGAAAGCGGGCGCCGGCAAGTACGTTTTCGAGCTGGCGCGGGTCAATCGCGTGGAAGCTGGTCCGGACTATTCGACCGCGGCCGGATCGCTGGTGGAGGGCGAGCGGTTCATGATGGGCCTCATGCGGATGCCCAAGGGAACCGGCGCGCGGGCGCATAGCCATCCCAACGAGCAATGGGTCTACGTCATCGAGGGAACCCTTCTCGTCGAGGTCGACGGCCACAAAGCGGAGGCCAAACCCGGCTCCCTCGTCTACTTCCCGCCGAACTCCGTGCACTCGTCGATGGCGACGCCCGACCGGGACGCCGTGTTCCTCACGGGCAAGGACCTGAGCCACGGGATCTGGGGCACCGCTGTCGACCAGTCCACGACCGGGCCTCGCTACGCGCCGGGTTTCGAGCCCGCCCGAAATCCAACCTAGCCTGTGCGACACAAGTTCGCGGTCACGACACGCTCAACCGGGATCGCTCGCGCAATAGGGTACGATACGGGTCATGTCGGCAGCTGATGCCGATTCAGCATGACGGCAATTGCGAGATAGCATTTGTGGCTGGCAGCAGCCCATGATGACCTTCGAGAAATTCTCCATGTCCACGCGTACCCGCATCATCGCGAGCACCCGGATGCTGTTTCGGCATGACACGATCGGGCTGGCTTCGCCGTGCCCGTAAGCCTCGCGAACAAAGTCGCGATCATCACCGGCGGCGCTCACGGTATCGGGGCGGCCGAAGCCACCGCCTTCGTGAGCGCCGGCGCCAAGGTCGTGGTCGGCGACATCCTCGATGGCGAAGGAGCCGCGTTGGAGGCCCGCCTCAACGCGGGCGGAAGCAAGCCGTGCGCGCGCTACATGCGGCTCGATGTCACCAAAAGCGAGGACTGGCAGGCGGCGATCACGCTGGCGGAGGCGCTGTTCGGGCCCCTGACCACGCTGGTCAACAACGCCGGCGTGCCCGCGCGGCCCGGCGTCGAGGACACGACCGAGGCCGAGTGGGACCGGACCATCGACACCGATCTCAAGGGTACGTGGCTCGGCATGAAGCTGTGCATTCCCGCGCTCCGGCGCGCGGGCGGCGGCGCCATCGTCAACACCTCCTCGACCTATGCGCTGGTCGCCTCCGGCAAGGCCGCCGCCTATCACAGCGCCAAGGCGGGCGTGCTCATGCTGTCGCGGGCGGCCGCGGTCGAGTACGCACGCGAGAACATCCGGGTGAATGCCATCCTGCCCGGCGTGATCGACACGCCGCGGATCGCGACCCTCGCGGCAGATTGGCGGAAATTCCTGATCGAGCACACGCCGCTCAACCGGCTCGGCCGGCCCGAAGAGATCGCGAACGCGGTGACGTTCCTGGCCTCGGACGAGGCGTCTTTCATCACCGGCGCGTCGCTGGTCGTCGACGGGGGCTACACCGCGATCTGAGTCGCGGACCAATCTTGCGTTACAGAAAACAGCAATCGGGGAGGAGGGAGCTTATGAAGGGAACACGGCGTCAACTGCTGCGCGGCGCGGCCGCGGCGGCGGCAACCGCATTGGTGGGCTTGCCGGCACGGCGCAGCAAGGCCGCGGACTTCGTCTACAAATTCGCCCACGGCAATCCGGAGTCGCATCCCAACAGCATCCGCCTCAAGGCGGCGGCGGAGAAGATCAACGAGGCCGCGAAAGGACATCTGGAGATCCAGGTGTTCCCGAACGCCCAGCTCGGGCTCGACGCCGCGATGCTCTCGCAGGTGCGCTCGGGCGTGCTCGATTTCTATTTCACCAGCGGCGTCTCGATCTCGTCGGCGGCGGGGCCGATTGCGGCGATCAACGCCATGGCCTTCGCCTTCAAGAGCTATGCGGATGTCTGGCCCGCGATGGACGGCGACCTCGGCAAATTGATCCGGGACACGATCTCCAAGATCGGGCTGCGCGTCTTCGACAAAGCGTGGGACAGCGGCTACCGCCAGATCACCACCGCCACGAAGCCGATCAACAGCCCCGACGATCTCAAGGGGTTCAAGATGCGGGTGCCGATCAGCCCGCTCAACACCTCGCTGTTCAAGTCGCTCGGCGCCTCGCCGGTGAGCATCGATTTCAACGAGCTCTATACCGCACTCCAGACGCACATCGCCGACGGCGAGGAGAATCCGCTCGCCTTCGTCTTCGCGGGCAAGCTCTACGAGGTGCAGAAATACTGCTCGCTCACGAACCACATCTGGGACGGCGATTGGATGTTCGCCAATCCCAACTCCTGGAGCGCTTTGCCCAAGGACCTGCAGGAGATCGTCGACAAGGGTTTCAACGGCGAGGTGCCCCAGGCGCGCGAGGATATCAAGAACGCGAACGATTCGCTGAAGGCGGAGCTCGAGAAGCGCGGGATGGTGTTCAACTCGCCCAACCTCGATCCCTTCCGGGACGTGCTGCGCGCGAGCGGCTTCTACAAGGACTGGCGCGACAAGATCGGAACCGAGGCCTGGGCCGTGCTGGAGCGGTACACCGGGCAATTGGCGTAGCTTTCGCCGCCACGCGCCATGCCTAACGCCGCGCAGCCGGGCTCGCTCGAGGTCGTGGCGGCATCGGGGATCGCCACGAACGTACGAGCCCGCGCGGCGAAGGCGGCGGGCGGCTTGCTGCAGGCGGTCGAAGCCGCGGCGGCGCTGCTCGTCGTGCTGGAAATCCTCATCCTCTCGGCGGGCGTCATCTCGCGCTACGTCTTCAACGCGCCGCTCCTGTGGTCGGATGAGCTGGCGCGCTTCCTCTTCATCTGGCTCTCCATGCTGGGCGCGGTGGTGGCGCTTCGGCGCGGCGAGCACATGCGGCTTTCCGTGCTCGTCAATCGCGCCTCGCCGGGCCTGCGGCGCTGGCTCGAGACGACGGCCTCTCTCGTCGTGATCGGCTTCCTCCTGGCGATTCTGATGCCGAGCTACACGCTGGTCGAGCTGCAATGGGTGGTGACGATTCCTTCGTTGCAGATCTCGGACAGCTACCGGGTGGCGGCGATCGGGGTCGGCGCGGTCCTGATGTCCTTGGTCGCGATCACGCGGCTGATCGAGCAATCGAGCCTCAAGGAAATCGCGGGCGCGATCGCGATCGGCGTGCTTGTAGCCGCCGGACTTTGGCTGCTGCGGCCGGTCCTGCTCGAGATCGGCAATTTCAACCTGGTCGTCTTCTTCGGCGTGATGCTCGGCATCGCCGTCGCCGTCGGCGTGCCCATCGGCTTCGCGTTCGGCGGCGCCACCTTCCTTTATCTCGCGATCATGACGCGGACGCCCTTCATCGTGGAGCTGACCCGCATGGACGAGGGCATGTCGGTCCTCATCCTGCTCTCCGTGCCGCTCTTCGTCTTTCTGGGCGCGCTTATCGAAATGACCGGCATCGCCCGCGCGCTGGTCGCCTTCATGGCAACCCTCGTGGGCCATGTCCGCGGCGGCCTCTCCTACGTGCTGCTCGGCGCGATGTTCCTGGTCTCCGGCATCTCCGGCGCCAAAGCCGCCGACATGGCGGCGATCGCGCCGGGGTTGTTGCCGGAAATGCGTCGGCGTGGATCGAACCCCTCGGAGCTTGCCGCGCTGCTGGCGGCCTCGGGCGCGATGAGCGAGACCATACCGCCGAGCCTGGTGCTGATCCTCGTAAGCTCCGCCACCGGCGTTTCGATCGCGGCGCTCTTCACCGGCGGCATCCTGCCGGCGGCAGTGTGCGCGCTGGCGTTGGTGATCGCCGCCTATCTCCGCTCCCGCGACGATGGCGGCAGCACAATGCCGCGCGTGCCCGCGAAGCAGGTGCTGCGCGCGTCGCTGTTGGCGCTGCCCGGCCTCCTCCTGCCGTTCGCCATCCGGTCCGCCGTCGTCGATGGCATAGCGACGGCGACCGAGGTCTCGACGGTCGGCATTCTCTATTCCCTGATCGTGGGACCGCTGGTCTACCGCCAGTTCGACTGGCGCCGCGTCTATCCGAGCCTGGTCGCCACCGCGTCGCTCTCTGGCGCCATCCTCTTGATCCTCGGCACGGCCAGCGGCATGGCATGGGCGTTGACGCAATCGGGCTTCTCGCGCCAGCTCGTCGCGGCCATGACCTCGGTGCCCGGCGAGTCCTATGGCTTCCTAGCCATCTCGATCGTGGGCTTCGCCATCCTCGGCAGCGTGCTCGAGGGCGCCCCGGCGATCCTCGTGTTCGGACCGCTGCTCTTTCCGGTGGCGCGCGCGGTCGGCATTCACGAGATCCACTATTCGATGGTGGTCATCCTGGCCATGGGCCTCGGCCTGTTCGCGCCGCCCTTCGGCATCGGCTATTACTACGCCTGCGCCATCGCACAGGTCGCGCCCGACGATACCGTCGGTCGGATCTGGCCCTATCTCGGGGCGCTCCTGATCGCGCTCTGTCTGATTGCGGCCGTACCATGGATCTCCACCGGTTTTCTCTGAGAGAAACCGCATCGCACCCGAGGACGAGGCTCATGCCGGAAAAGACTGAGATCCGCGATGGAATGCGGATCGACTGGGATATCCCGATCGCGATGGATGACGGTCTGATCCTGCGCGCCGACTTGTTTCGGCCGATCGCCGAAGGCCGCTATCCCGTCATCCTCACCTATGGCCCCTATGCCAAGGGGCTGAGCTTCCAGGACGGCTATCCCAGCGCTTGGCGGCTGCTCTCGACGCAGCATCCCGACGCGATCGCGGGGTCCAGCAACAAATACCAATGCTGGGAGCTGGTCGATCCCGAGAAGTGGGTGCCCGACGGCTACGCCTGCCTGCGCGTGGATTCCCGCGGCGCCGGCCGCTCGCCCGGTTACCTCGATCCCTGGTGCCCGAGAGAGACCCGCGATTTCTATCTCTGCATCGAGTGGGCGGGCGAGCAGCCCTGGAGTAACGGCAAGGTCGGGCTCAACGGCATCTCCTATTACGCCATCAACGCCTGGCACGTCGCGGCGTTGCAGCCGCCGCACCTCGCCGCCTTCTGCGCCTGGGAAGGCGCCGCCGATTTCTACCGCGACATGACGCACCAGGGGGGCATCCTCTCGACGTTCATGGCCAACTGGTACGACATGCAGGTCAAGACGGTGCAGCATGGCGCCGGCGAGCGCGGTGGCCGCAGCCGCCTTACCGGCGAGCTCGCCTGCGGACCGGAGACGCTGAGCGATGCGGAGCTCGCGGAGAATCGCACCGATTTCGGCGCCGATATTTTCGCGCATCCACTCGATGACGCCTATCACCGCGCGCGCTCGCCCGCCTGGGAGAAGGTCACCGCGCCGCTGCTGTCCGCCGCGAGCTGGGGCGGACAGGGGCTGCATCCCCGCGGCAATTACGAGGGCTTCATGCGCGCGGCCTCGAAGCAGAAATGGCTCGAGGTGCACGGGCTCGAGCACTGGACGCATTTCTATACGGACTACGGCGTGAAGCTGCAGAAGCGGTTCTTCGGGCACTTCCTCAAGGGCGAGGACACCGGCTGGAACGAGCAGCCGGCGGTGCAACTCCTGGTCCGTCAGCCCGGCGAGAAATTCATCGAGCGGCACGAGGCGGAGTGGCCGCTGGAGCGCACGGAGTGGACCCGGTTCTACGTCGACCTCGCGTCGCGCGCACTCACGCGGGAGGCTCCGCGCTCCACCGGCATGCTGACCTACGCCGGCCTCGGTGACGGCGTCACCTTCCTGACGCCGCCGCTTACCGAGGAGACCGAGATTTGTGGCCCTTCTGCGGCGAAGCTCTTCGTGTCGTCCTCGACGTCTGACGCGGACATTTTCCTGGTTCTGCGGGTCTTTGACCCCGATGGCCGCGACGTCGTCTTCTCTGGCACCGTCGACCCGCACACGCCCGTCGGCCAAGGCTGGCTCCGAGCCTCGCACCGCAAGCTCGATCCGCGCCTGTCGCGGCCCTATCGCCCCTATCACAGTCACGATGAGCGCCAGGCGTTGACACCCGGTGAAATCGTGGCGCTGGACATCGAGATCTGGCCGACCGGGATCGTCATCCCGCCCGGCTATCGCATCGGCCTCACGGTGCGCGGCAAAGACTACGAGTGGGACGGACCGGGCGTGCGTCTCTCTAATTTCAAGAATGAGCTTAGGGGCTGCGGACCTTTCCTGCACAACGATCCCCGTGATCGCCCGCCGGACGTGTTCGGCGGCAACGTCACCATTCATTGCGGACCCGGCCAGGACGGTTACCTGCTGCTTCCGGTCATTCCGCCCAGGAAATAAGGAGAGGACACCGGCAGATGATCTCGGCGGCGATCGTAGGTTTGGGCTGGTGGGGCAAGACCATTGCGAGGACCCTGGCGCAGAGCGAGACGCTGCGGCTCGTGCGCGCTGTCGACGTCGATCCGCGCGCGGGCGACTGGGCCAGAGAGCAGGGGTTGCCCTTCTCGACCGAGCTCGCACAGGCGCTCGAGGATAAAAAGGTCGAGGCGGTCATCCTCTGCACCCCGCACTCCCGCCATCGCGAGCAGATTCTGCGCGCCTCGGGAGCCAGCAAGCATGTCTTCTGCGAGAAGCCGCTCGCGCTGACGCGGCGGGACGCGCTCGACTGCGTCGCCGCCTGCGAGGCGGCGGGCGTCGTCCTCGGCATCGGCCACGAGCGCCGGTTCGAGCCGCCCATCCTCGAGCTCCGGCGCCTCGCCACGTCGGGCGAGCTTGGCACGCTGCTCCAGGTCGAGGCGAACTTCAGCCAGGACAAGTTCCTGAGCCTGCCCGCGGACAATTGGCGCCTGTCCAGCCTCGATGCTCCAGGCGGCCCGATGACCGCGACCGGCATTCATCTGCTCGATCTCGCGGTCGCGATTCTCGGCCCCGCCGAGCGGGTGGCGGCGAACGTCCGCCAGCTCGGCAGCCCGCTCGCCAACGGCGACACCTTGGGCGCGCTCATCGGCTTCAAGAGCGGCGCCAATGCCTTGATCGGCGCAATGCTGGCGACGCCTTTCTTCGGGCGATTTGCGCTCTACGGCAGCCGCGGCTGGGTGGAAGTCGTCGACAAGGCGCATCCGGAGTCGCCGGAGGGCTGGACCCTCACCCGATGCTTCCGCGGCGGCCGGCCCGAGCGGACCGACTATCCGCCGGCGCCGGCCGTGCGCGCCAATCTGGAAGCCTTCGCCGGCGCGATCGCGGGCCGCGCGCCCTATCCGGTTCCCCACACGGACATGATCGCCACCGTCGCGGCGCTGGAGGCCGTGGTGAAGTCGGCGCAGAATGGCGGCCGGGCCGAAACCGTCGAGTGACAGGAGCGATCTGGGTCGTTCCGAGATCGGCTCGAGGCTCACGGCCGGGGGGACGCATGCGCCATAAGCCGCCGCACGGCGTCATGGATCTCGCGAGCATCCGATATTTCGTACATGTCTCGGAGGTCGGCAGCATCACGATCGCCGCGCGCGACCTCAGGATCGCTCAGCCCGCGCTGACCCGGCGCATCCAGCGCCTGGAGGACGATTCGGGGTCGCAACTGCTGCTTCGCCTCCCGCGCGGCGTTCAGTTGACACCCGTGGGCCGTGAATTTCTCGAGCATTGTCGGCGCATCCTGCGCGAGGTCGCGCTCGCCGAGGACTCGCTGGCGGTCAACCGCAGCCGGTCCGGCGGACACGTCGCCTTGGGCATTCCCGGCACGTTGACCGCCCTCATCGTGCCTCGCCTGATCGAGCGGCTTCGCGACCGCACCCCCAAGCTCACCCTCGGCGTCACCGAGGGCACGACACCGTACCTCTACGAGAATCTCCTGGCGGGCCGGTCGGACCTCGCGATCCTCAACAATCCTCCGAATTCGCGGGCAATTCGGCTGGTGCCGCTGACCTCGGAATCCCTCGTCGTGGTGGCACCGGTGCAGCCGGGCAGTACCCGGCGCTTCTTCACGCTAAACGAGCTCGCGCGCACGCCGGTTATCGTGACCAAGGGCATCCGCGCCATGGTCGACGAGCAGATCCGCGCTCACGGCAAGCGGCTCACGGTCGATTTCGAGATCAGCTCTCCCGAGGCGATCCGCCGGCTCCTCCTGCGCGGCATCGGACCGACCATCGTGCCGGTCTCGACCTTCCGCGACGACATCTGGGCCGGCCGGCTGGCGGCATTTCCGACAGAGGACGTGAACCTGCACCGCATGCTCGCCTTGGGCCATGTCGCCGAAGGCGCCACGCCGGCGGTTCAGGCGATCGCGCGGCTGATTCAGGCGGACGTGCTCGATCTCGCGACCCAAGGCGTCTTCAACTCGATTCCCGACCGGACCCGAGAAGGCGCGGCGGCCCCGGCCGGCGGCTGAGAGCCTGGGCGCGTTCAGCGGCGCGCGGGGGTCGCGCGGAGCGCCGCGCCGGGCGGCTTGAAGCGACGCTCCATACGGCGCACGAGCATCGCCGCAACCAGGCTGACCGCGAGCAGGACGATCGCAGCGGCCGTATAGGGCTCGGTATACCGGTAAGTTAGCCCGGCAATGCCGTTTGCGGCGCCGAACACGTCGATCACCGTGATGGCCGCGAGGAGCGGCGTCTCCTTGAACAGGCCGATCAGGATATTTCCGAGCGGCGGCACCATCGGCGGCAAGGCCTGCGGCAGGATCACGCGGCTCCAGATCGGCAGCGACGTGAGACCGAGGCTCCTCGCTGCCTCCCATTGGCCGACGGGAACCGCGTCGATACCGGCCCGGTAGACCTCGGCGACGTAGGCGCCGATGTTGAGGCCGAGCACCAGGATCCCCGTCGTCAGTGCCTCGAAGCGGATGCCGAAAGACGGCAGCACGTAGAACGCGAAGTAGAGCTGCACGAGCAGCGGCGTGCAGCGCATGAAGTCAACATAGAGACCGCAGGCGGCCCGCACGGCACGGATCTCGGAGCGGCGGCCGAGAGCGAGGGCGAGGCCGACCAGCAGGGCGATGGCATAGCCGCCGACCGTCGCCTCGACGGTTACCGCGAGCCCCTCCATCATCGCGGGGAGGAACTGCAGGATGAATCGGACGTCGAGCACCCGCGGCCCCTAGCGGAAGCGAGACGTGTGCCGCTCCGCCGCGCGCACGAGGCGGGCGAGCGGATAGGCCATCGCAAAATAGATCAAGAGAACCAAGCCCCAGACCTCAACGGTTCGTCCGGTAGTGACGACCATCTGGCGGCCAGAGAACGTCAACTCCGTGAGGGTAATCAGCGACACCAGCGATGTCGCCTTGACCAGGTCGATCAGCAGATTGCCGAAGGACGGCAGCATTACCACGAAAGCCTGCGGAATGATCACCAGGCGATAGACCAGGACGCGCGGCAAGCCCAGCGCCGCGGCCGCCTCAGTCTGTCCCGTACCGATCGCCAGAAGGCCGGCCCGCACCACCTCCGATCCGTAGGCCGATAAGTTCATGCCGAGCCCCAGCACCGCCGTCAGCGTCGCCGGCAGGACGATGCCGAAGGCCGGCAGAATGAAGAAGAGATAGAAGAGCTGCACGATCGCCGAGGTGCCCCGGAGCACTTCGACATAGACCGTCGCCAAGGCGCGCAGTGACCGCCACGGCGCCATGCGGGCAAAGGCGACGACGAACGAGAGAACGAACGCGACGGCCGCCGTGATGAGCGTAATCTCGATCGTCACCGCAGCCCCCTTGAGGAGCTGCGGCAACAGATCGAACGGCGGTACCTGAAACAGGGGCGCTTGCCGCCGACGCGGCCTTACGCCTTGCAGAGCCTTTCCGCCGTGTCGTTCGCCGTCGGCAGCTCGTCCTGACCGTAGCCGTATTTCGCGATGATCTCCAGGAGCTTGCCCGAGGTCAGCATCTTGCCGATCTCGGCATCGAGCGCGGTCTTCAGGTCCTTGTCGGCCTGGCGCAGACCGAGCGCCGAATAACCGTAGTCGGGGTTGCCTTGCTCATCGACGACTTGCTTGAAATCGGCCACGCGCTCCACCGCCGGGTCGTTCGCGGTCTTCAGCACCTCGTTGAGCTCGAGGCTGGGGAAATAGATGACGTCGCAGCGGCTCGCCTTGAGGCCGGCCAGGGCCTCGGTCGCGTTCGTGAAGAGCACGACCTGCTTCGAGGGCACGCCCGCCTTCTGCAGCTCCTCGACTTCCGCCGAGCCGGTCTGAGTGCCGACGATGGCATCGCCTTTCTTTGCGACGTCGGCGATGCTGTGAACGCCCTTGGGATTGCCCTTCAGCGCGGCAAATCCATAGCCGAGTCGAGTCATCGGATTGCTGAAGGCGACTGCCTCGCAGCGCTTCGGGCGGATGTACATGCCGGCACCGATGATGTCGAAGCGGCCGGCGTTGAGGCCCGGAATGAGCGCGTTGAACTCGACGATCTCCGCCTGCATCGACTTGACGCCGTACGGCGCGAGCGCCGCCATGATCACGTCGGGAACCGCGCCGACCAGCCGCCCATCGGTCTCGACGTAGCCGTAGGGCTTCTCGTTGGCGATGCCGACGCCGACCTTGCCCGTGCTCTTGATGCGATCCAGCGTCGCGTCCGCCCATGCCACAGCAGGCACCAGAGAGATCGCGGAGGCCGCGACACCGACGCCGAGCAATTCCCTACGCGATAACCGATGTGGAGAGATGATCATGACGACGCCCCCGATTGTTTGATGTGCGAAACTCCACGAGGGATTTCAACTCGCGGAAGCCCGATGCTAGCATTCGCTCGCTGCGACTGTCACGTTAGCGGAGAATCAGAAATGCGCACCGCCGAAGCGACACGGCCGAGCGTTGTTGAGCCCGGCATCCACAAATACGAGTTGACGTTTCCCTATCCATCTCTCGCCGGTTGGCGCTGGCCGGTGGTCGACATCGTCGGTCAACGGCCCGGCCCGCGCCTCGCCGTGATCGCCGGCGTTCACGTCAACGAGACGTCCAGCATCGAGGCGGCGATCCGGCTGCAACGCGCCTTCGCGCCCGCCGCGCTGACGGGTCGCCTTTCCATCATTCCCATCGTCAATCTGCCGGCCGTGCCGCTGCGCACGCAATACGTCTGTCCGCTCGACGACAAGAACATCAACTTCAGCTTTTCCGGCCAACCCGACGGCACCTTTGCGGAGGCGATCGCCTGGGCGCTGCTCGAGGATTGGGCGCGCGATGCCGACTGCTTCGTCGACATGCACGGCGGCGATCTCTGCGAGAACGTCGCGCATTTCACGGTCGCGCAAATGATCGGCGATGCCGCGTTCGACGCGCGCAATCTCGACCTCGCCAAATGCTTCGACGCGCAAATTGTGGCCCGCCTCGACCCCTCGCACCTCCGGCAGCCCGCGCGCAGCTGCACCGGCCGCGCGCAGCGCCGTCAGGCCGCCGCCTTCGCCGAAGGCGGACGGATCGGTCTGATCGAGGAAGAAAACGTCGCCTATCATGTCGAGGGTGTGCAGCGAATCGCCCGCTATCTCGGCATGATCGCCGACGCAGCGCCGAAGCGGCGGCAACCCGCGATCATCGACCGCTATCTCTGGATCGAAGCTCCCGTGGACGGACTTTACCGCTATGCCGTCGAGCCCGCGCAAAAGGTGGCGAAGGGCACCGTCCTCGCCACCGCCGAGAATACCTATGGCGAGACGCTCGCGACCGTGACCGCGCCGGAAGACGGCCACGTTCTCTGGCGAATCACCCACGCCCTCGCGCCAAAGGGGAGCTTCATCGTCGGGCTCGGCGCCAGCTAGGCCAAGCGCTCACTGCTCTTCCGCAACGATCGGATTGCGCAGGATGCCGATGCCGGAGATCTCGACCTCGACGGTATCCCCGGGCTTCATCCAGAGTGGCGGAGTGCGTGCGAATCCGACACCCTCGGGGGTTCCGGTCGCGATCACGTCGCCGGCGGCGAGCGGCGTGAAGACCGATATGTAGGCGATGATCGTGGGGATATCGAAGATGAGATCGTCGGTCCTCGTCCTCTGAACCTCGATGCCGTTGAGCCGGGTCGCCAGGATGAGCTGGGTCGGATCGGGAATCTCATCCGCCGTGACCAGCCATGGTCCGAAGCCGCCGGTCGCGAAAAAATTCTTTCCGGCGGTCAACGAATGCTTGAATTGAATGTCGCGCAGGCTGGCGTCGTTGAAGCAGGCGTAAGCCGCGATGTGCTGCAGCGCGGCGGCCTTCGCGATGTGCCGACCGGGCTTGCCGATGACGATGGCGAGCTCGCCCTCGAAATCCATGTCGCCGGAGACCTTCGGCCGCACCAGAGCGCCGCCGTGCCCCACCAGCGTGTTCGTGAGCCGGATGAATAGACTCGGGTGCTCCGGCGGCTTCATGTTCGCTTCGGCGACATGGCCCTTATAGTTGCGCCCGACGCAGACGATCTTCTCGGGGTCGGGAATCGGCGGCAGGAGCCGCAGGCCGGCTAGGTCATAATCCGGACGGGCGCCCTCGGCCGCGCGCGCGATTTCGGCAAGGGCGCCGGCCGCGATCACGGCGCGCAGCGTCGGGAACCGCTGGCCGAGACGGCGTCCGATGTCGACCACGCGATCCCCGACGACCATCCCGTAGCTGCTCGAACCCGATACAAGAAAGCTCGCGAGTTTCATGTAAGCCCCCTCTTCAGCCGCTCCACCCTCGCTCCAGAGCGCGTCCGTGTTTCGTGTCCACTTCGCTCTCTCTCTCTCTCCGGCCGCGGATGATCTTGGCTGGATCGCTCCCGCTACAGCACAAGAATATATAGAACTATCTATCTAGCAGGGAATTCGATTTTGTGCATAAATGACTCGCTAACGCATATCCGCCGAGCGGCTATGGCGTCCAGCAAGAGAAGCTCTTTTGCACCACTACGCCGAGGAGGTGGTCGTGCCGGACAACGCGCCTGGGGCCGGACCGGAACCGATCGCCGAGGCGTCTCTGGTCAACCAGGCCATAAGGCAGCTGCGAGCGGCGATTCGCCGCACGGAGCTCGAGCCGGGAGCGCGTCTGCGCATCGATGCCTTGCAGGCGCGGTTCGGTCTGTCCTCGAGCCCGCTGCGCGAAGCCCTGAACCGCCTGGCCGCGGAAGGGCTGGTGGAAGCCGAGGAGCGCCGCGGCTTCAGGGTCAAACCCGTATCGATCGCGGAGTTCCTGGATCTCACTCGGGTGCGGCTTCTGCTGGAGAAAGAGGCCCTCAAGGAGTCGATGCGCCTGGGCGACGATGAATGGGAAGCCGGCATTATCGCGGCCTTCCATCGCATGGAGTTGGCGCGGGGCCGGTTGAAGGGGGCCGAGCGGATTCTCGACGACGTGTGGTCGGCCAGGCATCGCGACTTTCATGCCTCGCTGATCGCCGCGTGCGGGTCGCCCATTCTTCTGGAGCTCTGCGGCAACCTGTTCATGCACGCCGAGCGGTATCGGCACATCTTGGCCCGCTTCCGAAAGCCGGCGAAGAATCCCCGCGGCCGGCACCAGCGCTTGATGGACGCGGTGCTCGCGCGCAAGCCGAAGGATGCGCTGCCTCAATTGACCGAGCATATCGAGAGCAACGCCGAGAAGGTGGCGGAAGCGCTGAGCTCGCCGCATTTCAAGAAATCCGGCCTGATGCCCAAGGTGGCCGCGCGCGGCGAGCCCCTAGGCAGGGGGCGCGAGGTGACCGAGCTCGCGTGGACGGCCGGGAGCGAAACCCGTGGCCGCTGATAGGGCGCCGCGCCGTTGCCGCCGACCCGCTTCGGTGACGGCAGCGGCCCCCTAGGCGCACGCGTTCAATGGCCGTGGGTAATTTCGGATCGCACGGGATCGAGCGCGGCGATTGCCGAGTGCGCATCGGCTACATGCAAGACGGGAAGTCGCCGCGGCAACAGATCGCGCCGGGGATGCTGGAGGCGGTCTTTCATTCCGTGATAACTTCGTAGCCCAACAAGCACGACGGCTCGGGGAATTCACGCACCCGCCGTTCTGAATGCCAAAACGGGAGGGGAACCAGATGCGGCGCTATCTCACTCTTTTCATTCTCGCGTGCGGGGCATGGCTTGCGCTCGGCGCGGCTTCCGCTCGCGCGGACCAAGGCGTCACGGACGACACGATCCTGATCGGCGCCTACGGCCCCATCACGGGTCCCGCGGCGTTCATCGGGCTCGGCGGCCGCGACGGCATGAACCTCGCCGTCAAGGAGATCAACGCAGCCGGCGGGATCAACGGCCGCAAGCTCAAGGTCGTATTCGAAGACGATGCGTTCTCGCCGGCGCGCGCGCTCGCCGCGGTCAAGAAACTCATCGACCAGGACAACGTGTTCATGGTCTTCAGCGTCGCCGGCAGCAACTCGACGGTCGGTACGATCGATTTCGTCAAGGAGCGGCAGCGGGTCATGTACGTCTCGATCGCCTCGGCGCCGCAGGTGACCCATCCCTTCAGCAAGTATCTCTTCCGAGGCGGCACCAACGAAGCCGCCCGCTACGGCGAGGTCTACAGCGAGTTCGTGACGCAGTTCCTGCAAGCCAAGCAGATCGCCGTGCTGAGCGGCCGCGACGAGTACGCCAAGAACGAGGCGGACGCCGTGGGCCGCCTGCTCAAGTCCTGGTGGAACATGACGCCGGCGACGCGGCTCGAGTTCAACGTCGGCGACAAGGACTTCACGCCGCAGCTCCTCGAGATCAAGAAGGCCGAGCCGGAAATCCTGATGGTGCACGGCAACCCGGCCGAGGGCGCCATCATCCTCCGGCAAGCTCGCGAGCTCGGGATCACCTCGGCGATCTTCGTGAGCCCGACCATGATCGATCGGGCGTTTCCCCAGACGGCGAAATCCGCCGCCGAGGGCGCGACATCGATGCTGAACGTGCCGTACTTCTTCGATTCGCAGGAGCCGGCGATGACCAAGTGGAACGCCGCCTGGCAGGCGGAGTATCCGAACATGCCGGCCGGGCGCCCGAACAACTTCGATATGCTGGCTTATGGCGACATGTATTGCGTCGCCGAAGGCCTGAAGCGCGCGGGCAAGGACCTCGACACGGACAAATTCATCTCGGGCCTCGAGTCCCTCGACCATTACCGGGTGAGCGACATCGCGACGCCGCGCACCTTCACGGCCAAGCACCACATCGGCAACTTCCTGCTCCAGCCGGTCGTGGTCTTGAACGGCCACTGGGTGCCGTTGCGCTGGGCGCCGCTGCACGAGAGCGACATCCTCAAGGAGTTCCAGTAAGGCGGTCGAAGCGGCGCGGCCCGGCCGGGCCGCGCCGCCCGCTCAAGCCGGCAAGCTCGCGAAGAACGCTTCGGCGTTCTTCGTGAAGACGCGCTCCAAGACCTCGTCCGAATAGCCCTCGGCCTTCCACTCGCCGGTCAGCCGCTCGTACGTGAAGAGCGGATAGTCCGCGCCGAACATGATGCGCGACTTCAGGCGGCGCGAGATTTCGTGCTTCAAGTCCGCCGTGTGGTATTTCGGCGACCAACCGTGCACCTCGTACCAGATGTTCCGCTTGTGCAACAGGACGGCGATGGTCTCGGTCTGCCATGGCCAACCCGGACGCGCCGCCACGATGGTGAGCTCGGGATAGCGTGCCGCCACCTCGTCGAGATGCCGCGGGTGGCAGTGATCCAACAGAATACCGTTGCCGCCGGGCAGCCCGGCGCCCGAGCCGGTCGTGCCCACGAAGATAAGTACGGGTATCTTCGCCTCGATGCAGAACTTGTAGTACGGCGTCCACATCGGATCGCTTGCGGGCCCTGAGCCGCTGCCGGAGACGGCGAGTCCGAGGAAGCCGACCTTGGCGTCGCGGCAGCGGCGGAGCTCGCGGATGCCTTCGGGCCCGGTCCTCGGATTGATGTGCACCCAATGGCCGAGGATCGCATCCGGATGCTTGCGCTGGGTCTCGAAGCCATAATCGTGGATCTCGGCCGCCTCGCTGAGCGGCAGATATTTGTCGAAGCCGAAATCCAGGATGACGCGTACGTTGCATTTGCGGAAATACGCGGCCATCTCCTCCTCGGTGGCGTATTTCGGCTCGGAGTTCCAAGTCTTCTTCTGCTGCGCCAGCTCCGCCTCGGTGCGAAGCGTGTAGCCGCGCTTGGTGCCCCAATGCGAATGCATGTCATAGATCGTCATGTCGTCTCCCTTGCAGATGACCGGCGGAGGGCGCGATGTCCCGCGTCCTCCGTCAATGGAGGCCCAGGTAGCTCTTGCGGACCAGCTCGTTGCCGAGCAGGTCCGCGCTCGATCCCGCGACCGCGACGCGGCCGCTCTCCAGCACGACGCAATGGCTCGCGATCCGCAGGACGCGCCGCGCGTTCTGCTCGACCAGCACTATGGACGTGCCGTCTCGATTGATTCGTCTCACGACCTCAAAGATCTCGTCGATGATGCGCGGCGCCAAGCCGATCGACGGCTCGTCGAGGATGAGGAGGCGCGGCCGCGACATCAGCGCGCGACCGATCGCCAACATCTGCTGCTCGCCGCCGGACAGCACGCCCGCGAGCTGCCCCTGCCGCTCCTCCAGGATCGGGAAGAGCGCGTGAACGCGGTCGAGATCCGCCCGAAACGCGCTCCGGCCGGGCCCGAGATAAGCGCCCATCTCCAGGTTCTCCTGGACGGTCATCTCCGGAAACAAGAGCCGTCCCTGCGGCACGTGCAGCAGGCCGAGGCGCACGATGTCCTGCACGCGGCTGCCGGCCAAAGTGCGCCCCTCGAAGACGATGCGGCCGGCTCGGCACGGCAGCAGCCCCGAGATCGCCTTGACCAGCGTGGTCTTGCCGGCGCCATTCGGTCCGAGCACGCCGACGATCGCGCCCTCGGCGACGTCCAGCGATACGCCGTGCAGCACGGCGCTGCGACCGTAGCCGGTCACGAGATCGGCGACCTCAAGCATCGGCGTGATCCCCGAGATAGGCGTCGATCACGAGGGGATCGGCCTGGACCTCCGCCGGCGTACCCTCGGCGATCTTCTCGCCGTGGTGGAGGACGGTCAGCCGATCGGCCAGCGCCATGATGACGCGCATATTGTGCTCGATGACCAGCAACGTGATGTCGCGGTCGCGCGCCAGGCCTCGCGCCGTCGCGATGGTCGCGGCAGCCTCGACCTCGCTCATGCCCGAGGTCGGCTCGTCGAGCAACAGCAGCTTGGGCCGGGCGGCGAGCGCGCGAGCGAGATCGAGCCGCTTCAAGATCCCATAGGGGAGATCGCCGGCCACGGCATCCCCGTACGACCCGAGATCGAATGCCTCGAGCAGCCCCTCGGCTTCCCGCCGCGCCGCCGCCTCGCCGCGCCGCGCCGACGGCAGCATCAAGGCACTGCTCCAAAGCCCGTGCGACAGATGCCGATGCAGCCCCGTCAGGACATTGGTGAGCACGGTCTGATCGGCGAAGATCTCGACGTGCTGAAACGTGCGGCCGATGCCGAGGGCGGCGATCTGGTGGGGCGCCAACCGCCCGATCTCGCGCTCTTCGAGCGCGATTCGACCGCCCGAGATCGGCACCATGCCGGTGACCGCGTTGATCAGCGAGGTCTTGCCCGCGCCGTTCGGGCCGATCAGGCCTCGGATTTCTCCGCGCTCCAAACTCAACGAGACATCGCGCACGGCGATAACCCCGCCGAATGTCACGGAGACGGCGTCCAGCACGAAGAAGGTCATGGCGCCGGACCTCCTCGGGCCTCGAGCGGCGGCCCCGAGACGCGGCCTTCGCGGCTCCACAAGCGAGCCGCCATCGGCCCGAGGCCGACCAATCCCTTCGGCAGCAGAAGCAGAAACGCGAGCAGCAAGGCCGCGTAGACGAAGTCGCTGTATTCCTTGAGTCCCCGCAGCAACTCGGGAAGCACGGTCAGCACGATCGCTCCGACCAGGGAGCCGGAGATCGAGCCGATCCCGCCGACCACGATGAAGGTGACGTGCCGCAGCGACGCGCCGGTGCCGTACTCGACCGGGTCGATGAAGCCCACGACCGCGGCGCCGAGGCCGCCTGCCAGGCCCGCGTAGAGCGCCGCGATGGCGAAGGCGATGAGCTTGGTCCTCACCGGCGAGATCCCGAGCGACTGAGCCGCGGGCACGCTGTTGCGGATCGCATCGAAGGCTCGTCCCACCGGAGAGCGGATGAGGTTGCGGGCGACCAGGACGAGACAGGCCACGATCGGCATGAAGGCATAGTAGAGCGCGAGGTCGCTGCCGAGCTTCCAGCCGAACAGCGTCGGCCGCGAGGCGATCATGCCGCGGATCCCCCCGGTGATGCCCGGAAATTCCTCGATCATGGTCTGAGTGATCTCGAGGAAACCCAGCGTCGCCAGCGCGAGGTAGAACCCGCTGAGCCGCATCGCGGGAAGCGCGAGAACGCAGCCGAAACTCATGGCGACGATACCGCCCACCGGCAACGCGAGCCAGAACGACAGTCCCAATTTGGTACTCAAGAGCGTGCAGGCATAGGCGCCGATCGCCATGAAGGACGAGTTGCACAAGGAGATCTGGCCGGCGTTTCCCGTGAGCAGATTGAGCCCGATCGCGAGCACGATGTTCACCAGCGCGATATTGACGAGGTAGAGCTGGTAGGTGCCGAGCAGCGGCGGCGTCAGCAACAGTACCGCGGCAATCGCCGGCCACCAGAACCACCTCGCGCGATCGGCCGGCATCGAGTCAGACCCTCCGTGCGCCGGCCGACCCGAAAATTCCATAGGGCCGCACCAACAGGACGAGGATCAGCACGGCGAACGCGATGACGTTCTTGAAGGTGCTGCCGACGATGGCGCCCGAGAACGTCTCGATGAGCCCCAACAGCAACCCGCCCACGACCGCGCCGGGAAGGCTGTCGAAACCGCCGATGACCGCGGCGACGAACGCCTTGAGAATGAGGTTCCCGATCTCCGGGTGGATGCCGGTGACCGGCGCGAAGAGGATGCCGGCCAACGCCGCGATCGCCGTGCCGAGCGCCCAGGTCGAGGAGAAGACTCGCTCGACGCTGATGCCCATGAGGCGCGCCGCTTCCTGGTTCTGCGACACGGCGCGCATGGCCTTGCCGGCGCGCGTCCTCTGGAAGAAGAACGCCAGCGCGGCGACGAGCGCCACGGCACAGGCGATGATCGAGACGAAGACCGGATTGATCCGGACATCGCCGAAGATCCATGGATTGGTGCTGAACGGCACGGAGAGGGAATAGACGTTGTCCTGCCAATAGAGCCGGATGGCGAACTTGACCATCAGTCCCAGGGCGAAGGTGCCGATGACGATGGTGAACTCCGGCGCCCTGACCAGCGGGCGGATGAAGAGCCGCTCGAAGGCAACGCCGACCAAAGCCGCGAGCGCCAGCGTGAGGGGCACGATCGCGTAGTAGGGCAGCGGCGTCGTCAGCGAGAGCGCGAGCGCGATGTAGGCGCCAAGCGTCACCATCTCGCCTTGGCCGAAATTCAGCACCCCCGAAGCCTTGAACGGGATGACCAGGGCCAACGCGACCAGCGCGTAGACGCTGCCGACGCTCAACCCGGAGAACAGCAGCTGCAGGGCGATATCGGCGGACATGGCGGCGAACGACCTCTCGAATTCTGCTCAGAGCAGGCTGTCGAGCGCGCCGCCATCGACCTGGATCGTGGTGCCCGTCACGTATGACGCCTGGCTCGAGACGAGGAACGCCACGACCGCCCCGATCTCTTCCGGCCGGCCGATGCGCCGGAGCGGTATCTTGGCCATGGAATCGGCAACGACGGCGTCCACCGGCCTGCCTTCGATCTCGGCTTGGCGTTTGAAGGAGCGCTGCGACAGGTCAGTATCGATCCGGCCCGGACAGAGCGTGTTGACGGTGATCCCGTCGGGACCGAGCTCGCGCGACAGCGTCTTGGAGTAGCCGATGAGGCCGGCCCAGGTCGCAACCGAAAGACCGAAACCGACAATGGGCGCCTTCACGGAAAGCGCGGTGATGTTGACGATGCGGCCGCCGCCCGCCTCTTTCATGGAGGGCACGCAGAGCCGCACCATGCGGATCACGCTCATGAGATTCTGCCGGACCGCCTTCTCCCAGGCCTCGTCGTCGGCCTCCATCATTAGGGTGAGCGGCGGCGCGCCGTCGTTGTTGACGAGAATGTCCACCCTTCCGTGCTTGCTGAGCGCCGCGTTCACGACGCGCTCGTGATCCTTGGCTTTTCGCACGTCGCCCAAGACCGGAAACACGTCGGCGCCGAATTCCTGACGCAGCTGCGCCGCCGCGTTTTCGAGCGCGGGATTCCGACGCGCCCACATGACGACCCGCGCGCCCTCGCGGGCCAGCGCCCGGGCGATCGCGAAGCCGATGCCTTGGCTCGCGCCGCCGACGATCGCCACCTTTCCGGCCAGGCCGAGGTCCATGTCGCTCTCCCCTCTCAGGATGCCGATCTCGGTGAGGCTATTGGTGCTGGCCGCCCACGACGAGATCGCGCAGGACGCCCTTCTGGATCTTGCCGGTCGGCGTGCGCGGCAGCACCTTCACGATCTCGACCCGCTCCGGAAGCTTGTAGGTCGCGATCTTGTCGCGCAGGAAGCCGACGATCTCGTCGAAATCGAGTGTCTCGCCCGGGCGCGGCACGATGCACGCGCATGTCCGCTCGCCGAGCCGAGGATCGGGAAGGCCGATCACCGCGGCGTCGAGCACCTTCGGATGCTTGAACAGGACCTCCTCGATCTCGCGCGGATAGATGTTGGCGCCGCCGCGGATGATCATTTCCTTGCGCCGGCCCACGGTGCGCAGATAGCCCCGCTCGTCGAGCGTGCCGAGATCGCCCGTGTGGAACCAGCCGTCGGCGGTGAAGCTTCGGGAATTCGCGTCGGGATTGTTGTAGTAACCGATCATGATGGAGGGGCCGATCGAGAGGATTTCGCCGACGCCGCCCGTCGGCACCTCGGCGCCGCTCTCGTCGACGATCTTCAGGCCCATCTCCTTGGCGGGCTGTCCGACGGTGCCGCACACCGCCTCGGGATCGTCGGTCAGCAGCGTGCAGGATTGCGCGCCCGCCTCCGCCATGCCGTAGAGCTCCAGGAGATGTCCGGGCACATGGCCGCGCCATTGCCGGATCAGCTCGATCGGGCACGACGCGCCCCCGGTGGTGGCGGCTTTGAGCGAGCCCAGGTCATAACGCGCGAAATCGGCGACGTTGAGCATGGCCGAGAGGCCGGCGGGCGCGCTGGCGAAGTGCGTGATCCGCTCGCGCTCGATGAGCCCGAGCGCCTGCTCCGGCCGGAAGACATCCATGTAGACCAGCTTGCAGCCGGCCTGGATCGCCTGCAGCGTGTTGAAGAAGCCCCAATTGAGTCCCACCGGCAGAAACAGAAGGAGAGCGCTTTCGCCGGTGATCCCATAGTCCCGGTTCTGAAAGATGCAGGCGCAGGCCGTCGTGTTGTGGGTGTGCATGACGGCCTTCGGATCGCCCGTCGTGCCCGACGTGAAGAGCACGCGTGCGAGATGGTTCCCGTTGGGACGCAGCTTCCGGAGCTCGGCCTCGGGCACCTCGGGATCGGCGTCGCGATCGAGGAACCCTCGCAGGTCGAATACGTCCGCGGGCGGAGTATCGTCGACCACCGCGATATGCCTCAGCCGCGGCAAGCCCGGTTGCAGATCGCGCACCAGGCCGAGGTGATCGAATCCCCGGAACTGCCGGGGAATCACCACCAGGCTCGCGTCGATGAAGCGCAGGATGAATTCGACCTCCTTGCGGCGGAAGTCGCTGTGGAACTGGCAGAACGGGATCCCCAGCATCATCGCGGCGTTGATGGCGATGGCGAACTCAGACCAATTCGGCAGCTGGATGGCGATGACGTCGTCGCGGGTCAGTCCCATCCGGTGCCAATGCGCGGCGAGCCGGAGGGCACGGCGGTAGTACTCGCCGTAGGTGAGGCGGATGCGGGCATCGACGAGGGCATCCCTGCGCGGGAACTCGCGCGCGTTGGCCTCGAGGAGCTCGTTGCTGGTCGTATCGACCCAATAACCAGCCTTCGTGTAGCGCCGAACCGCCTCGGCGCTCGGGTGAATGTCGGCCAGCCTCATGGGCGTCCCCTCCCCTCTCCCGCTCAGTGCTCGCGCTTGTCGATCAGGCGCTTGATTTTCGATGTCTGCGAGAGGCCGGTGTGGCGATCGAGCGCGCCGCGCTCGACCGGCTGCACGATCAGCTTGACACTGAGCGCTTCCCGAAAGCGCTGCTCGAGGTCGCGCCGCAAGGCCGCGCCGTCGACCGAGGCGCCGGTCATCTCGACCATGACGGTCATCTCGTCGCGGCCGGCCTCGCCGACCCGCTCGACGATGCAAACGTACTCGCCGGTCGAGCGGGAATCCTCCGCGATGAGCGCGCCGACGGCCTCGGGGAAGAGGTTGACGCCGCGCAGCTTCACCATGTTGTCGGCGCGCCCGTAAATCTTCTCGAGGCGGCGATGCGTGCCGCCGCACGCGCAGCTGCCGAGCGCGATCGCGGAGATGTCGTTCACGTTGAAGCGGATCACCGGCGCCGCGTATTTGAAGAGGCAGGTGATATAGATGTTCCCGCGCTCTCCCGCGGGCATCGGACGGTTCGTCTCGGGATCTACGATCTCGATGACGTAGGCGTCCTCCTGGATATGCATGCCGCGGCGGAGCTCGCAGTCGCAGGCGATCATGCCGGACTCGTTGGTGCCGTACATGTCATAGACCGGCGCCCCCCAGAGCTCCTCGAGCGACGTGCGGTCGTCGGGCCCCATATGCGAGCCCAACGAACGCAGACCGAGCTCGCGCGGGTCGATCCGCATCTCGTCGCGGGCGACGAGCGCCATGTGACGCAAATAGGCCGGGAATCCGAACAAGTGTGAGACGCCCCAGGCCTTGGCGATCTCGATCTGGCGCCGCGTCGGGGTGGACGACCCGCTGCCCGTCATGACGGGGATCGATCCCGTGTATTTCCAGAGGCCCTCGCGGGTCGCGAACCCACCGTTCGAGAGGCCGATCGAATAGGTGGACTGCACGATGTGGCCCGGGCGGATGCCCTGCAAGTAATAACGGCGGCCGCCGAGGATGTTCATCACCTCGCGATCGCGCGGCGAGTAGAGCATCGGCCGCGGCAAGCCGGTGGTGCCGCCGCTCGTCTGCAGCACCAGGGGGAACTTTCCGAGCTCGATGCCCATGTAATCCCCAAAGGGGGGACAACGCTCGATGCTCTCGCGCAATTCGTGCACCGAATACGGCGGGATCTTGGAGATGTCGTCGAGCGAGCGGATGTCGCCGGGCTCCAACCCCGCCTTGCGCCAATGGATCTGATAGAACGGCACTTCCCAGCCGCGCGCGATCTGCTGGCGGAAACGCCGATCCTGCACGGCGCGAATTTCATCGGCCGACATCGTGTATACGGTGTCGAGGAAGTCGGGCGGCGGAGGAAATTCTTCCCAGAGCTTCGGGAAGTCGAGCGATTTATGGTACCAGGGAACATCGACGCGATCGATCATCAGCCGTCCTCTTGCGAAACCAGCCGGAGCCTCGGCGGCGCTCCGAGCCCCGATCGCGCTCGACGTGTGCCACGACCCCTGTTTCAAGATGAAGGATTACGCGCCCGCGGCGCGTGGCCGTCAATCGTCGGCGTCCGCCTCTTCGGCTCGCGTCGAGTCCTCCGACTCTCCGGGGGAAGGCAAAAGGCCCGCGAGCAAGTCCGCGGTCAATCCTATATGCGCGACCAGGGAAGCGCACGCCTTCTCCACGTCTCGCGACAGCACCACCTTCATCAGGGTTTCATGCTCGGCACAAACATCGCCCTGCTCGAAGGCGTAGCCGAACAAGACGCGCCGATACCGCTCCTTCCGGAGGTAAAGGTCCTCACAGAACGATTTGAGAGCCGGAAGCGGACAGGCCGCAATCAACGCGCCGTGAAAGGCATGATGCCGCGCCTCGAATGCATCGAGCCACGCGTTCGAGCCCTTGCCGCGGCGCGCGAACTCCCGGCACAGCAGGTGAAACGCCTTCAGAATCTCGCCTTCCCAAAGATCGTCCCCGGAGCGGATCGCAAGCGCCAGGGCCTCGCTCTCGACGATCTGCCGGGTGCGCGTGATGTCGACGAGGTCCGCGTGTCTCAGGGGCGAAACGCGAAAGCCTTTTTGTCCTTCGAGACGCACCAGGCCCATGCCCGACAACCGGGCGAGCGCCTCCCGCATCGGGCTGGCTCCGATGCCGTAGCGGGCGATCAGCTCCCGCACGCGCAGCTTCTCGTTCGGCGCGAGGCTTCCCGCGACGATGTCCTTCTTCAACTGCAGCAGGGCGGACTCGGCAGCGGTGGCGGTCTTCGGGTTGGCTACCCGCCACGCTTGAGTCGTTTCCACGCTCTCGGGTTTCATACACAACCGCCCATTCCCGTTGACATACACAAGAATATCGATATTTTCAAATTCAAACTCACAACTTATGAAATCGGGAGAACGCCAAGTGAAAAAGAAGCTCGTGATTCTTGCGGCCGTGAACGGAGGCGCTCAACAGGACCGTGACGGCGCGCATGTGCCGATCACCCCGGCCCAGATCGCCGAGGCCGCGCACGAATGCTACAAGGCCGGCGCGTCCGTCGTTCACGTGCACGCGCGAGCCGAGGACAAGCTCCCGACCGGCGACGTGAAGGTGTTCAGCGAGATCGTCGCCCGCATCCGCGACAAATGCGACATCCTGATCCAGACGACCAACGGTTTCGGCGTTCGCCGCGATCCGAAGACGGGCATTCCAGTCTGGCCGAGCGACGAGGAACGGCTGGCCATGCACAAAGTGGAGCCGCGGCAGGATCTGTTCTCGATCGCCGCGGGATCGTGGGATTTCTACCATCCCGAGGGTGGCTACGACGGCACGGTCGCTTACGTGAACTCGGAGCATCTCCTGAAGGAGAACATCAAGGCCGTGCTCAAGCGGGGCGCCTCCTTGGAATTCGAGATCACCGAGGTCAGCCAGATTCACAAGCTAAATCGCTACGCCGAGGAAGGCGTGTTCGACCGGAGCACCAAGAATCTTTGGCTCGACTACTGCCTCGGGTTCGGCGCCATGGTGCCGACCGTCCGCACCCTCGCCTTGGCGATGGAGGATGGGCAGCGGATGTTCCCGCACTGGAAGACCGAGGTCCTGGCGACGGGCCATGACCAGTTCCCCATGAACACCGTGGGCGTGCTGATGGGCTGCGACATCGTGCGGGTCGGATTCGAGGACAATATCCACCTTCCGGACGGGCGCACGGCGCGGCGAAACTACGAGCTCGTCGAAGCGATGGGCGATATTTCGCGGAAGTTCGGACGCGAGCCCGCGACCGTTGCGGAAGCGCGAAGCGTCTTCAATATCGGGAACCAAGCCCGGCTTCACTGAGCCGGACGCGCGTTGGATTTTCCAGGGAAGGCCGACTCGCCTCTCCAATAGCGGGAGCGGGCTTGACCGATCGTCTGCGGCGCGCAGACGGAAGAGGGAATTGCGCGCCGAGAGCCGGTGCATATCGTTGGGGCGAGAAACCAAGCAAAGGGGAGCGAGGGATGACGACGCGTCGCAGATTCTTGGCGGGGAGTATCGGGTACGCCACGCTGTCCATGGCCGCGAGCCTTCCAGGCGCTGCGAGGGCGCAAACGGCCGGCGGCGGCAAGCCGATCATCATCGGCGCGCACGGCGACCGCGCGAAGCAAGCCTCCTATTACAGCATGCTCTACAAGGATGCGGTCGAAACCTTCTTGGATGAATTGAACAAGAAGGGCGGCGCCAACGGCAGGCCAGTTCAGTTCATGTTCGAGGACGACGAGAACAGCCCCGTCGTTGCGGCCTCGCGCGTCGAGAAACTGGCGGCCGAAGGGGCGTTCTATATTCTCTCCATGGGCTCCTCGGCGACCGGCGTCGCC
>DATNIT010000092.1:0-43882 GCA_035604335.1 Allostellaceae bacterium | reverse complement strand
GACGACGACGATATCGAGCGGCGCGAGCCGATGGCCGATGCGGTGCAATTCCTGTTCGACGTCCGCGGCGGTCACGACATACCCGTCGGGCAGTGCTCTGAAATCCAGCTTGACGCCAGGCTGCAAGCACCAGTCGAGCGGCACCTCGTCGATTTTGATCGCGCGCTCGCCGCGGTTCATGGTCGAATGGAAATGGTAGGGCGCGTCGAGATGCGTGCCGTTATGGGTCATCAGCCGGATCCATTCGATCGCCCAGCCTTCGCCGTCGGGAAGGTCGGCCTGCTTCAGCCCGGGAAAGAACTTCATCACGTCGGCGGCGGTGTTCTGGTGCGTGAGATACTCGATCCGCGGTCCGTAGCCGGGCGGGTCCGAGACCACGTCGTTTTCGAGATGCATGGAGATGTCGATGAGCCGGCGCGCCATCTTCGGGCTCCCCGCGGAAAATTCTCGTTGACCATAGCGCATGCGATTGCGCTGCCGCACGTGGTTACTCGGAGTCGAGCCGCCATGCCAGTTCCTCGCCGGCGAGAAACGGCCGCACCGGGCCGGCGGCGGTGACGATCGCTTCCGGCACGCGCCAGCGTTGACGGCGCAGCACGATCCGATCGCTGTTGACCGGCATGCCATAGAAGCGAGGGCCGTTCTCGGAGGCGAAGGCCTCGAGCCGGTCGAGCGCGCCTTCCTCGTCGAACACCTGCGCATAGGTTTCGAGCGCGGCCGGCGCGGAGAAAATCCCGGCACAACCGCAATCGCGCTCCTTGTCGGGCACGGGATGCGGTGCCGTGTCGGTGCCGAGGAAGTATTTGGGATTGCCCGAGGTGGCGGCGCGGCGCAGCGCCAGGCGGTGCTCCTCGCGCTTGGCCACTGGCAGGCAATAATTGTGCGGCCTGAGGCCGCCGGCAAAGAGCGCGTTGCGATTGATGACGAGATGGTGGGCGGTGATGGTGGCGGCAAGGTTGGGGCCGCCGGCGGCGACGAACGCGACCGCCTCGCGCGTCGTCACGTGCTCCAGCACGATCTTGAGCGCCGGCAAGCGCCGCACCAGCGGGTCGAGCACGCGGGCGATGAACACCGCCTCGCGGTCGAACACATCGACCGCCGGGTCCGTCACCTCGCCATGGACCAGAAGCGGCATGCCGATGGCCGCCATGCGCTCCAGCACGCGCATGACCCGGGCGGTGTCGGTGACCCCCGCGGCGGAATTGGTGGTGGCGTGCGCGGGATAGAGCTTCACGGCGGCAAAGACGCCGGTGCCGAATCCGCGCTCGATCTCGGCGGGATCGCTCGCGTCGGTGAGATAGCAGGTCATCAACGGCGTGAACCGCGCCCCGGGAGGCAGGCAGGCAAGGATGCGGGCGCGATAGGAATCGGCCGCGTCGACGCTCGTCACGGGCGGCACCAGGTTCGGCATGACGATGGCACGGGCGAAGACGCCGGCGGTGAACGGCAGCACCGCCGCGAGCATCGCGCCGTCGCGCAGATGGACGTGCCAGTCGTCGGGGCGGCGGAGCGTGATGGTGTCTTCGGTCAAGGGACGGAAGGGGCTGTTGGGCGGTGGCGCGCCAGCCTACTATAATTCCAGCCGCGCTCAATTCCCGGGAGGATCGGCATGACCGCCTGCATCGTCGGCTGGGCCCATTCACGCTTCGGCAAGCTCGAGGGCGAGGATGTCGAATCGCTGATCGTGCGCGTCGCCGGCGACGCGCTCAAGGATGCCGGGATCGCGCCCGCCGACATCGACGAGATCTTCCTCGGCACCTTCAACGGCGGCTTCACGCGCCAGGAATTCGCCTCCTCGCTGGTGCTGCAGCTCGACCCCGCCTTGCGCTTCAAGCGCGCGACGCGGGTCGAGAACGCCTGCGCCACCGGCTCGGCCGCCATATATCAGGGCCTCAACGCGATCGCGGCGCGGCGCGCCCGCATCGTGCTGGTGGTGGGGGTCGAGAAGATGACCGAAATCGCCGGCCCGGCGGTCGGCGACATCCTGATCCGCGCGGCCTATCTGCGCGAGGAGGGCGAGATCGAGGGCGGCTTCGCCGGCGTGTTCGGCCGCATTGCGCAGGCCTATTTCCAGCGCTGGGGCGATAAGGGCGACGCGCTCGCCCGCATCGCCGCCAAGAACCACAGGAACGGCGCGGTCAATCCGCTGGCGCAGCTGCAGAAGGATCTGGGCTACGAGTTCTGCCGCACCGTCTCGGACAAGAACCCGCTGGTGGCGGGGCCGCTGCGGCGCACGGATTGTTCGCTGGTGTCCGACGGCGCCGCCGCGCTGGTGCTGGCCGACATCGACGTGGCGCTGGCATCGGACAAGGCGGTGGTGTTCCGCGCCGCCGAGCAGGTCAACGACTTCCTGCCGATCAGCAAGCGCGACATCCTGGCCTATGAGGGGCCGGCGCTGGCGTGGCGGCGGGCGCTGGCGGCGGCGCGGGTCGGGCTCCACGATCTCTCCTGCGCCGAGGTGCATGACTGCTTCACCATCGCCGAGCTTATGACTTACGAGGCGATGGGACTCGCGCCGCAAGGGCAGGGCGCGCGCGCCATCGACGAGGGCTGGACCGAGAAAAACGGCCGCTTACCGGTCAATCCCTCGGGCGGGCTCAAGGCCAAGGGCCATCCGATCGGCGCCACCGGCGTCTCCATGCATGTGCTCCAATCGATGCAGCTCACCGGCACGGCGGGAGCGATCCAAGTGAAGGACGCCGAACTCTGCGCCGTCTTCAACATGGGCGGCGCCGCGGTGGCGAACTATGTCAGCATCCTCGAGCGGCTGCGCTGAGGGTCGCTTAGGATTCTCCATAAATATGAACAAACGCAAATAGATATGGACAATTCCTAAACTTCCACATATAGTATCCGACAGATGTGATTCAACAGTTTGTTGGGATCGAGGTCGGATATACTATAGGTTGGGAGTCGTCTCTTGGACCCATTCGCCATCGATCGTCGCCGCTTCATTGGATTCGTGGGCGCCGCCGCGGGCGCGAGCTGCGCCAGCTTCGCCAGCGCCTTCGCCGCGACAAGGCGGCCGCTGCCGCTGCCCCTCATCATGCTGGACCCCGGACATGGCGGCCTCGATCCCGGCTGCATCGGCGTATCCGGCATCTACGAGAAGGACGTGACGCTGGCGATGGCGATGTCGCTCGCGCACGACCTCGAGGCGAGCGGGCGCTATCGCGTGCGGTTGACGCGCAGCGACGACGATTTCGTCGCTCTCTTCGAACGGGTCGAGCGCGCGCGCAAGGCAGGCGCCGATCTCATGCTGTCGATCCATGCCGACGCGCTCCCCGAGGAGCACATGCGCGGCGCCTCGGTCTTCACCTTGAGCGAGCAGGCGTCCGACCGCGAGGCGGCGGCGCTGGCCGCGCGCGAGAACAAGTCCGACCTGGTCGCCGGCATCGATCTCTCGCACCACACGGCGGAGGTGAGCGACATCCTGTTCGACCTGGCGCGCCGCGACACCAACAACCAGTCGATCCGCCTCGCGCGCGATCTCGTCACCGAGCTGGGGCGCCGGGTGCGGCTCCTCAACCACAGCCATCGCTCGGCCGGGTTCGCGGTGCTGAAGGCGCCCGACATCCCCTCGGCGCTGGTAGAGATCGGCTGTCTCACCAATCGCCAGGAGGAAGCGCAGCTCCAGCTTCCCGCCTATCAGCGCAAGCTCGCCGCCGGGCTGGTGCAGTCGGTGCACGATTTTTTCAATAATCCGACGCGGGCCTGAGACGGCTTAACGATTTCTTGACCATTGGGGTCCTATAAGCGGGGTGCGGTCGACGGCTGTGCCGGCGATCGCAAGTCCTTCGGGCTTTTCCTCCCTGAACTTGGGCCGCGTTCGCGCGGCCCTTTTTCTTTGCCCTAGCGCGGCGAGTCAAGTTCGTCGTAGTGGCGGAAGAGGCCTTGCTCGTTGAACGGGATGCGCCGGCCCGACGCGGCATAGGCCTTGATGCGCGGCCGCGCCGCGACACGGTCATGCAACGCGGTGACAAGCGGGTGCGATTTTAAGAGCGGCGCCGTCGCGCGCGGGAAGGCATAGCTCAGCCCCTCGACGATCTGGAACAGCGACAGATCGGGATAGCTCAGCCGCGCGCCGATCAGATGCCGTTCGCCCGCCGGGTTGCGCGCCAGCACGCGCTCGAAATAGCCGAGATATTTGGGTATGCGCGTCTCGCGGAACGCCGCCGCGCGGCGCTTCGCCTCGGGGCGCTGATCCTCGTAGTAGAGGCTGTTGGCGATCGGGTGATGGGTGTCGTGCGCCTCGTCGACCAGATCGGCGATGGTGAGCTGAAGCTGGAGCGCGAAGTGCCGCCCGGCCGCGTTCGCCGGAGCCAGCCCGTGCTGGTCGCCAAGATAGGCCAGGATGTTCGCGGTCTGCGCGATGAGGAGCTTGCCGGCCTTGAGGAAGGGCGGCGCGAAGGGCGGCCGCTCGACCTCTTTGCCTTCGAGCAGGCGCATGAGCGCGGGCACGCCGCCGTCCTTGCCGCCGGCGCGCGCGACATCGACGTAGTCCGCGCCGGCCTCCTCAAGCGCGAGGCGCGCGAATTCGCCGCGACCCTGGATCGAGGGCCAGTAATAAAGCTCGTACCGCATCGGAATCCTCGCGAGCGCTGGGGCCGGGAAGGGATCGACCTTACGACCTCAGCCTCGCCGCGCCAGGGAAATTGCAAAATTTATACAAGTAGTGATAGAGTTAGACAATAGAAAAAGCCGCATAAGTTGTTAACGCCGGGTGCGAGCGGTTGACCCGGCCGGGATTGGTGGAGCGTTCCCGATGGTAGCGACGCCTTACAAGCCGCTTCTCGGCGAGTTGCTTGTCGAAACCGGGGTCGTCACCCGCTCGCAGCTCGAACGCGCGCTCGCCGAGCAGCGCGCCGGGCAGGAGCGGTTGGGCGAGACGCTGGTCCGTCTCAACCTCGTCAACCTGGACGACATCTCCGCCGCGCTGGCCGAGCAGCGCAAGCGCTGGTACGCGGCTGCGTTCGGCGCAGCGATGATGGTAATCCAGCCCATGGCCGCCGCCGCGCGCAGCGCGTCGGCGCAGATGCGTGTTTCGGTCCAGGTCGGGAACGCGACCACGACCAATCTCAATTCGTCGAGCCGCACCGTCCAAGGCGCCGATGGCGTGGACCTGTCGCTCGTCTGCGCGCAGCCGACGCTGGCGCACGTGACGATCGGGCGAGTCCAGATCCAGCAAGCCGCCGCTGCCGCAGCCCCGGTCCAGGCCAGCCCCTATGTCGCGGCGGCGCCGAACTACAAGATGACGGTGACGGCGATGAACCGGCGCGACGTTGCGTGCGCGCCGGGCGCGACTCCGGTCACGGTTCCGGTGTCGCTGGCGCCCTCGCCGACGGGCGACAGCATCAGCATCCAGATCGCTTATTGACCGAACGAGGACGCCGCGGCCGTGCCGCGGCTGATCTCTCAGCCCTACGCGCGCTGCCGGGCGTCGCCGTTCGAAGCGGCGCCCCACACCATGCCGACCGGTTCCGCCTTGCCTGTTCCGAGGATCTCTTCGAGCATCCTGAGGGCGCTCTCCAGCCCGTCGAGCGGCAGGCTGCGGCGCGAATAGCGCGCGGTAACGTTGTCCCAACAAAAAAGCGCATGGTCGAGCTTGCCGAGCGCGTCGCCAAGCAGCCAGAACGTCTCGGACGCATTGCCGATGAAGGACAGGAACGGCCCGGCGTCGCCCTTGTCCTTGAACATCTTGGTATAGCTGCTCTCGTAGGTCGCGAGCGTGGTCTCGATGACGCGCCAGGGCTGGCGGATCTGCTCGCGCACGGTTTGATGCGAACCCTCGATGCGGAGCCGCATGTCGTGGGGCGTGAGCTGCGGCAGGACCTCGGACGCCTTCAACCACTGCGCCATTTCGAGCAGCTTCGGCTTGAGGCGCGCATATTGGAACGCATAGAAGGTGATGACCTTCCAGGCATAGAAAATCTCCAGGGCAGTGGCCTCGGGCAGGCGCAGCGCGATGACGAGCGGCTGCAGCGCCTTGAGGTCCTTCGCCTCCCACATCTTCTCGGCCAGGCGGTTGGCCTGCTCGTGCGATGCGGCGAGGCCGGGGAGCGCGGCCCTGACGAGCGGCGTGAAATGGTCTTGGATGTAAAGCTCGATCTCTTTCCATTCCTCGCCGCTGATCTCGAGGTAGGCCGGGTTCACCGCGAGCTGCTCGCTCGCCAGAACGTCCCGCATGAGAAAGGGATCGAGCGTCGGCAGGCGCCCGAGCGCGCGCAACAGCACGATGTCCTCTTCGACCGCCTGCTTGTTGTTCTCGCGGCTCACGCCGCACTTGTCGCGGAGCGCCGCTTCGAGCTGCTCGTTATGGAGGAAGATGGTGCTGCCGCCGCGGTAGGGATCGTTCTCGTTGAATGCAAAATAGAGCTTCGTCCCCACCGGAGGCGCGCGCCTCGAGCGGCGGTCGACGGACGGAACGCTGTGCTTGATGATGATGACGTTGTTGAGCTGGGGATTGCGGAAGAACAGGTTCTCGCGGGCGCCGTTCAACTCGTGCAGCTTCCGCGTGATCCGGTTGCAGTCGAACACGCGCGACGAACCGCTGTCGATAATTGGCCGTAGACCTGGTTCGCTCACGCCTATCTCCAATCGCGTGCACGTAATTTTGCGGGCGGTACCGCCCGTGCCGCACACGCGAAAGTAAGAACCGGCGAAGTTAAGGACGCGTAAATTGGCGGGCGCGGCAGACCGCCCGGCCGGCGAACGGCGGGAGCGTTCAGGCGTGCGCGAGCGCCGCCTGGCGGAGCTTTTCCGCCTCCTCCTTGTGCAGCGCCAGCCAGTCGCCGTCCTTGGTCGTGGTGTAATAGCCGCCGCGCACCTTGGCATAAAGCTGCGGATTATCGGCCGACGGCGGACGCACGCCTTTCTGGAACGCCTGCACGGTATTGAGCAGCATGCGCCGGTTGCGCGCCACCGCGATGTCGGACGGGGCGAGGTTCTCGAACGAGCGGTCGACGATGCCGCCCATGCTCTCGGTCACCGTCTGGTCTTGCGTGTGGATGCCGTCGATGCCGGTGAAGCTCGTCTCGCGCTGAATGTCGCGATCGATGAGATAGTCGTTCTCCGCGCATTCGACCATGCGATAGCGGCCGAACCAGTCGGTCGTGTTGGGTTGGAGATTGTCGCGGATGTGAACGCCGTCGTTGCGCGTCCGGTCATTGAGCCGCGCGTAGCTCAGCGATTCGAATCCCACGAACATGCAATGCTCGTCGTCCATCGGGATGAAGGCGCGCACCATGACGTTGTGCTCGAGGCTGGTCACCGGCGGCATGATCCAGAACGGGAACAGGTAATGCGCCACGCGCCAGTAGGTGCCGCCCGGCACCGTGGCCGAGGGCCGGTAGGCGCCGTAGGTGAGACCATGCGGCGTCTCGGTGACCCTGTATTCCGGGGCGCGGTTGACGACGATGTCCTTGTGGCTATCGTCGAGCCCGGAGCTGGGCTTGGCGGCGCCGAAATGCAGCAGGCCCACGTGCGACGTGTCGAGGTCGCCCTCGACCGCCTGCAGCCAGTTGCAGCGGCGCTGCACGAAGCGCAAGCCCACCCGCTCGCGCGGCGCCAGGCACGCCTCGAATGGCGGCAGGTCGGGCGCGCGATTGCGGTCGCCCATGTAGATCCAGACCACATCATTGCGCTCGCGCGCGAGATAGGCCTTGGCCTTCACCTTGTCCTTGAAGTCCTGGTGCGGCGGAACGTTGGCCTGGTCGAGGCAGTTGCCGTCGACGTCGTATTTCCAGCCGTGATAGACGCAGCGCAGCCCGTTCTCCTCGTTGCGGCCGTAGAAGAGGGACGCGCAACGGTGCGGGCAGCGGTGGTCCATCACCCCGACGCGGCCCGCGCTGTCGCGAAAGGCGAGGAGCTTCTCGCCCAGCAGCGCGATCCTGACTGGCGCGCCGTCGGCCACCAGTTCGGACGATCTCGCCGCCGGAATCCAGTACTGGCGCATCAACTCGCCCATCGGCGTGCCCGGACCGGTGCGCGTGATCAGTTCATGGGAATCGGACATCCAAGTCCTCCGCGTTTCTGACGCAAAGCTTAGTCCGGCGCTTGGCGGCTTGGCAACGCCCGGCGCGATCGCCGCTAGCCGAACGGCTCGTAATCGCGCAATGCCGGGATGACGCCCTCGCCGAAGAGGCGAATGGAGCGCATCAGGTCGTCCTCCGCGAGCTCGCAGAAACTGAATTCGCCCATGAAGGTGTTGAAGAGGCCTTCCGCCGCGAACGATTTGAGCTTCTTTGCCACCGTCTCGGGCGATCTGATGAGGACGAGGTCGTTCTCCAAGAGGTAATCCGGATCGAGCAGGTTGCGCATGATAGCGGCGCCCTCGGGGTCGCCCTTCTGCTCGTGGCGTTCCGCCGCCTCGTTCTTCGCCCGGTCGAGCTCGGCCGCCGTCGTGGGGTTGCCGAAGAAGCCGCGATAGGCGCGGCCCGAATCGGCCAGTGCCGTGTCGAGGGCTTTGCCGTCGGTTTCGTCGACATAGACCACGGTCGAATAGCCGATCCTGGGCCACGCCCCCCATCCGGCCGCTGTCCAATCGGCCAGGAATTTGGCGTAGCGCGCGCGGGCCTGGGCGCGCGGATAGGTGATGAAGTAGCCGGTGTTGATGCCCTCGCGGGCGCAGAACTCGGGGGTCGGCGGGTCGCGCGTCTTGAGCCACAGCGGCGGGTGGGGACGCTGCATCGGTTGGACCGACAGCCTGACGTCCTTGGCGTTATGGAACTGGCCGGCGAACGAAAATCCGCCATCGCCGGCATAGGCGGCCTTGAGGAAGGCGACGAACTCGAGCGTCAACTCGCGCTTCGAGGCGAAATCGGCGTCGAAGGGCGCGAAATAGCGCGGCGTCACGCCCGGGACGAGGCCGACCTCGAGCCTTCCGCCGGCGACCTGGTCGAGCAGCGCGATCTCTTCGACGAGGCGCACGGGATGATGCAGCGGCACGACATGGCCCATGGCGCGCACGCGGATGCGGTGCGTGCGCGCGGCGACCGACGCCGCGTGGATGTTGGGCGCCGACATCCAGCTCTCGTCGGGCGAGAAATGATGCTCGACGCAGAAGCCGTAATCGAAGCCGAGCTCGTCGCACAGCATGAGCTCGCGCCACAGCTGCTGGTAGCGCTGCGCCGGCGTCATGCCGGCCTTGCCCCAAACATGGGCGAAATGGGCAAATTGCATCGCGCCTCGTCTTTCCTCGCTTCGCCGCCATTCTAGGCCGCGGCGCGTGGCGCGCCCATCCTTCCGCCGGCTGCTGCAAAGTTTTTGCGTGTCGTATTGCTTCCGCGTAGTCCTGCCGAATGCTAGCGTCCACGCCAATGTCGTCTGAAAGGACCGCGATGTCCGGCTCGCATGACGCTCCGCCCACCGTGCTCGACCGGCCGCTCGAGGTCGCTCCCGGCGATTGGACGGAGCGCGACTTCTACCTGCTGATGACATCCATGGTGGTGCCGCGGCCGGTCGGTTGGATCTCGACGCTTTCGGCGAGCGGCGTGCGCAACCTCGCGCCCTATTCCTATTTCAACCTGATGGGCAGCGATCCGTTCTACCTCGCCTTCGGCTCGACCGGGGAGAAGGACACGGTGACGAATCTGCGCGCCGTGCCGGAATTCGTCGCCAACATCGTCACCATGCCGATCCTCGAGCGCATGAACTTCACCTCGACCGACTTTCCTTCGCCCGAGGACGAGTTCGACTGGGCCGGCCTGACGCCGACGCCGGCGGCAAAGGTGAGGCCGTTCCGGGTCGGCGAGGCCAAGGCGCACCTCGAATGCGAGGTGGCGCAGATCATTACCGATCGCAACGTTCACATCGTTCTCGGCCGCATCGTCCACGCCCACGTCGATCCGTCCGTGTGGCGGGACGGCCGCATCGATCCGGCCCTGCTCGACCCGGTCTGCCGCCTCGGCGGCTCGGGTTACGCCGCGCTCGGCGAATTGTTCAATGTCCAGCGTCCGGCATGGAAGAACGTCCAAGGCACGCACGGCCAGGATGCAATGCCGCGCGCCGTCAAACGCGCGCCGCGTGCGAGATGACGATCGCCGGCGACGCCGCCCCTATTTCGCGGTTGGCTTGGGCTGATCGGGGCCATTGTAGCGCAGCACCCATAGGCCCCAGTTCTTGTCGTCGATAAAGATGTTGCCGCGGGTATCGACGAGCACGTCTTCGACCTGGCTCACCAGCGTCTTCGGCAGCGGCCCATAGCGTTTCACCGGATTGGGCGGAACGAACCATCCGGTCTCCTTGGGCAGGTGCGGGTCCTTGATGTCATAGACCCTGAGCCCGGCGTTGAAATACGTCAGATAGACGAGGTTGTCGGGCTGCTCGACATCCGGCAGGTGGATTTCCTGGTTCGTGTTGTGCGGGCCGAAGCGGCCGCCCTTGTCGCAGAAATCGCGGTAGGGCGCGTCCTTGGGCGGCTCCGGCAGCGGGAAGAGCGAGATGAGGCGCGGCTTCGCCTGGTTGCTGTTGTCGATCAGGCCGGCGAAGTCGAGAGCATCGGTGTCGCAGCCTTCCGCGGCGGCCTCGGAGCTGGCGAAGAGCAGCTTCTTCTTCCAGATCGGCAGCACCGTGTGCTCCGACTGCGAGCCCGCGGAGATAAACGGGCCGGTGACGACCGTCTTGCCGACCAGCTTCGGGTGCGCGATGTCGGAGATGTCGAGGTTGATCACCGCGGGCGCATAGCCCATCGCGGCGATCTTGCCGTCGGGGCTGATATTGGCCGGTCCATGGAAGCCGAAGGGCGGCGCCGCCGGCGGCTGCTCGCCGTCCTTCTGCCCCGGCATCCACCATCGCCCCGCTTCCTTTGGATGGGCGGGATCGCTCACGTCGAGGATGACGAGGATGTTGCCCTTGTAGCCTTGCATGCCGGCCGAGAGATAGGCGTACTTGCCGCCGGGATAGGAATTGCGATGCGTTCCGGTGTCGCCGGTCTTCCACTGCGACAGGAGCTTGGGATTGACCGGATCGCCGATGTCCCAGACCAGCACGCCCTCGTCTTGCGGCAGCTGGGGATCGCAGCCCCATTCCGCCGGGCATTTCTGCAGCGCGGTGATCATCAGGTTGTCGTGCACGGTCATCTGGATAGTCCAAGTGTTGAGCGGACCGTCGATGAACTTGACCATGCGCGGATTGGTCGGGTCGGTCACGTCGATGATGCTCCAGCCGTGATGCCAGAGATGGCCGGCATAGATGTACCAGTGATCCTGGACATGCCGGATCGCGAGCTTGAAGATGCCGCCGCGCTCGTCGACCCCGCTATAGCCGATCGGCTTCATGTTGAAGGCCTGCCATCCCTTGGGGATGGGATCGGCTTGCACCGTGTAGGCGATGGCGGCGCTGGCGGCCGCGCCCAGGAATGCGCTTTTGATCAGGTTGTGCATCGTCTCCCCCTCGTCACGCGTCGGTTCGATTGTAGCAATACGTAATGCCGGGCTTCAGGTCTATCCTGACGCGGGCGGGCCAGCGGATCTCGCGGCGAGACGTAGACATGGCGAATTTCGACGGCATCATCATCGGCGCCGGCCATAACGGCCTGACGCTCGGCGCCTATATGAGCCGCGCCGGCTTGAAGGTCTGCGTGCTCGAATGCGCGGCCGAGATCGGGGGCGGCTGCTCGACCGCCGAGCCGATCTTGCCGGGCTTCCGCTGCAACCTGCACTCGAATTTCTATATCGCCTGGGCCAATGCGCCGTTGAGCCGGGACCTCGAGCTCCATCGCCATGGCTTCGCGACGATCGTGCCGCCCGTGCAGCAAGGCCTGGCGGCGCGGGACGGAACGGCGCTCGTCATCCATACCGATATCGAGCGGTCCTGCGCCTCGATCGCGCGCTTCTCGCGGCGCGACGCGGCGACCTATCGCGAGCTGCATGAGCTTTACGCCGTCAGGATGCAGCCGCTGTTCGCTTCGTTGATGTACAACCCGCCATTGGCGCCGGAAGAACTGCGCGATCACCTGTCGGGTGCGCAGGGCCAGGCGCTCCTGGCGCATGCCAAATCCGACTTCTTCACCGTGGTCGACCGGACCTTCGAGGACCAGCGCCTGCGCGCATTGTTCAAGATCCTGCTCCATGCGGGTGCCGGCGAGAACCAGCCCGGCATGGGGATGGCGTTCCCGTCCATGATCTCGGCGCTCACGGGCAACGCCCTCCCGGTCGGTGGCTCGATCAGCCTGCCGCGCGCGCTTGCGCGCGTCATCGCAGCCTGCGGCGGGACCGTCGTCACCAATGCCGACGTCCGCGAGATCTCCGTTCGCGACGGCCGGGCGCGCGGCGTTCGTCTCGCCGACGGCACGGTGATCGAGGCGGACCGCTTCGTTGCCAGCAGCCTCAATGCCCCCGCGACGATGGCGCTCGCGGGCGAGGATCATTTTCCCGATGCGGTGCGGCAGAAACTGAAGGATTGGCAGTGGGGCCACCACAGCCTCGTCACGCTTCATCTCGCGCTGAAGGCGCCGCCCGACTACGCGGCCGCCCGGTTCGACGCGGACATGAACCGCGCCTTCAACGTCCTCTTCGGCTTCGACGACGACGCGGCGATCGAGCGCTATTTCGAGCGCTGCCGGCGCGGCGAGGCGCCGGACCGTCTCATGGGCAACGGCGCCTGCCATTCGCTGTTCGATCCGACTTATGCGCCGGCCGGGAGGCATGTCGCGTTCTGGTATCCGTTCGCGCCCTATGCGCTGACGGAGGGACCAGAGGGTTGGGACCGCCAGCGCGATCACTGGCGCGCGCGTCTGCTCGATGAATGGCGCGAATTCGCGCCCAATCTCGGGAACGAGAATGTGCTCGTCGCCTATGTCTACACGCCGGCCGACATCCCGCGCTTCAACGCCAACATGGTGAACGGCTCGCTGCGGATGGGGGCCTTCGTTCCGGCGCAGCTCGGCGTCAACCGGCCTCATCCGGCGCTTGCCGATTACCGCACGCCGATCGAAGGCTTCTATCTCTGCGGTTCATCCAATCACGGCGGCGGCGCCAACGGTGCGCCGGGCTACAACGCGGCTAACATCATCGCCGCCGATCTTCGCCTTGCCACGCCGTGGACGCCGGTGGCCAAGCCGGAATGGCATTGACCGAGCCGCATGAGGTTCACGATAGTACGCGCCAAGCCGGGCGCAGCCGGCAGGGTCGCAACAGGGAGGCACCGAATCATGGCAAAGCTTCACCGTCCCTTGAGTCGCCGCGTGGTGCTGGCGGGAGCTTCGGCGGCGGTCGCGGCCGGTATCATGCCGCGGCGCGCCCACGCGGCTCTGGCGCCGCTCAAGGTCGGCGTCATTCATCCGACGTCCGGGTTCATGGCGATGATCGGCCAGATCTGCAATCGCGGCGCGGTGGTGGCGCCGGCGATCCTCAAGGACCTCGGCTATCCCGATCTCGAGATCGTCTATGGCGATACCGAGTCCAATCCGGACATCGCCCGTGCGGCCGGCGAGCGCCTGATCGACGGCGGCGCGCAGATCCTGGTCGGCGCCTTCGATTCGGGCCAGACGACGACGCTCGCCCAGACCGCCGAGCAGCGCAAGATTCCGCTGATGATCGATATCGCCGGCGCGCCGCAGATCACGGAGCAGGGCTATCAATACGTGTTCCGCAATTTTCCACGCGCCCCGGACATCGTCGGCGGCGCGCTCAACGTCCACAAGCTGGTCTTCGCCGCCTCGGGTAAGACGCCGAGCAAGGTCGTGTGCCTCTATCGCAACGACACGTACGGCAACGCGATCAAGGGCGCGCTCGACGCGATGGTTCCGAAATTCGACATGCCCTACAAGATCGTCGAGTTCATCGCCTATGATCCGCAATCGCGCGACCTGTCGGTCGAGGTCGCCAAGGCCAAGGCCACCGACGCGGAGGTGGTGCTCGCCGTCTCGGTGGCGAATGACGCGATCCTGTTGACGCGCGAAATGGTGAAGCAGCGTTGGGAGCCTTGGGGCGTCCTTTCCGCCGGTCCCGGCTGGTACGACCAATCCTATCGCAAGGCGCTCGGCAAGCTCGGCAATTACGTGATCTCGACCGTCCCCTGGCACGATCCGCGCAAGAAGCTGACGCAGCTCATGCTCCAGGCGCTCGACAAGAAATACCCCGGCGAGGCCGTCGACAGCAGCACCGCCTACGTCTTCGAGGCGCTTCTGATCGTCGCCGACGCCTACAAGCGCGCGGGCTCGGCCGCGCCGCAGGCGCTCGTCGAGGCCTTGCGGGCCACCAACATTCCCGCAAGCGACAGCATCACCATCGGCAACGGCAAGGGCATCTTCTTCGACGCCAAGGGCCAGGTGAACGGCATCCCCATGGCCGGCGTGCAGAACCAGGACGGCTTGCCCAAGGTGGTCCTGCCGCTGGCGTCGGCGGAGGCCAATCTCGTCTTCCCGGTGCCGGGCTGGCAGGCGCGTGTCTGACCAAGGCTGAGCGCGGCCTGATTCCGGCGGGGGACGGCGGGCCGCCATGCTCGAGGTCTATCTCAACCAGATCGCCAGCGGGGCGCTCACCGGTCTGGTCTACGGCCTCGCGACGCTTGGGCTCTCCGTCATCTTCGGCGTCTGCCGCATCATCAATTTCGCCCACGGCGAGATGATGGTGGTCGGCATGTACCTGGCGCTGATGGCGTTTCGCTGGTTCGGGCTCGATCCGCTGCTGAGCGTTCCCCTCGTAGGCGCGATCCTCTTCTGCTGCGGCTATGCGCTGCAGGGGGCGCTCATCAACCGGCTCATCGACGTGCCCGAGCACATGCAGTTCATCATGCTGACGGCGATCGCCATCGTCATCGTCTCCGCATGCCTGCTGATCTTCGGCCCCGATCTGCAGAATGCGCCGCTCGCCTACGCCTACGACTCCTACGCCATCGGACCTTTCTTGATCGACAAGGTGCGGATTCTCGCGGGCGGCGCGGCGCTCGTCGTCGCCGGGCTCCTTGGCGCGTTCTTTCGCTGGACCTATCTCGGCAAGTCCATCCGCGCCTGCGGCGACAATCTCACCGGAGCCCGCGTCATCGGCCTCAACGTCAAGCAGCTTTTCGCCTTCTCCTTCGGCCTCGGCGCCGCCTGCATCGGCGCCGCGGGCTGCATCCTCCTGCTGCTCGTCGACGTGCAGCCCTATCTCGCCACCGACTACACGCTGCTCGCCTTCGTCATCGTCATCGTCGGCGGTCTCGGCAGCCTCGCGGGCGCGCTCGTGAGCGGCGTCATCATCGGCGTCTCCGAGGCGCTCGCCGGGCTTCTGGTGCAGCCGTCGCTCAAATCGGTGTTCAGCTTCGGCCTCCTGATCTTGGTGCTGCTGCTGCGGCCGCAGGGTTTGTTCGGCCGGCAGCAGGGCTGAGCGATGCTGCGATTGTCTCTCGCCGAGATTCCGCCGCGCGGGCGACTTCTCCTTTTGCTGCTGCTCGCGGCGTTGCTCGCGGCCCCGTTCGTCGTGCCGCATTACGTGCTTTCCGTGCTCATCATCGTGCTTTACGTGGCCTATGTCGGCCAGACGTGGAACATCATGATGGGCTTCGCCGGACTGCTGTCGATCGGCCACTCGCTCTATTTCGGCCTCGGCGCCTATGCCAGCGCGACGCTGTTCGTGAAATACGGGATTTCGCCGTGGCTCGGCATGATCGTCGGCGGCGTGCTGGCGGCTTCGGCGGGCGCCTTCATCGGCGCGCTCGGATTTCGCTTCCGCATCAGCGGCGTCTATTTCGCGCTCCTCACCATCGCCTTCGCCGAATTCGCGCGCATCTTGTTCGACAATTTCGCGTGGATCGGCGGTTCGGCCGGGTACTTCATCCGGGTCGGCGATCGCGACGCGGTCGACCTCTGGCACTTGCGCGGCACGCCGGTGATGTTCTTCTACCTGTGGCTCGGCTTCAATGTCGCGGTGCTCGCGCTCTGCCGCGTGCTGCTGACGAGCCGGCTCGGCTATTTCTGGCTCGCCATCCGCGAGGACCAGCAGGCGGCCGAGGCGCTGGGGATTGACACATTCCGCTATAAGATGATCGCCGTGATGCTGTCGGCGGCGCTCACCGCGTTCGGCGGCGTGCTCTATGCCTTCTACAACAACAATCTCTTCCCCGCGACGACCTTCTCCGTCGCGCGCTCCATCGAGATGCTGCTGGGCACCACCATCGGCGGCGTCGGCACGCTGCTCGGCCCGATCGTCGGCGCGTTCATCCTCACGCCGCTTGGCGAGACCCTCACCGTGCTGCTGGCGCCGCTGCAGGATCGCGGACTCCGTCTCGACGGCGTGAAGCAAATCTTCTACGGACTGTGCGTCGTGGCGATCGTGGTGTTCCAGCGGCGCGGCGTGTGGCCCTATCTCGCGCGCAAGCTCAAGGTCGAACGCGGCGGGGAGAGCGCGCGGTGAGCACGCTGTCGATCCGCAATCTGTCGAAGCGCTTCCGCGGCCTTCAGGCGGTGAGGTCGGTCTCGTTCGAGGTGGCGGACGGCGCCATCGTCGCCCTCATCGGGCCCAACGGCGCCGGCAAGACCACGATCTTCAATCTCATCGCCGGCGCGATCCGTCCCGACGCCGGCGAGATCGAGCTCGACGGCCGCTCCCTGGTGGGGCTCGCGCCGCATCGCATCTGCGCCGCCGGCGTCGCGCGGACGTTCCAGCTCGTCCGGCCCTTCGCCGAGCTTTCGGTCGAGGACAATGTCGCGGTCGGCTGCCTCCAGGCCGAGCGCAGCGTGCCGGCGGCGCGAGCGGCGGCGCGCGCCATCCTCGCCCGGCTCGGCCTCGACGACCAGCGCGGGCGGCCCGCCGCGAGCCTCACGCTCCCCGACCGCAAGCGGCTCGAAGTCGCGCGTGCGCTCGGCACGCGCCCTCGCATTCTCCTGCTCGACGAGGTCATGGCGGGCCTGCGGCCGACCGAGTGCGACCGGATGGTCGCGTTTTTCCGCGAGATCAACCGCGACCTCGGCATCACCATCCTGCTCATCGAGCACGTCATGCGCGCGGTCATGTCGCTCGCGCAGCGCGTCGTCGTGGTCAATTACGGCGAGAAGATCGCGGAAGCCGCGCCGGAGTCGGTGGTGCGCGATCCGGCCGTGCTCGAATGCTATCTCGGCGAGGAAGCGGTCTGATGCTGAGCGTCGAGGGGCTCGATCTCTTCTATGGCGACGCGCAGGCGCTCGCCGGCGTCTCGCTCGAGGTGCCCGAGGGCGAGATCGTCGCCATCGTCGGCGCCAATGGCGCCGGCAAGAGTTCGCTCATCCGCGCCATCGCCGGGATGGAGCGGCCGGCCGGCGGCCGAATCCTCTTCAAAGGCCGGGACATCGCCGGCCTGCCGAGCCACAAGATCTGCGCGCTCGGCATCGGCCAGGTCGCCGAGGGGCGGCAGATCTTTCCCACCCTGTCGGTCGCCGACAATCTGGCCTTGGGCGCGGTGTCGCCGGCGGCGCGCGCCAAGAGCGCCGAGACGCTCGCGCATGTGCACGAGCTGTTCCCGCGGCTCGGCGAGCGCCGGCAGCAACTGGCGGGCACGCTCTCCGGCGGCGAGCAGCAGATGGTGGCGATCGGCCGCTGTCTCATGGCGCGTCCGGAGCTCATCATGTTCGACGAGCCGTCGCTCGGCCTCGCGCCGACCTTGGTGCAGGAGGTATTCCGGGTGATAAGGCGCCTCCACGAGGAGGGGCTGACGATCGTGCTCGTCGAGCAGAACGTCGCGGTATCGCTGAAGCTCGCGGCCCACGCCTACGTGCTCGAGAACGGCCGCATCGTTCTCTCCGGCCGGGGCGAGGACTTGCTGCACGACGACAGCGTCAGGCAGGCTTATCTCGGGCTGTAGACACCGCTCTACACGCCCAGGAAGCGGGACTTGGTTTCGTGGTCCTGGGCCAGCTCGGCCGGGCGGCAGTGATGCACGATCTGACCTTTGCTGACGATGTAGATGCGGTCGGCGTGGCGCAGCACGAACGCGAGCTGCTGCTCGACCAGGAGGATCGACGTGCCGGTCTCCTTGAGCGTGGTGACCAGCCGCCCGAGCTCGCGCACCATGAGCGGCGCGAGCCCCTCGGTCGGCTCGTCCATCAGGAGAAGATCGGGATTGCCGACGAGGGCGCGGCCGGCCGCCAGCATCTGCTGCTCGCCGCCGCTCAGCTTGTTGGCGGTCTGGCCGAGCCGCTCGGCAAGGTTCGGAAAGAGGGCGAGCATGCGGTCGAGCGTCCATTGCGCGGCCCCGCGGCGGCGCGCGGCGACCTCGAGATGCTCGCGCACCGACAATGAGGGAAATACGCGCCGCCCCTGCGGCACCAGCCCGACGCCCATGCGGGCGATCCGGTGCGCCGGCATGCGGGTGATCTCGGTGTCCTTGAACAGGATGCGCCCGCGGTGCGGCGGGGTCAGCCCCATGATCGAGCGCACCAGCGTCGTCTTGCCGACGCCGTTGCGTCCGATGACGGCGACCACCTCGCCGCGCTCGACCGACAGCGACATCCCCTGCAGGATATGGCTTGCGCCGTAATAGGTGTGGATGTCCTCGACCTGGAGCACGGCGTCATTCCGCTCCCAGATAGATTTCGGTCACTTGCGGGTTGGCGCGGATGGCGGCCTCGTCGCCCTCGGCGATAAGGCGCCCTTGGTGCATGACGGCGATGCGGTCGGCGAGCTCGAAGGCCACGTCCATGTCGTGCTCGATGATCAGGATGGTCATGTCGCGCGGCAGCGCCTGCACCATGGCGACGACACGGCTCGTCTCGGCCGGAGAGAGGCCTGCCGTCGGCTCGTCGAGCAGGAGGAGCCTGGGCTCGCCCGCGATCGCGAGCACGAGCTCGAGCTGACGCTGCTCGCCATAGGAGAGGTTGCGCACCACGCGCCGCGCGGTTCCCGCCAGGCCCCATTGATCCAGCAGGCGATGGGCCTGGTCGTCGAGGCTGCGATGGCTCGACAGCGGCGGGAGAAGCTGCCAAGGGCGCCCGCACGCGCCGCCGATCGCCAAGAGGACGCTGTCGAGCACCGTCAGCCGCGGAAACAGGTTGGTGATCTGGAAGGTGCGCGCGAGGCCGAGCCGCGCGCGCCGGTCGGACCTGAGCTGCGTGATGTCCTGACCGAACAGCCTGATCCGGCCCGACGACGGCATGACGTTGCCCGAGATCGCGTGGAACAAGGTCGTCTTTCCCGCGCCGTTCGGGCCGAGGAGAACGCGGCGCTCGCCGATGCCGATCTCGAGCGACACGCCCGCCAACGCGGCGACGCCGCCGAAATTCTTGGCCAGATCGTCGACTGCGAGCGCGATCATGGCTCGAAGCGACGCTGGCGGTAATCGACGATCAGCCCGACCAGGCCGCGCGGCGCGAACAGCGTGACCAGCACGTAGATGCTGCCGAGGACCAGCAGCCAATGCTGCGTCAACGAGCTTACGTAGTCCTCGAGGAAGACGATCAGCGCGGCGCCGATCGCGGGCCCGACCAGCGTTCCGGCGCCGCCCAGGATCACCATGATCAGCGCTTCGGCCGACTGGATGACGTGCAGGTACTCGGGACCGACGAAGCGGTTGAAATAGGCATAGAGCGCGCCCGCGAGCCCGGCGAAGGAGGCGGCCAGCACGAATGCCACGAACTGATAGCGCCACACGTCGTAGCCCAAGGCCTGCATGCGCGTTTCGCTCTCGCGAATGCCGCGCAGCGCGCGGCCGAACGGCGACTTGACGATGGCGAGGAGCAACAGCGCGGCGCACCCGACGACCGCCAGCACGAAGTAGTAGAACGCATCGGTGCCCTCGAGCGACCAGCCGAAATTGGGGCGGGCAACGCCGGGCATGCCGTCGTCGCCGTTGGTGAACGAGCGCCACCCGAATGCGACGCTCCACACCACCTGGGCGAGCGCGAAGGTGATCATCAGGAAATAGCTGCCGCGCGCCCTGAGCGCCAGCACCGCGACCAGCGCGCCGGTAACGGTCGACGCCACGAGCGCGGCGGGAAAGGCGATCCAACCGCCGACGCCCGCGCGCAGGATCAACAGCGCGACCGCGTAGGCCGCGACCCCGAAGAACGCGGCGTGCCCGAGCGAGGCGAGCCCGGTATAGCCGAGGAGGAGATCGAGGCTCATCGCGAACAGCGCGAAGATGATCATCTTGGTGGCGAGGCCGACATAATACGGGCGCACCATGTGCGGCAGCGCGAGCATCAGCGCCACGAACACGACGCAGACGACGATCGACCCGATGCGCCCGGTCATCGACGGCCGAACAGGCCGGTCGGCCGGACCACGAGAATGAAGGCCATCGGCACGAACACGGTGAAAAGCGCGAACTGAGGGAAGAACGCCTTGCCGAAATCGTCGAGCAGCCCGACCAGAAGGGCGCCCACGAGCGCTCCCTTCAGGCTTCCGAGCCCGCCGACGATCACCACGACGAAGGCGAGGATCAGCGCGTCGAAGTCCGCCCCGGGATAGAGGCTGAGGATGGGCGCGGCCAGAACGCCGCCCAGCGCCGCGAGCGCCGCGCCGACCGCGAAGATCAGCGTGAACAAGAGCGACACGTCGATGCCGAGCGCGCGCGCGATCTCGGCATCGTCCACGCCGGCGCGCAGCATGGTGCCGAGACGCGTGTGCTCCTGAAACCACCACAAGGCGCCGGCGACAACGAGTCCTACCGCGATCAGGAACAGCCGGTAGATCGGGTAGCCGTAATCGCCCATCGGCAGCGAGCCCGCGAGAATCCGCGGCTGGCGCACCATCACCGGGTCGCCGCCCCAGATCCACAGCGACAGGTCGGCGAAGATGAACAGGAACCCGAAGGTCAACAGCGTCTGCGGCAGCTCGTCGAGATGAAAGCGCCTGAGGACGAAGCGCTCGATCACCGCGCCGAGGAGCGCGATCGCAGCCGCGGCGGCCAACAGCGCGAGCGCGAAGCTGCCGGTGCGCTGCATCACCGTGAGGCCGATATAGCCGCCCACCAGGTAAAAGGAACCATGCGTCAGGTTCAGGATCTTCATCAGCCCGAAGATGAGCGACAGTCCCGCGGCGAGCAGAAACAGCAGCATCCCGATCGCGATGCCGTTGAGGACATGAATCACCCAGATCATGGATCGGCCTTATCGCCGACGGATCGTGGGTCTCGCCGCGATCCTATTTCTTGGCCAGGAGCTTGCCGCAATCGGTCAGCGAGCCTTTGAGCTCCTTGTAGCTATATTTGTATTCCGCGAACTCCGCTTCGGTGAAGGGCCAGAACTGGTCGATATTGGCATATGTCGCGATCGGCACGTTGGCGAGCTGGCCGTCGACCTTCTGGACCTCGCGGATGAACATGGACTGGATCACCTGGCCGTACTTGTCGAGCGAGAGGTCGCCCTTGGGCGAAGGGAACTTGACGGCCTTGAGCGCTGCCATGAATTTCATGGTGTCCGTGAGATCGCCCTTGACCGCCGTGATGGCGTCGGCGATCGCGCGCGCGCCGGTATAGCCGTTCGGCCCTTCGTTGGAGGGCAGGTTGCCGGTCCGCTTCTTGAGCTCCGCGACGAAGCGGTCGTTCTCGGGCGTCTTGAGCATCGCGGCGTAGAACAGGCTCGAATAGATTCCGAGCGCGCCGTCGCCGAGCTGCGGCAGGTTCGGCTCGTAGACGATCGTGCCATAAATATCGAGGACCGGCAGCTTGCCCTTGAGGCCGAACTCGGAAAATTGCTGGCCAAACCGGAGGCCGTCCGCGCCCGGCTCGAAGGTCACCACGGCGTCCGCCGTGCGGTCCAGGTTGGTCAGATAGGGCCCGAAATCGGAGGTCCCGATCGGCGGCCACTGCTCCTGTATGACCTTGCCGCCGAGCGCGCAGAACGCCTGCGCGAAGGCATGGTTCGTGTCGACGCCGCCGGCATAGTCGGAACCGATGATCGTGACCTTGCGCCAGCCTTTCTTGTAGGCCCAGTCGGCTGCCGGCGCCGAGACCGAGCGGCCGTTCTGCGAGGTGCGGATGAGGTACGGATTGGTAAGCGGGCCGGGCATCGTGAGCTCGTCCGCGCCCGCGTCTCCGGACAGCACGAGGGGCACCTTGTTCTCGCGCGAGTAGTCGTTGACGGCGAGCGCGACGCCGGAGGAGACGACGCCTGTGAGTACTTGCGCACCGTCTCGCTCGACCTCCTTGCGCGCCTTGGTCACTCCGACGTCCGGCTTGCCTTGCGTGTCCTCGACGATCAATTCGAGCTTGTGGCCGGCTGCCGTGTTGCCGATCTCGTCGAAATACATCTTCATGCCGGTGAGGGCCTGCTGGCCGTTCGGCGCGAAGTTGCCGGAAAGCGGCAGCAGGATGCCGATCTTGATCGTGTCGTCGGCCTGCGCCGCGAGGCCCGGCGCGCCGAGCGTCAGCGCAACCGCGCCCGCCGTCGCGATGGAACGGAGCACGCGCCGCCGCGCCAGGCTTGTCGCCGCATAGGGTGCGATGGTCATGCCGAACGGTATCGTCTTCGTGGTCGTCATGGCGTTTCCTCCTGTTGCGGCCGTGGGACGCTTTTTCGACGGAACGCGTTCTTACGGCGTGATTTCAGCGCACGCTTGATTCGGCGCATCGGTCGCTCGGAATTTCACGCGCCGGAGCGACTTACATTTGCAAGGCAACCGCTGTAAGGCGCGGTCCGCTAACCGGTCGAATCGCTGGTGCTGCCGGTAAGGATTGAACTTACGACCTCCCCCTTACCAAGGGGGTGCTCTACCACTGAGCTACGGCAGCGAAGCCACGAAAAACACTTGCTTTTATCATCTATCATCCAGTGACCCAATTCTCAACCCTCCATGTAAGGAGTTTTGTGAGGACCGGGCGAATGACCATCCACCAACGGACCGGCTCCCCCAACTGGATGATCGAATTCCAATACCTTGGCCAGAAGGTTCGGCGTTCCAGCGCAACTCCGTCACGATCCAAGGCAAGAGAACTCGAACAACAATGGCGCAGGGAGATACACGACCGGGTCGCCGCTGGCAAGCTGCCCACCATCTCGCTCGCCGACGCCATCGACCGTTACTACCAAACAGTGCTCCTCCCGCAGGGCAAACCCAAGACGCGCGCGAAGGACCTTTACACCCTGAACAAGCTCCGAACCCACTTCGGCGCCGACACGCCCCTCGATGGCCTGACCCCGACCGTGATCGCCCAATACAGCGACGATCTGATCATCAAACAGAAGCTGGCCCAGTCGTCCGCGAACCGCGAGATCGGATACATCCGCGCAATCCTCAACAAGGCTGAAGATCGGGGCGTCTCCGCTGCCCGATGGAGGACGAAGACGTTCGAAGAGCCACGGGGCCGGGTCCGTTGGCTCCTACCCGACGAGGAAGCCCGACTGCTGGAAGAGTGCGCCGACCACATAAGGCCCATCGTCGCCTTTCTCATGGATAGCGGATGTCGAAGGGAAGAGGCGCTGCAATTGACCTGGAAACAGGTCGTGTTCGAACCCGACCGCGTCAGGATTCTGATCGATGCAGATGTTACGAAAAACGACACCGCCATCGGCAAGCTCGTCCTGGTCCGCACCGCCACGATCTTGCGCAACCTCTACGCCACTCGGCCAAAGAAACAACGGCGCGTCTTTCAGTTCGACGGTAAGCCTTTAGGAAACTTCCGTGCTGGATTCGAGGCGGCATGCCGGCGAGCCGGGATCGAGAATTTTAAGATCCACGATCTGAGGCATCACTATGCCTCTCGACTGGTCCAGAAGGGTGTGAGCCTACAACGGGTTCAGACGCTCCTCGGCCATAAGTCGAGTCGGATGACAGAACGATGCGCTCATCTCGCGCCATCAGACCTCGACGATGCAGTTCTTGTCTTGGACGGGTGAAGCCGAGCGAGGTTCGTCCGCAACCAATCGTCGTTCGGACCCCGCTGGCTGGCTACCCTCGGGTTCGGCAACGCAAGCTTGGGTTTCGCGCGCGACTGAGCGCCCGCAGCGACGCGCCGGCCGTTCATATAAGTGTCCAAGTCAGTCCTTCGGAATCTTGGCAGGCGCCCTACAAGGAACCGCGGAAGGTCCAGGCCAATCTTGTGTTGCGTGGCGAAGCGATATGCTAAGATTAACGAAAGTGGCGGTCTTGGGAGTTCTGGCGATGATCAACATCACGGTCAATGGGACGCAGCATCAACTTGACCTTGAGCTTGATACACCTCTGCTCTGGGCACTGCGTGATGTCGTCGGGCTGACCGGGACCAAGTATGGATGCGGAATTGCCCAATGCGGCGCCTGCACGGTGCACATCAACGGGGTTGCGATGCGCTCCTGCTCGGTTGCGATCGGCAACCTCGAAGGCGCGAGCATTACCACGATCGAGGGCCTGGCCACGGGCGGCAGGCATCCTGTGCAAGAGGCCTGGATCGCCGAGGACGTGCCGCAATGCGGCTACTGCCAATCGGGACAGATCATGGCGACAGTGGCCTTCCTCAAGGCCCATCCCAATCCGACCGACGCCGATATCGACGCCAACATCACCAATATCTGCCGCTGCGGCACCTATGAGCGCCTGCGTCGCGCCATTCACCGCGCTGCCGAATCGATGAAAACCTGAGCGGAGGAGCGCACACCATGGACGCAAGCCATACCGCTTCGACGACGCTCAACCGGCGCCAGTTCCTGTTCACGGCCGCGACCGCGGCTGGTGGCTTTGCCATCGGCTTCGGCGCTCTGCCCCGCTGGGCCGAGGCGGCGACCGTGGCGGCGCAGCCTTGGGACGAGACCGCCACCAGCCCGCACGAGATCGACGCCTGGATCGCGATCGATCCGGACGATTCGATCCTGATCCGCTATCAGCGCGCCGAGATGGGCCAGGGCAGCATGACCGCCGTGCCGATGATGCTCAACGAGGAGCTCCAGGCCGACTGGTCGAAGATACGCATCGAATATGCCTCGGCCAACCGCAACATCCGCGAGAACAAGGTCTACGGCGACATGTTCTCGAACGGCAGCCGCTCGATCAAAGGCTCGCAGAAACTGGTGCAGCAGGTCGGCGCCAGCGCGCGCGAACGCCTGATCGCCGCCGCGGCGCAGCGCTGGGCAGTGCCGGCGAGCGAATGCGGCGCCGCCAACAGCGTCGTCACGCATAAGCCCTCGGGCCGCACGCTGCGCTACGGCGAGATCGCCTCCGACGCGGCAAAGATCAAGCTCGACAAGGAGCCGGCGATCAAGACGCCCGACCAGTTCACCTTTATCGGCAAGCCGATGCCGCGCATCGACGTGCCGCTCAAGGTCGACGGCTCGGCGAAGTTCGGCATCGACGCGCAGGTGCCGGGCATGGTGTTCGCCGCGATCATCCAGTGCCCGGTTCCGGGCGGCAAGCTCAAGAGCGTCGATGAATCGCCGCTCTCGGGCGCGCCGGGGATCGTCGGGGTGGTGAAGATGCCCGACGCCGTCGCAGTCGCCGCGACCGGCAGCTTCTGGCGTGCCAAGCAAGCGCTCGCGAAGCTGCAGCCCGAGTGGGACGTCGGTCCGGCCGGCAACACCGATACTGCGCAGTTCCTGCGCGAATATCGCGCGGCGCTCGACGAAGGGAAAGCGGCGACCGCGCGCAACCAGGGCAATGTCGATCAGGCGCTGCCCGGCGCGGCGAAGACGCTCGAGGCGGTGTACGAGACGCCCTATCTCTCGCATTCGCCGATGGAGCCGATGAACGCGACGGTCGATCTCAAGCCTGACCGGCTCGACATCTGGGTCGGCACCCAGGACGCGCTCGACGAAACCGAGAAGGCCGCGAAAGCCGCGGGCCTCGAACCCGAGCAGGTCTATCTCCACAACTGCTTCGTCGGCGGCGGCTTCGGGCGCCGCAACGTGGCGGACGAGGTGGTGCAGGCGATCGCCATCGCCAAGGCGGTGCAGAAGCCGGTCAAGCTGATCTGGACGCGCGAGGAGGACACGCGGCACGACAAGTTCCGTCCGATGGCCGTCACGCGCTTCAAAGCGGGTCTCGGCGCGGATGGCATGCCCGCCGCGTGGTCGATCCGCACCGTCGCCGGCTCGGTTCCACTGGCGGCGGGGCTGAAGCTGCCGCCGAACGGCGTCGACTTCGTCGCTATCGCCGCGCTGGCGAGCAATCCCTACAACATCGCGAACACGCGCGTCGAATGCGTCGTCAAGGACACTCACCTTCCGGTGTGGTGGTGGCGCGCGCCGGGTGCGAACCAGAACGTCTACGCGATCGAGAGTTTCCTCGACGAAATCGCGGCGGCGAGCGGGCAAGATCCATATCAGCTCCGGCGCAAGCTGCTCGCCGGCAAGCCCGACTACCTCAAGGTGCTCGACACCGTGGCCGAGAAGTCCGACTGGGGCAAGCCCTTGCCCAAGGGCCGCGGCCGCGGCATCGCCATTTGCGAGGACACCGGCAGTCTCTGCGCGCAAGTCGCCGAGGTCACGGTAGGCTCCAAGGGCGAGGTGAAGGTCGATCGCGTCATCGCGGCCATCGATTCGCGCTACGTTGTTAACCCGCTCACCGTCGCCGAGCAGGTCGAGGGTGCGATCATCTTCGGTCTCACCGCCGCGCTCTACGGCAAGATCGACGTGAAGAACGGCGTGCCGGTGCAGGGCAATTTCGACACCTACCGGATGGTGCGCCTCGCCCAGGCGCCGAAGATCGACGTCTATGTCATGCCGGGCGGCGGCAAGGACTGGGGCGGCGCCGGCGAGCCCGGCACGCCGCCGATTGCGGGCGCGGTTGCGAACGCGATTTTCGCCGCCACCGGCAAGCGCATCCGTAGCCTCCCGATCATGGATCACGATCTGTCGTCGGGTTCGGCTTGAGTTCACTTCGGGCGAAAGGAGCCGGGGAGAACGTCTCGCAACAAACAAGAAACGGCGAGCGCACATCATGAACCGCATGCTTCTCTTTGCCGCCGCCTGTGCCGTGCTGGGTGCGGCGTCGCTTGCCCAAGCGCAGCAGCAAGCGGCGCCGTCCGCGAGCAAGGGCGAGTATTTGGCGCGCGCCGGCGACTGCGTTGCCTGCCATTCCGTTCCCGGCGGCAAGGCGTTCGCCGGCGGTCTCAAGATGGGCACGCCGATGGGTGCCATCTATACGACCAACATCACACCGGACAAGGAAACTGGCATCGGCAACTACAGCTTCGAGGATTTCGATCGCGCGGTACGCTCGGGCGTGGCGCGAGACGGGCATCACCTCTACCCCGCGATGCCGTATCCGTCCTATGCCAAGATCACCGACGACGACATGCACGCGCTCTACGACTTTTTCATGAAGGATGTGCTGCCGGTCAAACAGGCGAACAAGCCGAACGAGATCCCGGGTTATCTCGCATTCCGCTGGCCGCTCGCGGTCTGGAACATGATGTTCACCGACAGTGGCGCCTATGTCGCGAAATCCGGTCACGACGTTGCCTGGAATCGGGGCGCCTATCTCGTCGAAGGATTGGGCCATTGCGGCGCCTGCCACACGCCGCGCGGCTGGGCCTATCAGGAAAAGGCGCTCGACGGCGGCAGCGGCGCGTTTCTTGAGGGGGCGGAGCTCGACGCCTGGTCGGCACCCGATCTGCGTGGGGATGTGCGCATGGGCTTGGGCGGCTGGCCTCAGGCGGAGCTCGCAACGTTTCTCAAGACCGGCCACAACGCGAAGGCCGCGGCCTTCGGCTCGATGCTCGACGTGGTCAACAACAGCACGCCCTATCTCACCGACGACGATGTGAACGCGATAGCGGCATATTTGAAGTCGCTGCCTCCTGCTGCGCAGCAGACGGCGCCGACCTACGATGAGGCCTCAACCAAGGCACTGCTGAGCGGCAGCGCGAAAGAGCCGGGAGCGACACTCTATCTCGGCTATTGCGTGTCGTGCCATGGCGCGGACGGCAGGGGCCAGAATCCCTATATTCCGGCGCTCGCGGGCAATCCGGTGGTGCTCGACCCCAACCCGGTCTCGCTCATCAATCTTGCGCTGAACGGCGCCGAGCCGCTCGTCGTGAAGGGCACACCAGACGCCTATCGCATGCCGCAATACCGGGTGCAGCTCAGCGACGACGAGATCGCAACGGTGCTGAGCTTCGTGCGCGGTGCCTGGGGCAATGGCACCCCGCCCGTGACGACCGGCCAGGTGAAGGCCTTGCGCCCGGTTACCGATCCGAGCAGTGACCAGGTCGTCATCCTGAAGATGCGGTAGGAAAAGCGCCAGCTTCCGCGCAACGGCGTCATTTCGTGGTTCGTCCGGTAATGGGATGGTCCGGCCGTGCTCCTGCCCCGCAAGAGACTAAGCTGGCCAGGGGCGCCAAAGACAAGGAGCACGCCTTGGCTGAGACACTCAAGACCGCGGTTGCCACAGTTGGCATCGATATCGGGAAGAACTCGTTCCACATTGTTGGCCTTGATTTGCGCGGCGCAATCGTCCTGCGCCAGAGATGGTTGCGCGGCCAAGTGGAATCACGGTTCGCCAACATGCCGCCTTGCAGCGTCGGCATGGAGGCCCGCGTCGGCGCTCACCACCTCAGTCGCAAGCTCAAAGCGCTTGGTCACGATGCCCGATTGATGCCGGCGAAGTACGTACGACCCTATTCCAAGGGACAGAAGAACGACTTCCGCGACGCGGAGGCGATCGCCGAGGCGGTACAGCGTCCAACGACGAAGTTCGTGGCGACGAAGACGGTCGACCAGCTCGACCTGCAAGCGCTGCACCGAGTGCGCGAGCGCTTGGTCGGTCAGCGCACGGGTATCGTCAATCAGATTCGAGCCTTCCTGCTCGAGCGTGGCATTGCGGTACGGCAGGGCCCGCGCTTCTTGCGCACCGAGTTGCCGCGCATCCTGGCCTCCCCTTCCGATATCTTGTCGCCACGCGTTGCGCACATCGTCGAGGAGCTCGCCAACGACTGGCGCCGGCTCGATGAACGCATCGAGGGCCTGTCGCACGAGATCGAAGCTATCGCTCGCCAGGATGCCGGTTGCGAGCGGCTGATGAGCGTGCCGGGCATCGGGCCGATCATCTCCAACGCGATGGTGGCCGCGATCGGCGCGGGAGACACGTTCGCCAAAGGCCGCGACTTCGCCGCCTGGCTGGGGCTCGTCCCCAAGCAGATGTCGACCGGGGACCGCACGATCCTGGGCGCGATATCGAAGCGCGGCAATCGCTATCTGCGCGTATTGTTTGTTCAGGCCGCCTGGGTTGTCCTGGTCAGGCCGCAGAGCTGGGAGCGTTACGGGCTCAGGCTCTGGATCGAGGCTGCCAGAAGGTGGCTGCACCACAACGTCCTCGCCATTGCGCTTGCCAATAAGTTGGCCCGAATTGCCTGGAGCGTTCTGGCTCGCGACCGCGCATTCGAGGCGAGAAGAACCGATGAGGCGGCCGTCCAACCTGTTTGACCGCCGAGTGCAAGATCTGGGGTACGCGCTGACATAACCCGACACTCTTACCCGCCGAGGTCTGCGAGAGGATGAGAAGAGATGGAGGATCGGTCTTCCCGGCGCATGCGAGCACTGGTGACCCGAATGGTCCGTTGAGGCCTGTCCGCTAATGAGATCGCACGCGCGCTGATATCCATGATGGCCAGGAGCACAAAAGGCTCCAATCAAAGGCCGGATACATTGATGCAAGACCGTTCACCGCCATCTCGACGAAACTTCTTGCGACGCACGGCCGGACCATACATTCGGGTCAAAATGCGAAGTACGGTCGGCTTTGAAACATGTCCGCTTAGCAACCGATTCCCGAAGTCGTACGACGGCGCCACGGTGCCTGTTCCCTCATGGGGCCAGGATGTACGAGGTCACCTGTCCCGGATAACTCAGTAGAAAATGCGTCTTTATTACTGAGTTTGCCAGCGTGGGCAGGTCGCCAAAGGCGGCGTCTGTCAGGCGGCGTCGATTGTCTTCTCAACGGTCGGCCAGCGGACCAGGGCAGCCCGTCCTTCGGCCGTCAATGCGTAAACGCCGCGCTCGACCCGTACGAACCAGCCGTAGACGTTCCTCTGCAGAATCTTCGACGCGTCGGACGAGATAACTTTCAGCTCACTCACGGGGCGGGGTCCTGCAGCCAAGGCCTCAACGCATGCGAGCGCTTCCTGTCGGTAGGCGGTCATGATGGGCGTCCGTGTGCTTCCACCCTTCACAGGATCGCCATGCCGACGGCGATGCTCGTCGACAAGCTGCGAGCGACGGTCCGGATCGCGCCGCGGGCGCCACCGCGTCGGCTCGACCAAAACCTCGACCTTTCCCCTTTTCGACACGCCGAGGAGACCGAAGCCGAGCAATCGACAGAGCTTGCAAGCCCTCGAATCGCGCTCGCGTCCTCGCGTCGTGCTGCGAACCGCGAGCCAGATCTCGTCGCACGCGGCTGTCCGATCGACGCCCTGCAACACAAGCTCCAGGTTGAAACTGAGCTTGAGTTCTGAAATCACGACGACGGGCTGCGAGTCGCCTTTGAGCGCGACGATGTCGCAGCCCTGAATCTCGCCCTTCACGTCAAAGCCGAGTTTCTCAAGGAACCGTTTGACGGGAAGATAGAGTTCGGTTTCCAAGGGCAAGCATCCCTATGTCGCCGGCGTGGTAGCACGGCGAATCGGCCGACCGGAAGCTCCATTCCAATGCGCAAGGGGCAGCGGCGGCTTAAGCGTCGTTCCGTCGGAGGGCATACGCTCGAAATGTGAAGCTTAGGTCTTCATTCCGCCGCGAGCCGATAAATCCGCTCCGCATTCTGCCACAGAATCTTGCGTCGATCCTCCGGCGTGATTCCGGGGATGGCGGAGAACGACTGGACGGCACCCCCTGAGCTGTCGAAATGGGGGTAATCGGTGGCAAAGACGATCGCCTCGGCGCCCAGCCCCGCGACGGCAAGCGGCAGCGTCGCGTCGTCGGGATCGCAGGTGACGAAGCACTGGCGGCGAAAATAATCGGAGGGCTTCATGCGAATCGGCATCTGCCGGCCGAGAATGCGATGCTCAAAATGTGCATCGAGCCGCGCCAGCCAATAGGGCACCCAGCTGCATCCGGCCTCGGCGAAGCCGACTCGAAGCCGGGGGAAGCGCTCCAGCACGCCGCCGCAGATCACGCTCATCGCCGCGAACATTTGCTCGAACGGGTGCGATATGATGTGGCTGAACGCGTAGTAATCGGGTCGAGCCATGCCATAACGGTCGCCCGCCGCAGTGTCCGGATCGCCGGTCGTTTCGTGAAAGACGAGGGGTACGCCCGCCTCCTGGACTGCCGCGTAGAAGGCGTCGAGACCTGGCTCATCCCATCGCTGGCCGGATGCGCGATTGGGGCGCACGGCAATGGCGCGGGCGCCACGTGCGACGGTACGTGGCACGTGCCGCGCGGCCCAGGCGATATCATCGAGTGGCAGCGGTGCTGCGAAGAACAGCCGGTCGCGATGCGGTGCGCAATAATCGGCGATCCAATCGAGATACGCCTCGGCCAGTGCCCGTGCGGTTGACGGCGCGGTGGCATACAGGCCAACGAGCGTACCCGATGGATAGAGCATAGCCGCCCAGATTCGCTCCTTGTCCAAGAGCTTGATCCGATCATGCGCCGGCATTGGCTTGCGGATCGAGATGGCCGCTGGAAAGGGCGGGTGCTCGCCGCCGCCATAGAAGAAACGTCGCGCGTTGGCAGCATTCAGCCGTGGACCGGGCGCCTCGGCACGAAATTGCGGCGGAAGGTAATGTTGGAACAGCTCCTCGCCCTCGATGACGTGACCGTCGCCGTCGTTCGCGAGATAGGTCGTCTCGGCTGCATCCATGAGGCTAAGCTATCGCCGACTGCGAGACGGCCAGACACATCGAATGGTTCGCCTCGATCACCGGCGGCAGATCGAGCGCGAAACAACACCGCTCCGCCATATCCCTCTCCTTCGGCATTGCGCCGACAGCCCTCGTCAGAATGGTCTACCGATGCCGCCTCGCGAACAAGCCATTTCCAGGGCACCGACGGTCCCAGGGTCCAAGAAGCCTTGGAGGGCCGATAAAAAAGGTGAGCCACAGCGCACTCGGCAGTAAAGGCGAATTTTCGGCCCAATGCGGAGCCGCGACACTTTGGCGGTCGCCACTATAACGCGTAAGGGACGCGCTAAAATTATAGGAGGGCCGTCACGCGCTGCCGATGAGCCTGCAATTTCGATGCTCTGACGAGCGCACACCCTTGAATGCGAGCTGCTGGTGCTGAATGATGACAACCAGCCGACGCCACTTGACACGCTTCGTGAGTGTCTCGCGTCACTCCCGAGCGGTATCCTTGGGCCTCAAGATGTTGCGACAGTCGAGAAGCTGCTTGCCAATGCGCGGCACAGCTTAAGCGTCGACGACGGCGGCATGCGGGCCAAGAAGCTCAGCGGCCGCACCGAGCGTGCGTCGTGGCATCCTCCAGCATCGAGCTTCGAGATCGAGCGCCATGGCGCGAAGATGCTGGGGTCGAAATATGGGGAAATTCAGCGCTGGAGCATTGACCTCAATGCGGGCACTGCAACGCTCGGTGTTAGCGGGCGGCGGCTTAGCGCGACCGGCAGGCGCATGAAGCTGCGGAAGCTCGCCGCCGCGATCTGCCGCTGCTCGGCGGTATCGACCGGGTCGGCGATCATCGCCATTGCCTCGTCGGCGCGCGGCTCCTCGGCGCGAGCACGGCGGCGCAGGAAATCGAGCGCCGTGTTATGAGCGATACGAAAGAGCCAGGCCTCCGGCCGCTCGATCGCCGCGCCGGCCCCAAGGTCGTTGGTTGCCCGCGCCTCGACCGCTTTGGCCAGCGCTTCTTGCGCGACATCTTCGCCATCGATTGCCGATCCGGTCATCCGCGCGCAGTAGCGATGGAGCTTCGGCCGCAGCTCGCCGATCAGGCGCTCGAATTCAGCGCGCGATTCATCGCCTGCCGGCGAGTTCTGCGGCGTCCCGGTCATCGCGACTCAAACCTCCTGGTCATCGAAGAGGAACATTTGGAACTGCGCCGGGTCGGGCGCGAAGTGGCGGCGATCGGCGGCGCAAGCGGCGCCGGCCTCGCTCGCGAAAGCGGCCTTGATTGCCGCGACGCTGTCGAAGGTCAGGATTGCGACCATATAGGCCTCGCCGTCCGCAAGCGTCGTGACCGCGCCGCGGCTGACCTCGTATTTGCGAATGCCGGGCAGTTTCTTGGCGAGCGGTATATGTACCTCGAAATAATGCTTGTCGAAAGCGGCGGGATCTTGCGGCGTCTTGTAGATCACGAGCATGCGGGCCATGGATTGTCTCCTCGTAAGGGTTGCATCGCCCCCTAAGACGATCCGGCGGCGGCAAAGGATTCGGGGGACGGCGAAAATTTTTGACCGGTCGCACCTTGCCCGGCTCGCCCACCCTTGCTGGACCATGCGGTTGATCGGAGCGCGGCCGCGCACGAAACTCGTCCTCGCGACACGCTCGTACAAAAGGCGGCGAAAACGTCATGGCCGATCTCAGCCTCAATCTCGTCTTCGGCAGGCACCCGGGCAGGTTCCAGCCGATCTTCGATGGCAAGGTCAAGCCCGAGGGCATCAAGCTCAAGCCCGCGCGCATGAACATCGACGAGTTGTTCTGGCACATCCCGGCCAAGAACGACATCGACGTAGCCGAGCTCTCCCTCACCGGCACCATCTGGGGCAAGCAGCACGGCAAGCGCTGGACCGCGCTGCCGGTTTTCCCGGGCTGGGTGTTCGGCTGCCACACCGAGACACTGGTCCGTCGCGATTCCGGCATTGACCGCACCGAGGACCTCAAGGGCAAGCGCGTCGGTGTGCCGGAATATCCGGTGACGGCCATCGCATGGATCCGCGACGCCTTCGAGCGGAAGTACGGCGTCCGCCGCGAGGACATCCACTGGTTCGAGGAGCGCTCGCCCGACTATTCGCACTACCGCCCGCTCGGTTATAAGCCGCCTGCGGGCATTAAGGTCGACACCATCCCCAAGGAAAAGCGCCTCTCGGACATGCTGATCAACGGCGAGATCGACGCCGTCACGCGCTACTTTGGCCGGCCCGAGAACGCGACCAAAAGCCACCCCGGCGACCGCTCCACCCTGTCGATCGCCGATCTCGCGGCGCATCCGCGCGTACGCTGGCTGTACGCCGACCGCAAGACCGCGGCAATCGACTATTGCAAGGAGCTAGGCTGGCCGCAACCCATCCATTGCGTCATCGTCAAGACCGAGATCGTGGACAGAGATCCGACGGTGCCGGAGCGGCTCACCCGCGCCTTCATCGAGGCGGCCCGCATGCCATCCGATCTCTCCAACGTGCACGCGGCGAGCTACGAGATCACCGCCGCCGAGCACGCCGCCGCCGTGGGGGCGGACTTCCTGCCGGCGGGGCTCAAGGGCAAGAACCGCGCGGCCGCCGAGCGCATGCTCGAGCTGTGCTGGAAGGATGGCTACATCGACCGCGGCAAGCCCTTCCCCGTGGAAGAGTATTTTCACGAATCGACGCTCTCGCTGTAACACCCGTCATCCCGGCCTGAGCGTTCCTTTCTCCTCGATAATGGTGCGCTCGCTTGTGCCGGGCCGGGTGGTGTCGATTTTATCGCATTCCTGCTAGATGCGGTTAATGGAGCCAAATCCGAGCGGCAGCAAAAACACAAGCTGGCGAGGCAGCACATAGTGATGATCATGAGTTTCCTAATAAGTCGTGCACCCGCGACCTGCTCCTTCTCGGCCCGCCGGCGGCAGCCTCAAAGCGACCCGGCGACGAATGCGCCGATCCTGGGCTCAAGCGATTCGATCGTCGCGACGTACAGCTCGAGATAATCGCGCGGGCTCGATTTGCCCGCGACGAATTCGGCGGTCGCGGCAATGAATGGGCGGCGCAACGGGGCCGATGTCGCGCGGATGCTCATTTCGGCGGCTCGTCCGAAACGTGGGCGCAGACAATGCACCAACCCTCCGGCATCCGCACCCAGGTCTGGCTCTGCCGGCCTGTTGCCTTGTCCTGCGGCCGGTCGGACTCGGTATTCGCGACCGCGAAGTCGCGCCCGAAAGTGGTTATGATCGTATTTTTCAGCGTGCGCTTGATGCCAGGGATGTTGCGCCCGTGCCGGAAGGCCGAGATCGCGGCGTGACCGAGCAGCGTGCCGTTCGGGCCATAACGCAAGGTCAACGGGCTGTCCCAGAAGATCGTGTCAATCGTATCGACATCGTTCGTCGAGAGCGCCTTCTCATAGCGCAGGAAGGCTTCCGTCACTTCAGCCACCACGTCGGGAAGGTTGATCTCCATGGCCTAGCGCCCCTCGCGCAGGTATTCTGCCGGCGTCGCGGAGACGACCTTGCCGTAGCGCGGCACAAATGCTCCACCCTCGATCAGCGATACGAAACCACGCTCCGCCTTGAACTGCTCGGCGACTTGCTTGCGGATCGCCATGTGCTCCTCGATGCTGCGCCATTCGCCGATGAGATAGAAACGATCGGGGTCGTCGGCGTCGCGGCACAACACGCCGTCCTTCACCTGGGCGGGCGAGGCGTGCATCGGATTGTGGCCCGAATAATCGAACTGGTTGAAGAGTCGTATAAACTCGTCGCCGGCGCCGGGCTTGACGCGGAAATCGTAGATGTGCAGGACATTACCCTCGTTGGCGAGCGGCTCCTGGGCCATTGCTGCCTCCTTGCCATGTCCGGAAAGCATAAGGACGCAGCGCCACATGCGTCAACGCGCAGAGCCTCTTGCGCTGCGGAAGATGGCGGTGCAGGATCGACGCGTCGCGCCCTTGGGGAATTCCGATGAATGGATTGCTGAAACGTATCGCGGCCGGCGGGTGTCTTGCCGTTGCCGCGTTCCTAGGCTCGCCCGCGCGCGCCGCCGACGACGCGCACACGATCAGCGTGCGGCTGGAATGGCTGCCGTCGGGCTATCACGCACCGTTCTGGCTCGCGGCAGAAAAAGGCTGGTTTAAGAAGGCCGGCTTGGACGTCACGATCAGCGACGGCAATGGCTCGGTCACGACGGTTCAGATGGTCGGGAACGATCAATACGATGTCGGTCACGCAGCGCTCGCGACGATGGCCGTGGCGCGCAGCAAGGGCATGCGGCTCGTGTCGATCGCCGGATTCTTCCGCAAGGGCGACATCGCCCTCATGGTGCCGAGGGATTCGCCGATTGGCGGACCGAAGGACCTCAAGGGCAAGAAGATCATATACACGGCTGGTTCGCTCGAAACGCCTTTCCTCGATCCGTTCCTGGCATCGGGCGGGCTAACGCGCGACGATCTCGAGCTCATCAACATCGATGCCAGCGCCAAGGTCGGGCAATATCTCGCCGGCGCCGCGGACGGCATCATCTCGGCCGGCCCAACCGTGGCGCTGCTGGAGAATAAGCGGCCTTCGCGCTTGATCCTTTTTGCCGATCACGGCCTGAACCTGCCGAGCATGGGCCTCGTCGCGAGCGAGGCGGCGCTCGCCAGGAAGGGGCCGGCGATCAAGCAATTCGCGAGCATCGTGTCTGGCGCCTGGGCCTATATTCTCAAGGGCCACGAGGACGAGGGTATAGAGGCCGTCGTCCACAGTCACGAGAATGCGCGGCTTGATCCGGCGGTGCTGCGGGCGAACCTAAATGTGTCGCTGCAGTTCCTCTACTCGCCGGCGACCAAGGACCTGCCGGTCGGCATCCAGAGCGAGGCCGATTGGGCCTCGGCCGTCGCAATCATGGAGAAAGCCAAGGTGATCGATCCAGGCTCCAAGGCCAAGGACTACTTCACCAACGACTATCTCGATGCCGCAACGATCACGTCGTTGGCTGGCGGGTGATTCATGCCGAGTCTCGGTCTCAGGACTCTCATCGATGTCCTCGAGCAGAAGCAGCGCGTGCGACGGATTGCCAAGACGGTCGATCGCACTTGGGAGCCCGCCTGCATCGCCAAGTGGATGTTCCAGGCGCTGCCGGACGAGGAGCGGTTCGGCATCATTTTCGAGAGCGTGAAGGGGTCGAAATTCCGCCTCGCCACCGGCATCCTCGGATCGTCGCGCGCAGCCTACGCCATGGCGCTCGGCGTCGAGCCGGATGAGATCAACGAGAAATGGGTCGATGCGCTCTTGCATCCCCGCGAACCGGTCGAGGTCGCGCGCGCGCCATCGCAGGAGGTGGTGGAGGCGGGCGACGCGGCCAAGCTCTCGGACCTGCCGATTCCGGTCTGGACGCCCGGCAAGGACGCGGCGCCCTATATCACCACGCTCGTCCTCACCAAGAGCGCCGAGACCGGCATCCAGAACATGGGGGTCTATCGCACCCAGGTGCGGGACGACCACAGCGTCGTCATCAACCTCAACCCCGCGGGGCAGGGCACGCGTAATGCCCGCACTTACATGGACAAAGGAAAGCCCGCGCCGATTGCCTGGGTGATCGGTGCCGATCCCGCCGTGCTGCTTGCGGCAACCGCGAAGCTGCCCTACGGCGTGAACGAGGCGACGATCGCCGGCGGGCTCACCGGCGCTCCGATCGAGCTGGTTAAGGCGAAAACCGTCGATCTTATGGTCCCGGCCAATGCAGAGTTCATCATCGAGGGTGAGGTCATTCCCGGCGAGATCGCGCAAGAAGGACCGTTCGGCGAGTTCGCTGGCTACATGGGCGGGGTCGGCCCGCGCCCTGTCGCGCGCATCACCGCCATCACGCATCGCAAGGACGCGATCTACTACGGCTTCTCGAGCCAAATGCCGCCGAGTGAGAGCACCATCATGCAGAGCCTCTCCAATGCCGGCGTGCTGCTGAAGCAACTGCGCTACGACCTCGGCGAACCGACCGTCACCGACGCCGTCATCGACCTCAATTATGGCGGCACCATGGGCCATGTCATTGTCGCGATGGAGCCCCGCGACGCGGCGCACAGCAAGCGCATCGGCTGTCTGGTCGCCAACATGACCGGGCTGAAGCGGATCACAATGGTCGATCCCGACATCGATATCCGTGATCCGGACCATATCGATTGGGCGCTCAACGCTCGGATGGACCCAGGCAAGGACATCGTCGTCGTCGAGGGCGCGCAGTTTGCGCATATGGACCCGTCCGTGCGTCCGGTCGGAGGTCGTCCTGGTCCCGCGAGCAAGCTGGTCGTCGACGCGACGCTGAAGGTCGATGCGGGCACGTTCTCGCTGCCGTCCAAGGACTATATGATGCGTGCGCTGGAACTGTGGAAGGAAGCCGGCCTGCCCGAATTCGAGATGCCGAAGCGCGCGCGGCTGCGGATCGACCGCAGCTAGGGGCTCGGCTCCGCGCCACGGTGACGCGCGCGTTGCGATACGTGCCACGGGCAGACCAGACGCTCGGCGAGATCGACGATGAAGAAGAGCAGCGTGCCGAGGATGCCGAGCAGCACGATCGCGGCGAAGACGCGCGTCGTCTGGAACGCGCCCTGGGCCGACAGGATCACGTAGCCGAGCCCGGCCTGCGAGGCGACGAATTCGCCGGCGATTGCGCCGACGAGCGCCAGTGAAATCGCGATCTTCATGCCCGAGAAAAGATGCGGCAACGCATTGGGCATGCGGAGCCACAGCAAAGTCTGCAGAGTGCCGCCACGCATCGAGCGGAAGAGATCGATGGCATCGGGATCGACGGAGCGCAGCCCCAGCACCGTGTCGACCACGATCGCGAAGAGCGCGATGAGGAACGAGATCGCGACCTTGGAGGAAAGGCCGGTGCCCATCCATATGATGAAAAGCGGCGCCAGCGCCACCTTCGGCACGCTGTTGAGCGCGATGAGCAGCGTGTAGAGCGTGTTCTCCAGAAGGCGCGAATAGACGATGCCGATTGCGGCGAGGCAGCCGACGACGAGCGCGGCTCCGAAGCCCAGCAGGGTCGAGCCGACCGTAAGCATCGCGTGGCCGAGATACCAGAGCGGTGCGCTCGCCATCTCGCGGAAGATCGCGACGGGACCGGGCAGCAGGTATTCCGGCGGATGGGCGACGGCGACGGCAAGCTGCCAGAATGCGAAAAAGCCGATAACGACCGCTCCGATGTGCAGCGCGCGCCACATCGCCTAGGCCTGGCTAGGCTCGGACATGGCTCCCCCGCAACATGCCGAAGCCCTCGAATATCTGGCGGATGCGGGCGACGTAGCGGCTGAATTCCGGCGTCTCGCGGATGGCGAGCGGGCGCGGCCGCGGCAGGTCGATCGCCAATGTTTCGACCACGCGGCCGGGCGAGCGCGACATGACGACGACACGGTCGCTCAAAAACACGGCCTCGCTGATACTGTGCGTGACGAAGAGCACCGTCTTCGCGTCGTCGAGCCAAAGTCGCTGCAATTCCAGGTTCAGCTCATCGCGCGTCATCGCGTCGAGCGCGCCGAACGGCTCGTCCATGAGAAGGAGCGCCGGGTTCAGCAGCAGTGCGCGGCAGATGGCGACGCGCTGCCGCATGCCGCCCGACAGTTCCCACGGGAAGCGGTTGGCGAAGCCGTCGAGCCCGATCAGCTCGAGGAGTTGCATGGCCTTGGGCCGCCACTCCACGAGCGGCAAGCCGCGGATTCTGGCCGGCAGCAGGATGTTGCGGATTACGGTGAGCCAGTCGAGCAGCACGTCGCGCTGGAACACCATGCCCATATCGTCAGGTGGATCGCGGACGGCACGGCCGTGGAGCCGGATGGCGCCGCCGTTCGGCTGTTCCAGGGTCGCGATGCAGCGCAGGAGCGTGCTCTTGCCGCAGCCGCTCGGCCCGAGAAGGCTTACGAACTCGGCGGCGCCGATCGAGAGGCTCACGTTCTTCAACGCGACAATGGCGCCGTCCCGCGACGAATAGACCTTGTCGAGGCCCGCGATGTCGAGAAACGCGGCGCCTTCGCTCATCGCGCGACTTGTGCGCGAAACGCGGTGAGGATCTCGATTCCCGTGGCCGGCCAGACCGAACCTCCCGCCAGGATCGTTTCGAGGAGGCGGGCGAACCCGCCGATGCGGTGAGGATAGCCGGTGAGCCATGGTGTCACAGCGAGCGACAGCACGCGTCCGCCATAGGTCTTCGCCTCGTCCTCGAGGCACCGGAGGGCGGCATTCACCTGCGCGGCGTAGTCCTCGATCATGCCCTCGTGTTGCAACAGGATGGTGCGGTCGCTCAATTCCTGCGTCAGCGGCAAGGAATGGATCGTCCCGGCCGGCGTCCGCATTTCGTAGGGCAGGTCGTCGTTGATCCAATCCATTACGTACGAGAAACCGCTCTCCGCCAGGAGCTCAAGCGTCGCCATCGATTCCGAATGGCCGGGCGAATGCCAACCCAGCACCGCCTGGCCCGACACGCGGCGGAGCGTCGCCGCTGCGCCGACGATCACCTCGCGTTCGGACTCGCGCGCCAGGCCGCCATGATGAATCGTGGCCATGGTGGCGCTCATCGCCGCGACCTCCCAGTTGCGGCGCTGGATTTCCTCGACGAGCCGCGGATAGCGCGTCGCTGCCTCGGCATTCATGGGTGCCGTCGCGCGCAGGCCAAGCCGGTCGAGTACGCGCATGATGCGATAGATGCCGACGCGGTTGCCGTAGTCGCGATGCGCGTAGTTCCAGTAATCCGGATAGGCGCGGTCGAGACCGCCCACCGGCCGCAGCGGCTGAGGCGGCGCCTCAAGCGGAAAAAACTCGACCGGTACCGTGATCCACAGCGCGATGCGCGCTTCGTTTGGCCAGGCGACCTTCGGGCGTTCGCGCACCGGGCGATGCTCGAACCAATCGTGGTCGAGGCCGCGCTTGCGCTTCGGATATGCAAGATGGTCCGGAGGCACCGTCATGGCGGCGCTCCCTGCGCCGCGACGAAGGACGCGACCGCATCGTAGTGATGCGTGTGATACCACTCCGAGATCTCGCCGGCGGTGGCAAGCCAGACATCATTGTGGCAGGTCACGTGGTTCAGCACATCGGCGAGCGCTGCGATGCGGTGCGGCTGGCCGATAATGAAGGGATGGATAGGCATGCACAGAACCATGCCGGTCTCGCTTCCTTCCTCGTAGAGCTGGTCGAAGGCCGCCTTGACCAGCGCGGCATAGCGCTCCGGCGTATAGCCGCGCCCGCCCATCACGCGAATGTCGTTGAGCTCAAAGGAATAGGGGACCGAGATGAGCCGCCCCTGCCGCACCTGCAACGGCATGGGCTGGTCATCATGAACCATGTCCAGCGTGTAGCGGACGCCGAATTCCGGCAGCAGGTCGAAGAAGGTTTCCGTCGCGCTGATCGACGGCGCCAGGAAGCCGCGCACCTGCTGCCCGCTCTTCTTCCGGATCGTATCGATACTGTCGCGAATGACCTCGCGGACCTGGTCCTCGTCCATGCCATAGATGAGCCGCGTGTTGTAGACGCCATGGCTGAAGAGCTCCCAGCCGAGCTGCGTGGCCGCGTCGATTATCTCCGGGATATGGTCGCAGAGCGCGGCATTGAGCGAGACGCTACCACGCACTCCGAACCGCTCCATCACCTCCATCATGCGCCACACGCCGGACCGATTGCCGTAGTCGCGATGCGAATAGCCGAGGATGTCCGGCACCGGACGCGGCCAGAACGGCCCCGGCGGCGCGAGCTCGTAATATTCGATATTCGGGGCTACCCAAAACGCAACCCGCGCACCTCTCGGCCAGGTGATCTTCGGCCGGTCGATCAGCGGCAGATAGGCGTAGCGGCCGGGATCGCTCGACATGGACGCCTCCTCGCCGCAGATGTTGGCTTATCGGGCGCTCCACGCACAAGCACCGAATGCGGCTTGCAGACAGTTATATTGGGGATTCCTACACCAACGATTATATCGATCTCGCCTATGGCAAGACGATCGTCGCTCGCTAGCGCTTGCCGCGCGCGAGATATCCGTGGCGCCCGACGATGATGTCCTCGCCGCCGAGCCCTTTTGCGACGGCGGCACGCAGCGACACGGCGGCGGCGTCGATCACCGGCTTGGCGGTGTCGAGCCCGCCGAAGGCCTCGTCGGCATAATCGAGATAGCGCAAGGCGCTCGCGACGGCGAAGCGCTTGTCGACGAGGCCGCGGATCTCGCCGTATTTCGTCATGATCAGCGGATCGCCCGCCGAAGCGCGACCGAGCGCCGCGAGCGCCGCCTCGAGCGGCACGCCGAATGCCTCGGCCATGGCAAGGCCTTCGGCGAAGGCCGCCATATAGGCAACATAGACGGCCTGGTTGACCAGCTTCGTCGCTGTTCCGCTGCCGGTCGGTCCGATATGGCAGACCGTGGCGGCGATCGCCTCGAGCAGCGGACGGGCGCGCTCGAAGGCGGCCGGATCGCCGCCCACCATGACGGTGTGCTTGCCGGTGCCGTTGCCGCGGCTCACCGGGGCATCGAGATAATCGACGTGTGCCGCCCGCGCCCGCGCGTAAAAATCGCGGCTCGTTGACACGGTGTTCGTGGTCATGTCGATGACGAGAAAGCCCGGCTTGGCCGCGTCGACGAGCCCCTCTGCACCGAAGAGTATGGTCTCGACCTCCTCGGGGCCTGGAACGCTGATGACTGCGACGTCGCAGCGCCGCGCGATCTCGGCCGGGGTCGCGGCCTGCGCCGCACCATAGGCCCGGGCCGCCTCGGCCGCCGTCTCCGTGCGCGCGTCGCACAGTGTGAGTTGGTACCCGGCATCCACCAGGCTCTGAGACATCGGCCGGCCCATGCGGCCGAGGCCGATGAAGCCCGTCCGCATGCTATTGCGCTGCGGAGGCGTGATTCGCGCGTGCCGCGAATTGGGCCTCCGCCGCCTGGCGGTAGAGGCGGCGGATATTGGCGACGCCGATATCGCACTGCAGCAGGTTCTCGCGTTGGCCCGCACAAGGCGCGATGCCGACGAGCGCCGCGCGATCCTGCTCCAGCACCGTGACGCCGCGGTCCGAGCCGCGATTCTTGTAGAGGAAGCGCCATAGATCGCGCTTCCAGCCCGTCATCTTCTGCATGCGGTAGTTCCACACCAGCGTGTGGTGCCGGTCGATCGGCGTCGGATAGCGGAAGAGGCGCCCGAGCCCGCCGCCCTCCTTCTTCGGATAGGGCAGATCGGTGATTGCCCAATAGCCGCTGCCCTCGAAGTGCATGAGCCAGGTGCGATCGAGATTGACGCCCTGCTGGTTCTTGCGCCAGACGACGAAGCCGTGCTCCTGTCGCTCGAAGCCGAGTTCGGCATCCTTGCGGCCGGCATCGAGGATGTGCGTGCCGACATGCAGGAAGCTGCCATGCATCGGATCGAACTGGTTGTCGCGCACGAGCTGCCAGTTGCATTCGAAGACGCGGACATCGACGAAGCCCGACCAATCGCCCGATTCGAATTCGTCGGGAACGCGCAGCGGCGGCAAATCGCCTGTCTCGCGTCCGTCGCCGAAATAGACCCAGATCGCGCCATGCGCTTCGCGGCAAGGATAGGCGACGGCAAGCTTCTTGCCGACGAACGGACTGTCGGGCGTTGGTGGCGTCGCGGCGAGCACGCCGTCGCCATCATATTCAAGGCCGTGATAGGCGCAGGCGATCCTGCCGTTGCAGACGCGCCCCAACGACAGCCGAGCACCGCGGTGCGGACAGAAATCCTCGAGGCAATTCACCCGACCGTGCTCGTCGCGCCAGAGCACGATGTCGCGGTCGAGCCGCTTCAGCGGAACGGGTTTGTTGCCGATCTCGGTGTCGCGGCAGACCAGGTACCACTGGTTGAGAAGTCCCACCGCGAGCAGGTCGTCGACCGATTGCGGGACTTCCAGCGGGCTTGTCGTCATCACACGTCCTCCCTAGCGCCCCAGCCGACCGAGTTCCGCGGCGAGCGTGTCTTCTGTCCAGGCGCCGCCGGCCTTAGTCGTGACGCTCGCCGCGTTGAGCGCTGCGACGATGCCGGCAAGCGTGTCGGCACCTCTGTCGAGCACCCGCTCCAGCCCATCGGCGAGCGCGTCGCGATAGGCCTTTTCGACTGGGTCTTCGTTGAATTCGCGGGGATCGAAGCCGAGTTCCCGATTATCCGTCATCGGACACCTTGTGTCTTTGAAATTTGTCAGTCTGGGGATGCCAGGGGATCGGGTCATGACCCGATCCCCTGGCGCGGCCCGGAGCCCGTAGTACACCAAGGCAGCAAACCGCGGGTGAGCGAGGAGCCCGAGCCGTTTTCTTCTGTA
>DATNIT010000091.1:0-7746 GCA_035604335.1 Allostellaceae bacterium | reverse complement strand
GGCAGAATCATTCTGATCATGCAGCGGTTGCATGAGGATGATTTGACCGGTTACGTGGTGGCTCAAGGAGGCTGGACGCATCTGTCGCTTCCGGCCATCGCGCAGGAAGACGAGACGCATGGCATTACTACCCCCTTCGGGCTGATTCGTCATCGGCGTCGCGAAGGCGAAGCGCTCCATCCAGATCGCGAACCGATCGGGGAGCTGACCAAGCTCCGTGCATCCATGGGGTCCGCGTTCTTCAGCGCACAATATCTTCAGTCGCCGACCCCACCCGGAGGTGGGATCGTCAAGATCGGCTGGTTCCCGCGGTTCGATCTGGAACATCCGCCCAGCTTCGATCGGGTCGTGCAGAGTTGGGATACGGCCGTTAGCTCCAAGGAACTCTCAAGCTATAGCGTTTGTACAACCTGGGGAATTCTGGCCAAGAAGGCCTATCTCATCCATGTTTACCGCAAACGCCTAGAATACCCGGACCTGCGCCGCGCAGTCATTACCCAGGCTCGTGCTTTCGGCGCAAGAATTGTGCTGATCGAGGACGCGGCTTCGGGCGCGTCCTTGCTCCAGGATCTACAGAAGGAACTGAGCAGCGTTCGCGGGTGTAAGCCGACCGGCGACAAGGTCATGCGGATGAACGCCCAAACCGCGCATATTGAAAACGGCGTCGTCTATTTACCCAGCGAAGCACCGTGGCTGCCGGATCTCGAGCACGAGTTGGCGATGTTCCCCAAGGGGCGCTACGCCGATCAGGTAGATTCAATCTCTCAGGCGTTGGAATTCATCTTTACGCAGTCAGATGCACAGGGCTGGATCGATTTCTACGAGGCGCTGGCGAGGAACAAGGGCCGGATCACGCCGGAGATGCTGGGCGAGCCCGCGCCGGCCTCGGTCCGAATGCGGTCGCCGCGCCCGTTCATGAATTTTTATGTGCGCAAACGGATCTTTCACTCGGACGAACACGGCAACATCGCCGACGTTGATCCGCTCTGCGTGGAAGGGCTCAAGGTCGCCGGCTGCGTCTTGTGGGAGGGATAATGCCGACCCTGCGCGCGCCGCGCCGAACATGAGCCATCGCGGGCCCGCTGAAGCAAATCGTCGCCAACGCCTGTTTCGGTCCTGATGTCCGGGGCTATCAGGTCCTGATAATGACCGGTATTGCCCCTGTTCTTTTGCTTCAAAGCGCGGTCGCTAGGCGCCTAAGCCCGTGCACTAATTGAAATTACTCCGGGGCCCAGTGCGTCTTTAGGGGACTTTTGCCCTCAATTTCAGGCGGAACAGGGTTTGAGCGTGGTTCGCAGTAGACTGCGTCCTCAGCCATATTTTGCGCGCGTCGTCTATCTCATTTCTCGGCTTCCCGTGCAGCCTTGCGCGCGACTCTTCGCGCGTGCCACAAACAGGACATCCATGACCGCGCTCGCTCCCGACCCCTCGACGAGCTTGAGGCGGCAACGCTCGTTCGTGCTGTTCTGGTGCGCCCGCGTGGCGGCGACCTCGGCCTTTCAGATGCAGGCGGTCGCCGTCGGCTGGCAAATCTACGATCTCACCGGCAGCGCCCTCGACCTGGGATTGGTCGGACTCGTCCAGTTTGTGCCGGTGGTGGCCCTGGCCCTCGTGGTCGGCCATGTCGCCGACCGGTACGACCGTCGGCGGGTCGTGCGCATCGCTCAGCTCGTCGAGGCTGCGGCGGCCGTCGGCCTCGCTGTCGGCAGCGCCGAGGCGTGGCTCGATATCCGGGCCATCTTCGCCCTCGTGTTCGTGGCCGGTACCGCGCGCGCGTTCGAGCTGCCGACCATGCACGCACTGGTGCCGGGACTGGTGCCCGGGCACCTGTTCTCGCGGGCCGTCGCCGGCTCGGCCTCGGCGAACCAGGCCGCGGTCGTGCTCGGCCCCGCCGTCGGCGGCCTGCTCTACGCCGCGGGTCCGGCGGCGGTCTACCTCACCTGCACGGCGCTCTTCCTGGGAGCGAGCGTGCTCATCACGATGGTCCGCATCGAGGCGCCGGCGCGCTCTCGCGAGCCCTTCAGCCTCGCATCGCTCTTCGCGGGCTTCGCCTACATCCGGAGCCGCCGCGAGCTCGTCGGCGTGATCTCGCTCGATCTCTGCGCGGTCCTGCTGGGCGGCGCCATCGCGCTGCTGCCGATCTATGCGCGCGATATCCTGCGGGTGGGGCCGGAAGGGCTGGGCATGCTGCGCTCGGCGCCGGCGGTGGGGGCGCTCGCCTCGTCCATCCTTCTGTCGCGACATCCTTTGCAGCGGCGCGTCGGTCCGATCCTGTTCGCGGCGGTGACGTGCTTCGGCGCTGCGACGGCGGTGTTCGCGGTCTCGACCTCCGTCGCGCTGTCGCTGGCGGCGCTCGCCCTTTGCGGCGCGTCCGACGCGGTCAGCGTGGTGATCCGCTTCTCGCTGGTTCAGACCCGCACGCCCTCGGAGATGCGAGGCCGCGTCAGCTCGGTCAACTCGCTCTTCGTCGGGGCCTCGAATACCCTGGGCGATTTCGAGGCGGGCTTGACCGCGGCCTGGTTCGGCGCGGCGCCCGCCGTCCTGATCGGCGGCATCGGTGCGGTCTTGGTCGCCCTGATCTGGATGCGGATCTTCCCGGAGCTCGCGGGGATCGAGACGCTGGACGGCCCCGCGGAATGAGCCGCGCTCAATCCTCCGGCGGTACTGCTCCGGGACCGTGGCCGGCCGGCAGCGTGCTCGCGAGGAATAGCGTGACGACGGAGATCGCGAGCGCGATGAGGTAGACGGCGTGCAAGGCGCGCGCGATCTCGTCGGTGAGCCGCGCGATCTCGGCGGCATCGAGACCGAGACGCAGCGTCGGCTCCATGAGCCGGTTGACCACCTCGCCCGATTCCGTGCCCGAGCCGAACAGCACATAGTTGAAGACCGCCCCGAACATGGCGACGCCCAGCGACTGGCCGACCATGCGCATGAACAGCATCGAGGAGGTCGCGGTGCCGCGCTCCTGCCATCGCACGCCGCTCTGAACCGAGACCAGGAACGTGGTGTTGCAGAAGCCCATCCCCATGCCGATGAGGAACGCGCCCGACCCCGCCCAGAGCGGGCCCGAGCTCGGCTGCATCAGGATCAACACGACGTTTCCCGCGAGCAGCGAGAGCCCGCCCATCACCGCCGCCGCGCGGTACGACGTCCGCAGCATGACCTGGCCGGCGATCGCGCTCGCGGCGGTCCAGCCGAGGGACATCACCGTGAGCGCGAAGCCCGCCACCAGCGGGCTCCGCCCCATGGCGCCCTGCACGTAAGCCGGCACGAAAGCCGTGATGCCCATCATCACGGCGCCGATCGTGGTGGCACCGACATTACCGACCGCGATCACGCGGTGGCGCCACAGGTCGAGCCGCAGCATCGGCTCGGCGGCGACGCGCTCGTGGCGCAGGAAGACGCCGAGCGTCACGGCCGCCGCCGCGATCAGGCCCCAGAACGCCGGTCCGCTCAGCTCGTGGGCCTGCGTCAGCGCCAGCATGAGCGCGCCGGAGCCCAGCGCGAGGAGCGCCGAGCCGCCGTAGTCGATCTTGTGCTCGTGCGGCACCAGGCGCTCGCGCAGGAACAGCGCCAGCAAGGCGATCGACGCCACGCCGACCGGCAGGTTGATCCAGAAGATGATCGACCACGAGAGGTGCTGCACGATGAAGGCGCCGAGCGCGGGCCCGATGATCGCGGCCACGCCCCAGACGCCGCCGAGATACCCTTGCATGCGCGCGCGATCGGCGGGCGTGTAGATGTCGGCGACGATGGTGGTGGCAACCGGTATGATCGCGCCCGCGCCGAGGCCCTGGAGCGCGCGGAAGCCGATCAGCGCCACCATGTTCCAGGCGAATCCGCAGAGCGCGGAGCCCACCAGGAACAGCGCGGCGCCCGCGCAGAACACGCGCTTGCGGCCATGGAGATCGGCGAGCCGGCCGTAGATCGGGATGCTGATCGACTGCGTGAGCAGGTAGATCGCGAACACCCAGCTGAAGAGCTGAAACCCGCCGAGCTCCGCGACGATGGTCGGCATCGCGCTGGCGACGATGGTGGCCTCCACCGCCGACATGAACATGCCCAGCATGATCCCCGCCAACACCAGCGGCCGCCGCCGGATCGCGGCGGTCGGAGCGACGGTCTCGGCGATCGGCTGGTCGTTCAAGACGGAGCTTTCCAAAAAGCGATAGGGCCGAGGCCAGGCTCGGCCTTCGACCTCGATGTTAGCGTCAGGAGGTGCGGCGGCGAAAGACAGGCATCGCGCTCAGGGCGCGATCATGCCGTTCTCGAAATCGCCGGGATCGAAGGTGAAGACGATGTTCGGATCCGGCAACTTCAGATCCTTGTGCCGGTCCGGGAAAAAGCTCCGCCACAAGAGGTCCCGGATCACGCACAAGCGGGCATGATCCTTGTCATCGGCGCGCACGATCGTCCAGGGCGCGGTTGCCGTATGCGTGCGGAGCAGCATCTCGTTGCGCGCCTTGCTGTAAGCGCGCCAGAGCTTCGGCGCCTGCGCGTCGATCTCGCTCAGCTTCCATTGCTTCAGCGGGTCGCGGCGGCGCGCCTTGAGGCGGCGCTTCTGCTCCGCCTTGGTGATGTCGAGGTAATACTTGATGAGCTGGATGCCCTCCTGGGCCAGCATTTCCTCGAACCGAGGCGCCACGGCGAGGAAGTCGCGCGTCTGCGCCTTGGTGCAGAAGCCCATCACCCGCTCGACGCCCGCGCGGTTGTACCAGCTGCGATTGAACAGCACCATCTCGCCGGCGGCCGGCAGGTGCGGCACGAAACGTTGAAAATACCAGGAGCGGCGATCGCGGTCGGAGGGCGGGCCGAGCGCCACCACGCGGGTCTCGCGCGGGCTCAGGTGCTCGGTGATGTGCTTGATGGTGCCGTCCTTGCCGGCGGCGTCGCGGCCCTCGAAGATCACGAGCATGCGCTCGCCCTCGGAGATCACGTGACGCTGCAGCTTCACCAGCTCGATCTGAAGCTTGTGGAGCTCGCGGTGATAGACGCGGTCGCTCATCGGCCGCGGCAGGCTGGGCGGTCTTGGCGATTTCGACATGCCGCGATCTCTTTCAGTAGCCGAGGTGGTGGAGCGGCGAATGGCGTCTCATTCTCGATCGTCCGAGAGGTCGCGCGGCGTGACATAGGCCATGAGGGTCGCTGCGTGCGGCTTGAGCCGGCGCCAGGCCGGCGCGAAGCGGAAGCTCGCGAGAGCGCCGGTGGGGAATTTGTCGGAAAGGGGCGGCAGATCCACCGGCGACTCCGGATCGGCGAGCAGGAGCGCAAGCTCATGCAGGCCCGGGTTATGCCCGATCAGCAGGGCCGTGCCGATCCCCTCGTCGGTGTCTCGCAAACGCTCGAGCAGCGCCGAGCCCGGTGCCAAATAGAGATCGCGGTCGAGCAGGATGCGCCGCGGCTTCAGGCGCTCGAGGAGCGGTGCCAAGGTCGCTCGCGTCCGAGCCGCGGTCGAGGAAAGCACGAGATCCAGTGTCCCGACCTTCGCGGCAAGGTGGCGCGCCATGGCCTCGGCGTCGCGGCGGCCTCGCTTGCTCAGCGGACGGTCATGATCGTCCAGCTTGTCGTCCGTCCAGCTCGATTTCGCGTGGCGCAGCAGGTACAGAGCGTGCATGCCTCGGTCTTCCAGGCTCCCAACCTAGATCTGCCATGGCCGGTCTGCGCGACCGCGTGGATGTGAGTTGGGCATTAAGACTGATTGCTCAGTCCAAAACAGGGTGTTTCGTCGGAAAACCTTACACGGCTTTCTTGCTGGATTGATACACAATTGACACATAAGCAGATTTTGTCCTGGCACGCTCATCGCCTCGATCACGTCGAGTTCAACGGTCCTTTTGAGCGGCGCCTTCGGGCGCCGCTTTTTCGTGTGAAATCCGATGCCTGGCCCTGTTGGATCTGCTCGCAGCAAGTTGTGCTCGGCCCGGTCGTATCGAAACTGTGGATAACTCCGTCCGTCCACTGTTGGGACTCGGTGACGGCACGTCGGCTCATGCGCTAGAGTGCCCGCCGCCACGGGGACTAAGGAAGCAAAAGGGGCCGATGGAGTCCGGCCGGGAAATCGAGCTCAAGCTGTCGGTTAGACCCGATCGCTTGGAGCGTGTCATGGATTCGCCGCACCTGCAGGGCGAGGGTGCACGGCGCGTGATCGCGCGGGCGCTCAAGAACATCTATTACGATACGCCCCATCTGGCCTTGCGCGAGCGCGGCCTCGTGGTGCGGGTGCGCGAAGCGGGCCGGCGCTACATCCAGACGGTTAAGTCCAGCAACGGCGCCGGATTCAGCGGGCTATTCAATCGTCACGAGTGGGAGCGTCCGGTCGCAGGTCCCAAGCCCGACCTCGCGGGCATCGACGACCCGACCCTGCGTCAAGAGCTGGGCACGACGGTGAGCCAGCTCGCGCCCGTCTTCAGCTCGGAAGTGAAGCGCATCACGCGCACGATCCTGCATGGCGACACCGGACGCATCGAGGTGGCGATCGATCAAGGCCGGGTGATGACGCCCCGAGGCTCCGCGCCGATCTGCGAGATCGAGCTCGAGCTCAAGGAGGGCAATGCCGACGCGCTTTTCGATCTCGCGTTGGCGCTCAACAAGGAGACGCCGCTCCGGTTGGAGACCCTGAGCAAGTCCGATCGCGGGTACGCGATCCTGACCGAGGATGCGATCGGCTGGTCGAAGGCGCCGGCGCTGGTGCTCGATCCCGCCATGACCGGCGTGCAGGCCTTCGAGGCCATTCTGCGCCACAATCTCGCGCATATCCTGACCAACGAGCGCGCGGCGCGCGAAGGTCACGATCCCGAGGGCGTGCATCAGGTGCGCCTGGCGGTTCGCCGGCTGCGCTCGATCCTGTCCTTGTTTCGCTCGGTTTTGCCCGCGGAGACGGTCGCGGCCTTGAGCGAGGAGCTGAAATGGCTTGCCGGCGAGATGAGCGCCGCGCGCAACCTCGACGTCTTCGTGGACGGGATGCTCCGCCCGGTGCAGGTGGCCTTCGCCGACGATGCCGATCTGGCGGCGCTCGAGTCGATGGCCCGGGCACGGCGGGGTGCCGCCTATGAGCAGGTGCGCGCTGCGTTCGCGACGGCGCGTTATACGGCGCTGCTCCTCGAGATCGGACGCTTGGTCGAGAGCCGCACATGGCAGGAAACGCTCGAGCCCGAGGCGGCCCAGCGGCTCAGCGAGCCCGCGCGCATCCTCGCGAGCCGGCTGCTGTCCGAGCGCTATCGCAAGGTCCGCAAGCGTGGCCGCGGCTTTGGTGAGCTATCGGCGAAGGACCGGCATCGCCTGCGCCTCGGCGTCAAGAAGCTGCGCTATGCCGCCGAATGCTTTCGCTCCCTGTTCGAGGGCGAGGCGACGCGGGGATATCTCAAGGGCTTGTCGCGGCTGCAAGACGGCCTCGGCCACCTGAATGACGTCGAGACGGCGCGGGAGCTGCTGAAGGAGTTCGACGGCCGCGATGGCGTCCAACAAGCGGCCGCGCTGACGCGCGCCGGCGGCCTCGTCGTCGGCTGGTACAAGCGAGGCGCCAAGGAGTTGGAGTCCAAGCTGCGCAAGCAGTGGAAGCAGTTCAGGGCCGACGCGCCGTTCTGGACCGAGGACGCCGTGGGATAGCTAGGGTCAGAACTCAATAAATCTCTTGAGGGGTGAATCGGATAGTGATTCTCTGCGCTGGGATAGGAGCTTGGCGCATGAGAAGCAACTTGTTTTGGCTGAGCGACGAGCAGTGGCAAAGGATCGCGCCGTTTCTGCCGA
>DATNIT010000090.1:0-3779 GCA_035604335.1 Allostellaceae bacterium | reverse complement strand
CGGCTGGAGACCATCGTGAAAATCGTGGCTGCCGAGGACGAGGAGGCGCTCGAGCGCGTCGCCTCGGCCTATGGCGCGATCGTGCCGGCGGGGATCCACCGCGCCCCCTCGATTGAGGTGGCGGAGGCGGCCAAGGTGATCGAGAACACGCAGCGCGACTTGAACATCGCGCTCATGAACGAGCTCGCCATCATCTTCGACCGCCTCGGCATCTCGACGCGCGACGTGCTTGCAGCCGCGCGCACGAAATGGAACTTCGTGGCGTACACACCAGGCCTCGTGGGCGGGCACTGCATCGGGGTTGACCCCTATTATCTCACGTCGAGGGCCGAGGCGGCCGGCTATTTCCCCCAGATCATCTTAGCCGGGCGCCGCATCAACGACGGCATGGGCAGGTATATCGCCCAGCGCGTCGTCAAGATGCTGATCGCGGCGACGCGCCCGATCAAGGGTGCTCGCATCGGCATCCTAGGACTGACCTTCAAGGAGAACGTTCCCGACATCCGCAACAGCCGGGTTCCGGACATCATCAAGGAGCTCGCGGAATTCGAGGTACGCACGCTCGTCCACGACCCGCTCGCGGACCGCGAGGACGCCAAGCGCGAATATGGCGTCGAGCTCGTCGAGCTCAAGAGCTTCTCCGGTCTCGACGGCGTCATCCTCGCGGTGCCGCACAAGACCTACACCCAAACGCCACACAAGCTCATGTCGCTCCTCAAGCCGGGCGATGTTTTCATCGACGTCAAATCCGCGCTCCATCGCGACGACATTCGCAAGGATGTTAGCTATTGGAGCCTATAGGAATTCGCGCTAGCACGGCCGTGACGGCGGGCTTCTGTTAGCAATCGCGACCGAGCCTGCTGCCGAACTGGCGAGCAAGATACTCGAGGGACAGGATACGTGCCATTTGAGCCGGGTCCGCGACCTGATTGATTCGGAAATATGCTTGCATCGCCTCTACGCCGCCTGGCAATGCCCTTTCGACGAAGGGCACGGCGAGATATCCGCCAAATTGTCCGCTGGGTGCGCGCCTATGCTTGATCCGGTGAGTCAGACGGCGCAGCCAAGGCGGCCGGAAATAGGTGGTCATATCGCTCATTCGCGCGCCGAGCGGCGGATCGGTCGCAAAGCTGTAGCCGTGCACAGAGGGATATGCGGCGAGACGGGCGTCGGCAATGCGGATAAGCTCCGCCTCGAATGCGCCATGATTCTTCCAGCGGATGGGGATTATCGCGGCCAGATCGGTGATTCGTGGCTCGAGAAAAGGCAGGTCGGTCGATCCGTACCATGAATTGATCGTGTCGGTCCTCCCGTCCCAGGAGCGGCAGCGAAACCTGTGATAAAGCCATTCCACCGTGGGGCGGTCCAGCCGGCCGATCCAACCGACCAGCGCATAGATCTTGCGCTCGAGATGCCAAAAATATTCCTTTTCGTCGAACGCATCGCTGCATGTCCCGGGATCGAACTGGGCATAGAACGACCAAGCGAATTGCCGGAAGGTATAACGGCCGTCAGGCAAATAGAAGAAGTTCCGGAAAATCTCGCCGCCGCCCCCGTTGAGTGCGATGGCCCCTCCGGCGACCCGCACCTTGCGCTCCTGATGCTCCGCGCCATTGTCGAAGATTCCGCTCCACGAATAGCCGTCCGACGCAAGATAGTTGCGCCGCACGATCTCGGGAAACGCGTCCGGCTCTGCTGTGATCCGAGCGTCCTTGTCGACGACGTGAAGCTTGAGCCCCTCGCCGCGCGCGATGGCAGAGGCGAACACTACGTCCGGCTCGTCGTCGCGGCCGTAGACATACACGCGCGGCACGGCGCCCAGGTGGCGCAACATCGCGAGTATCAATCGCGAGTCGTAACCGCCGGAAAGCGCGCAGGTGATGCGGTCGCCGAACAGGTTCGCCACCGCCGAAAAATAGCGTCCGAGCTCGGAGAGACTCCGCTCGATCAACTCGCCGCGCGACCGTTCCGTCAACTCGCGGGGCGGATCCAAGCACGGATTGACAAGAACCGCCTCTCCGTGCTCGAGCACGAGGGAGCTGCGAATGGGCAGCAACGACAGCTCCTCGAACAGCGTATCGTTGCCTGAGACGACGCCATTGAAGACGAACTCGAAGACGCTTTGTTTGACGAGCGTCGCCCGCTCGAGGGTTGCCGCCACGGCCAGAAAGGACGAGGAGATCACCATCGAGAGAGGGTCGCGAAACACGTGATAGATGCCGGAGCGATCGCCCGAGACGTAGACTCGGCCGTTCTTCCTCACGACAATGGCGAAATGCGACATCGCATCGTCCAGCAAGGCGAAATCTCCATCGAACGCCCGGTAGAACGCGCGTAGCGCTATCTGGCCAAGCGTGCCGCGAAAGATAAACGTGCCGCAGGCAAAGGCGAAGTCGCCGCCGCGGAAGGTGACGACGGTGGGCTCGCTTTGTCCGAGTTTCGGATAGACGTATGCGGTAACCTCGTTCGCCGCGAGAATCCTCGGTCGGCCGAAGCCGATGGCAGCGCACATCTCGGCCGCCGCCTGCGCGCGCCGTTCATGTTGCGGGCCGTGTCGAACGAGAAAGAAAACGCCCATACGCCGGTGCCCCTACGCTCGCCGCGAGGCTCGGGAACGGCATGCGCGCGAGGCGTTCGCCGCCGCGACGCGCTTAGGGTCCGGCGGCATCGGTAAAGATCTCTCGCCAGCGCGATACCATGAGCTCCTGCGAATAGACTTCGCGCACGCGCGCGCGATTGGCTTGCCCGATGCGCGCCCGCAAAGCAGGGGCTTCCGCAAGCCGGACGAGCGCCGCGGCAAGGCCCAACGTATCTCCCCTCGGCACCATGTAAGGGCGATTTTCCGGCGCCACCATGATCGCCACATCGCCGACATCGACGGCCGCCACCGGCAGACCGCTCGCCATCGCCTCCAACACTGCATTCGGCATTTGCTCGGTATCGGAGGAGAGCGCAAAAATGTCGATCCCCCGCAGCAGCCGCTCCGGCCGATCGACTTCGCCGAGGAACGTGACACGCTCGGCAATGCCGAGCAAACGAGCCGTCTCCTCGAGCGCCTTGCGCTCGCCGCCGTCGCCGGCGACGACGAGCTCGATATTGGTCGCCGTGCGCGCCTGGGAGAAAGCGTCGAGAAGGCGGCCAACGTTCTTCTCCGGACGCAACGGCGCGAGCGAGCCGATCACTAGCGGACGCTCCGAGGAGATCAACGTACCCCCCTCGCCCGGACGTACGGCGAAGCGCTCGACATCGATCCCATTCGGAACGTAAACGACCTTCGAGCGGGGCAGCTGCCACTCCTCGAGCGCGATACGCTCGAGAGATCGCGACGGTACCACCACGCGCCGCGTCCTTCCCAACGCCCACCGGCGGAAGCGCACCCGCCGTGGAAGTTGGCGCAAGATCTCATCCTTCCCGAATCCGGCCTCATGATGGATATGGCGGATTCCGGTGAACAGCCGGTTGCTCATCGCCCACTCGATCGAACCCCAGTTGTAGCTCACGAGAATATCCGGCTGTCGCCGTCGCAGCTCGGCCCGACAGAGCAGGAGCGCCTTCAGGACGCTCGACTTCGGCACGGCGAGGCACGCGATCTCGTGCGCGATTTCGCGCGAGATCGTCTCGGCTGCGCCGACGTTGGCGTCGAGCGAGATGATCGAATGGCGAAAGGACGACCCCAGCGCATTGATGATTCGCGCCATGCGCAGCGGGATCCCCCCGATGCCGAAGCTCGGGAAGACATGCAGGATATGACGCTGCCTGTCCTTTGCGACGCCGCTGCC
>DATNIT010000089.1:0-7570 GCA_035604335.1 Allostellaceae bacterium | reverse complement strand
GGGCGCCAGGGCAAGCCGAGTCTCTGCGGTGAGACGCTTCGCCGTCAGCACCACGCCGCCCGGCAAACGGACGCGGAAGTTAGTGACACCGCCGACGAATATCACGTCCTCGAGCACTCCTTCGGTGATGCAGGGCGCAGTGTCGCCGTCGCGTAGCACCGCGAGGTTTTCCGGACGGATCACCAGTTTGCAGCTGGCGCCGGAGACGAGGCCGCGCGGCTCGAGACCCGCCATCACCAGCCCACCCGCGGTGCGCACCTCGACCGAGTCCGGCGTCACTGCGACGCATTCCCCGTCGAGCAGGTTCGATTCGCCGAGGAAATCCGCAGCGAAGACGCTCAGCGGCCGAAAATAGAGGTCGCTTGCCGTGCCGAGTTGCTCGATGCGGCCATCGCGCATCAGGCAGATCCGGTCCGACATCACGAGCGCCTCTTCCTGGTCGTGGGTGACGTAGAGGATCGTCATGCCGAGAAGAGCGTGCAGGCGCTTGATCTCCAGCTGCATCTGCTCGCGAAGCTTCTTGTCGAGGGCGCCGAGGGGCTCGTCCATCAGCACCAAGCTCGGGTTGTAAACCAGGCACCGCGCGATCGCGACGCGCTGCTGCTGACCGCCGGAGAGCTCCTTCGGCTTTCGCTCGGCGATTTCGGGCAGGCGCACGAGATCGAGCGCCTCGGTGACCTTGCGGCGGATCTCCGCCTCGGGAAGTCGGCGCACGCGTAAGGGAAAGGCGATGTTCTCCGCGACCGTCATATGCGGGAAGAGAGCGTAGTTCTGGAACACCATGCCGAGGCCGCGCTCCATCGGCGGCAGATCCGTGACGTCGCGGCCGTCGATCCAGATCCGTCCGGAGGTTACGCTCACCGTGCCGGAGATCAGGTTGAGTAAAGTCGTCTTGCCTGAGCCGCTCGGGCCTAGCAGGGTCAGGAACTCGCCTTGAAGGACCTCCAGGTCGATGCCGGCCAACGCTGTTACCGGTCCGTAACTCCGGCCAGCGCCCTCGAGGCGGACCATCGTGCGCGCCACCTCAGCGATCCTTCCGCACCAACGCCACGACAAAGCAGATGCCGAGGGAGAGCAGGGTCAGTAGGGTCGAAACGGCCGCCAACACCGGCGAGATCTCCCAATGGATCGCGCTGTACATCTTGACCGGTAAGGTCTGGGTTCGCACGCCGGCGATGAAGTAGGAGATTACGACCTCGTCGAACGAGATAAGAAAAGCGAAGAGGGCCGCAGCAAGGATGGTCGGCCGCAGCAAGGGCAGGGTGATACGGCGCAACACCAGCAACCGGCCGGCTCCCATCACGTTGGCCGCGATCTCGAGATGACGATCGACATGGCGCAGGCCAGCCATGGCGGTGACGATAACGAAGGGGACGGCGACGAGCGTGTGGCTGATGATGAGGCCGGTCGTGGTGCCACTGAGATGAGCGACGCCGAGATAGAGGTAAAGGCCGAGCGCCAGCACGATCGCCGGCACGAAGGCCGGACTCAGCAAGAACATGGTGATCAGGCGTTTCGCTGGGAATTCAGCGCGGCTCAGGCCGTAGGCGGCCCCCACGCCTAGCAGCAGGGAGAGGATCGCCGTGCCCGTCGCCACTTCGAGGCTCTCGAGCGTCGCCGCCATCCAGTTCGATTCGAAGAAGTACTTGTCATAGAGATAGAGGGAGATCGAGTGCGGCGGGAAGGACAGCTCGTCTGAATTGCTGAACGACATCGGAATGATGATGAGGCTGGGCAGCGCCAGGAATGCGTATCCGAGCCAGGCCGCGCCCGCGGCGGCGAGGCTGAGCGGCGAGGAGCGGCGGCGCGCCATCGCCGACCTAAATCTCGCGGCCGAGAAGCTGGCCCGGCCTCACCCGGGACAGCAGCGCCGCGAAGAGCCCGGTGACAACGATCAGGCAGATCGCAAGGGCGGAGGCCGCGTTCCAATCGAGTGTCTCGCGAACGTGGAAATCGACGAGGTTCGAGACCATCAGATCGCCGCGGCCGCCGAGCAAGGCCGGGGTCACGAACATGCCCATGGAGAGGATCATCGAAAGCAGCGCGCCCGCCAGCACTCCGGGCAGGCTCAATGGAAGCGTGAGAGTAAAGAATATTCGCCACCGCCCAGCGCCCATGATCTCCGCCGCGCGGCGCAGTTCCGGATTTTGCGCGAGCAGGCTCGCGAGTATGCTGAAGACCGCGAAGGGAACGAGGTAATGGGTCATGCCGATGAGCACGGCCGGCCGGTTGAACAGCAGCTTGACCCGCGCGCCCTCGCCGAAGACCGCCGTCAGGATCATGTTGATCGCGCCGTCCTGGCCGAGGAGCACGGTGAAGGCGAAGCTCTTTACGAGTATGCTGGTCCAGAACGGCAGTAGCACGAGGATCAGCAGCAGCGCGCGGCGGCGCGGCGGCTGGCGCGCCAGGTGGTAGGCGATGGGATACGCCACCAGCACCGTCGCAAGGGTCGAGAAGGCGCTGATCTGCAGCGTGTTCCAGAGCACGGTGACATAGAGAGGACGGGACACCAGCTCGGCGTAATGCGCCGACGTGAAACTGCTACCCCCGACGCTCGTGTAAGCCACCATGAGCAGCGGCAGCAGGAAGGCCGCACCCATGTAGAGCGCAGCGGGAATAACGAAAACGGCGAGACTTCCCCGCCACCCCCATCCCGCCGCGCCGCGCCTTCTCAGGTGATCAGCCATTCCTTGAAGCGCTTGTTCACCTCGATGAAATTGTCGGCCCACCATTTGATGTCGGTCACGGCCGTCTTGGGATCATCGAGCTTGGGCTGCTGGGCCATGGTTTCCGGCGTCAGCAGCTTCATGGCCGAGCGCTTGATCGGGCTATATCCAAGGATATTGCAGAATTGCGCCTGCCGGTCGGGCCGCGCGAAATAGCTCGCGAGTTTCATCGCGGCGGCTTTGTTGCGGCTTCCCTTCACGACACAGGTATAGGCGGGCGTCACGATGTTGGCGTCGTAGACATAGGCAATGGAGACGCCTTGCTTGCGCGCCGCCTGGACGCGACCGCTGTAGGTGAAGACGAAGTCGATCTCGTTGCTCTGCAGGAGCGAGATGGTCTGTGGTGTCTCCGGGATCCATTTCGCGACATAGGGCTTGATGCGGTCGAGCGAGCGGAAGGCGCGGTCGACGTCGAGGGGATAGAGCTTCTTCGCGGGTACGCCGTCGGCCATCAATGCCAATTCCATGTTCTCGTCCGGCCGCGACCGGAGACCGCGCCGGCCCGGAAAGGCCTTCACGTCCCAGAACTGCTCCCAGTCCAAGGGGTGCTTGCCGTCGGGGTGCCGCGCGGGGTCATAGGCGATGCCGCCGCCGTAGACGTAGAAAGGGAAGCTAGCCTCTTCCTTGGGCACGAACATGTCGGTGTCGTCGACTACGGAATAGTCGATCTTCTCTAGCACGCCCGCGCGATCGGCGGCGATCGCCTGCGAGCCGATGAAGTCGACGACGTCCCATTCGACGTTGCCGGTCATCACTTGGGCCTTGAGCTTGGCGATGTCGGGACCGCTGGCGGCGACCACATCGACCCCCGTATCGGCCTTGAAGGGCTTGAGAAAAGACTCGACCTCGGCGTCCTCGGTAGCGCCGCCATAGGAAACATAGACCAAGGACTCCGCCGCTTCTGCGCGCTTCGATGCAAGAAACGCTGGCACCGCGAGGAGCCCCGCGCTGAGTGCGCCGCCTCCCATGAGGATGTCGCGGCGTGTGATGTCGCCCGATGTCGTTCGCGCTGGCCCGCGGTGCCGCCGGTGTGCCATGGTGAAATCCTCCCTTTGTGCCGCTTACTCTCTCCCGCTCCCGCCAGCGGCGTGCGCCGGGAGGGAAACCCTGATCGCGTACGGAACCTGCCTCACCCCTTGCTGAATTTGGCGTCACGCCAAGCGAGCGCCGCCTTGAGTCCTACTTCGCGGCGCAGCCGGTTGAACTCGGCGCGCTCGGGGCCTCCGGCGCTCTCGATCAGTACGTCGGTATCGACGCCCGCGAGAAGCGCCTGGCGCATGCCCATGATCTCGTAGCTGCGGTTGATCGCGCGCTTGGTGAGCTGGACCGAGCCCGACGCCGCGGCGGCGATGTCGCGCGCGACCTGGATCGCCTTATCGAGCTCGCTCCCCAAGGGTACCACGTGATTGACGATGCCAATGGCCAGAGCGCGCTGAGCATCGATCTGATCGCTGCCGGTGAGCAGCATTTCCTTGGCAAACTTAGGCGCGGTCATCCACGGAAGCAGCAGCGCGATGATGCCGGACCCGAAGCGTGGCTCTGGCTCGCCGAAGCGGGTTCCTTCGGCGGCAATGGTAATGTCGCAGGAAAGTGCCATCTCGAAGCCCCCAGCTAGCGCGAAGCCGTGCACCGCCGCGATGGTCGGTTTCGGGCAGTCCCAGAACTGAATCAGAAAATCGAAATCGGCGCCCAGAATCTCGCGCCACTGATCGATGCTCGTGACCGTCCGCTGCGCCGATTCCTTCATGTCGAAGCCGGCGGAGAAGGCACGCCCGAGACCATGCAGAACGATCGCGAGGACCTGCGGGTCGGCGATGAAGCCCGCCATGGCCGCGGTCACTTCACCCATCAGTTTGCGATTGATGGCGTTCAGCACCTGGGGGCGGTTCAGCGAGAGAACGGCGACGCGGCCGTCGACCCGGGTCTCGATGGTCTCGTGGGTTTGTGCCACCGGCGGTGTCCTGATCGGTTAGGGGTTGCGCAGCGGTAGAAAGAGCGCATCGACGGTGAGTGCGCCGGAGGCTCCGGCGATCACCGGGTTCAGATCGATAGCCGAGAAGAGGGAGCCGATCGTTGCACAGAGCAGGCTGAAGCGCTCGATCGCGACGGCGAGCGCGTCGAGATCGGCCTTCGGACGGCCGCGATAGCCTTGCAACAGCTTGTAGCCCTTGAGCCGCTCAAGATAGCTGCGCGCCGTGACAGCGCCGACCGGTGGTTGAAAAGTGACGGCATCGGCGAAGATCTCAGTGAAGATGCCGCCGAGCCCCACCGTCACCATCGGTCCGAACTGCGGATCGTTGGTCATTCCGAGCAGCACCTCGGCTCCCGGCGCGGCCTGGCCCTGCACCTGGACCAGCGCGCCGCAGGCAGCGGCGATGCGCGCGTAGGCGTCGACGACCGCGGCGCGATCCGTGAGGCCGAGGGCGACGCCACCGGCCTCGGTCTTGTGCAGGATTTCCGGCGCGGCGGTCTTCAACACCACAGGGAAGCCCAGCCGCTCGGCGGCAACCTCGGTAGCCGCGGCATCGGCGGTGAAGGCGCTTGGCGACGACGGAATGCCGAAGAGCTCGAGAAGTCGGAGCGCCACTGGTAGCGGCAGTGCCTGCTCCGTGGCGTGCGCGCTCTTCGCCTTGATCAGCGCTCGCGCCTCGTCGAGCACGGCGCGGGGCGGCAACGCGGGTGGCTTTTCTCGCGCGGCGTCGCGGGCGTGTTGCCATGCGATCAGGTTGCGGATCGCGGTCAGCGCCGTCGCCGTTCCCATCAATACGGGAACGCCGAGTGCGCGCAGCCGCGTCGCTTCTTCCCGGCTCACGGAGCTGTGGATATTGCCGAAGACAAGCGCTGGCTTGGCGGTTGCCGCGAACGCACGCTCGATCGTCGCCGAAGAAGCGCGCGCATAGGGGCGGCCATGCACCAGGTTGGTCGCGAGTGCCACCACGGCGACGCCGGGGTCGTCGGCAAGCGCGCCGAGGCATTCCTCCATGAGCATGCGACCGTCGCCGTAGGAGTCGACGGGATTCTGTGGCTCCATGCCGGGATCGAGGATGCCCGCGAGCCGTTCTTTTGTGACTGGCTGGACCTCGGCCAGCGGGGCGCCCATATCGGTGGCGAGATCGACGATGAGCTCGCGCTCGCCGCCGGAATCCGTGACTATGCCGACACCGCCGACGCCCGGACGGCGCGGCGATTTCAGAAGCTCCACCGTGTCCGTCAGCTCGTCCGGCGTGTCGACCCGGATCACGTTGTGTCGCTCGAAAATCGCGCCGTAAGCGGCATCGGAGCCCGCAAGCGCTCCGCTATGGGCGAGGGCAAAGCGGCGGCCGCGCTCGGTGCGGCCGAGCTTCAGGACCACCACCGGAATGCCCTGGCGGTCCGCTTTCTCGATGGCGGCAAGAAACCGCTCGGGCGCGCGTACGGTCTCCAAGAGGCAGGCGACAACCCGAGTCTCCGGCTGGGCCAGCAGGAACTCGATATAGTCCGCCATGGTCGTCGCGATCTCCTGGCCAGCGGACACCGCGTAGTTGAAGATGAGGTCGCGCTGATTGCCGATCAGGCCCGACCAGGTCGAGCCGCTGTGAGAGACGAGACCGACAGTGCCCGATGTCTCCGGCAAGGGCGGCGGATTGCCGGACATCTTGATGCCGTCGACCGTATTGAAGAACCCCATGCAATTGTTGCCGCAGACAGCCATGCCGGCACCGCGGGCGATCGCCGAGAGGCGCTGGACCCGTGAGGGTCCCACGCGGCCCGGCGGCTCGTATCCGCGCCCGAATAGAACCGCGCCGAGCACGCCGGCGTCGGCGGCCTCCGCGAGCGCCGCCTCGACGAGATCGTCGGAAACCGCGAAGGCCACGCAATCCGCTGGCTCCGGCAGCGCCTTGAGGCTTGGGAAGCAGCGGCGTCCGCCGATCTCCTCGTAGCGGGGGTTGATAGGATAGACCGCGCCGCGATACCTGCCACCGTTAATCGAGTTCAGCAGACGCTCGCCGAAAGAGCCGGCTCGGATCGAGGCACCGACGATGGCGATCGAGCGCGGGCGAAGCAGCGCATCGAGCGCCGTTCGGCTCCGACGCTGCACGGCATCATCGCCCGCTTCGACTTTGGCATTTGCTTGAGATGTCATTGAACGATCCCGCCCGACTCTCGGCATCGCGTTGGACATTGCGTGTGTGTGGACACGCGCCCCTCTGCACTGGATTTGAGGTTAACCCTAGTCGCGAAGGTTCCGCAAGACGCGCTCAACATGAAAAGGCGAGAATCTATGCGCGTGTTCCCGTTCAACTTCTGCATTTCGGCCCCTCCGGCGCCGGTCGGGTTAGCTTCTGTCCTCATGGACCGGCGAACGTCCGTTCGGGGTCAAATTGAGAAGTACATTCGGAGCAGCGGAATGGCTGCTCGCGGCCCGATAGCTGACATAATAAGGCAGCTTAATCTTTGGATTAAGTTCTAGATTCAAGATCAAGTCGCTTTGGTAGTATTGACAAATCTATCTATCATTACTATATTATAAAAGTTCACTTCAATTAGGGGACGTCTTATGCACGAGGAAATCCTCGTCGCATATCGGCGTCACGCTCAAGCGCTCATCCAGAAAGGTCAAACCCAAGCCGAGAGGGCTCGGCTCTTACGCGAAAATGCCGAATGCGTTCTCCGCAATCGGGCCAAGCTGCTGGCGGAGCGCTTGAAGCAAACCACCGACCCCGATAAGCGACGACAGATCCTGCGTCAGGCATTCCCGATAGCCTGACCCCCGAGCCCGCATGGATGACCCCAGTGGGCTTAAAGGGTCAGAAGATCAGGCAAGCAAGCATGCTTCGCCACCGCCGCATCTGAACTCCCTGCGG
>DATNIT010000088.1:0-3164 GCA_035604335.1 Allostellaceae bacterium | reverse complement strand
AGGTGCGCAACGAGGACGGCTACGGGCCCGCGATCATGCTGCTCTCCATCGGCATCGCCTACAATCCGGAGAAGTTCGCGGCGGCCGGAATTCCGGAGCCGCAGAGCTGGGCCGATCTCTGGGACCCCCGGCTCGCCGGTCATGTCAGCGTGCCGAGCCTAGAGAATGTCATGGGACGCGTCTTCATGATCGCCGCGACAAAGCTCGCGGGCGGGGATCTCGACTCGCTCGACAAGGGCATCGCCAAGATCGCCGAGCTCAAGGTGCAGTCCTATTACGTGTCCTCGACCCAGCTGGAACCCAAATTCCAGTCGGGCGATGTCTGGGTCGCGCCCTGGATCAACCAGCGCGCCTGGGGCATGGCCTTGCGCGGTCAGCCCATGAAATTCGTCATGCCGAAAGAGGGCGGCTACGGCGATGTCGGCACGATCGACATGATCGCGGACTCCCAGCACAAGGCGGAGGCGCAGGCCTATATCAACTTCCACCTCGACCTGCTTCCACAACTGGGGCTCGCCTTCGAGTTCCTGTGCGGGCCCACCAATAGCCTGCTCGCGGAGCCGCTGAGGGCATATCCCGAGGTGGCGCAGCGCTTCCCGTCCTCGCCCGCCGCGCTGGCGCAGCTGAACCGGGTGGACTGGCATCAGTTCTGGCCAAAATATCCGCAGCTGCTCGAGGCCTGGAACCGCACGCTGCTGAACAAGTGAGACGCTCCGCTCGGGCTTCTGCACCCTAGACACGCGGGCATGTCGGAAGTCATCCTTCGGAATGTCACGAAGAAGTTCGGCGAGTATGTCGCGGTCGACCGGCTCTCCCTCACCGTAAGGGAGGGCGAGCTCGTCACGCTGCTGGGGGCCAGCGGTTCCGGCAAGAGCACCTGTCTGCGCATGGTCGCGGGTTTTTTACGGCCCGATGCCGGCCACGTCTTCATCGGCGGCACGGACGCTACGCGACTGCCGCCCTATCGCCGGAATACCGGCATGGTGTTCCAGCAATACGCGCTCTTCCCGCACCTGACCGTCGCGGAGAACGTGGCCTATGGACTGAAGGTCCGAGGTCTGCCGAAGCAGGAAGTGAAGGAGCGAACCCTGGAAGCGCTCAATCTCGTTCATTTGGAGACGCTCTCCGAGCGTCGGCCGGCACAATTGTCCGGCGGTCAGAAGCAGCGCGTCGCCCTTGCGCGCGCCGTCGTGATACGACCCTCGGTGCTGCTGCTGGACGAGCCGCTGAGCGCGCTCGACCTCAAGCTGCGGGGCGAGCTCCAAGGCGAGATCCGACGCGTGCAACAACGCCTCGGAACCACCACGTTGTTCGTGACTCATGATCAGGGCGAGGCGCTCAGCATGTCCGACCGCGTGGCCGTGATGCGCGACGGTCGGATCCTCCAGCTCGATACGCCGGTGGCGCTCTACCAGAAACCGAACTGCCGCTATGTCGCGAACTTCGTGGGCATGACGAATTTCCTCGACGTGGTCATCCGTGGCCGCGCGTCGTCGACCCGGTCGGGTGCTTCCCGGTATCGCGCGACTCTCCTGTTCGATCCCGCATTCGAATTGGACGTGGATGGCGTCGAAGACTCTTATGCCGAGGGCGAGACATGCCTTCTCTGCGTCCGACCGGAGAACGTCCGTATCGCCGGCGGCGCTCTGAACCCGCTACTCGCGGTCGTGAACAAGGTCACTTTCAGCGGCGATCGCTGGTACGTGGACTGCGTCCATTCCCGCGACACGTCGCTGGTCGTCATCGTACCGGGATCGGACCGGGTGCCGAGCACCGGAGAAACGGTACCGGTCAGCTGGGCGCCTGAGCATGCCGTCCTGCTGCGGGCGGAAACCGCGAGCCGCGCGCCACGATGAGTGGCGATGACGATCTGACAGGTACCGATCCCGCGCCGGCAAGTCCCGCGGCGAGCCGTGGGCGGTGGGCCTATCTATTGCTGCCCGCCCTGGGAGTCCTGACGCTCGTCTTTCTGTTGCCCATGATCAACCTCGGGGCCAAGAGCTTCCACCTGTCCGTCGGAGCCGGTCGCGAAGCCGCGGAATACACGCTTCGAAACTACGTGGCGTTCTTTTCCGACTCTCTTTATTGGGAGCTGCTGGGCTGGACCTCGGTTCTGGGTGCGCTCGTCACCCTCTGCACCTTGGCACTAGCGCTGCCGCTTTCTTATTTTCTCGCGCGAACGCGAAGCCGATGGAGGTCGGTTTTCCTGCTGCTCGTCGTCGCGCCGATGCTGATCAGCGTGGTGATCCGAAACCTCGGTTGGCTGCCGATCCTGGGCGAGCATGGGCTCGTCAATTGGCTGTTGCTGAGCGCGGGAGCGGTGCGCGATCCCGTGCACCTCATCAACAACCTGCTCGGCGTCATGATCGGCCTGGTCCACGCTTTGCTGCCGTTCATGATCCTGACGCTGACCGCGGTCATCCAGCGCATCGCGCCGGAGCTCGAGGAAGCATCGGTCAGCCTCGGCGCGAGGCCGATTGCGACATTCTGGAGGATCGTCTTGCCGTTGGCCTTGCCGGGCATCGTCGCGGGTTGCCTCCTGGTGTTCAGCCTGTCGATCAGCGCCTATACCACCCCTGCCCTGATGGGCGGCGGCCGCGTCATCGTGATGGCGACCTACATTCAACAGCAGGTCTCCACGCTCCTCGACTATGCCAAGGGCGCGACGGTTTCGATGATCCTCCTGGTTTGGGTATCGGCGCTGTCGATCGTGGCACTGCGCTTCGGCAAGAGCGGGGCGGAAACATGACGCCGCGCTGGATTCTATCCGCGCTGGCCGGGTGCATTTTGTTGTTCCTGGTGGCGCCGGTTGTGTCGGTCGCGGTGTCGTCGTTCAGTGGCGGGCCGATCTTCGTATTTCCGCCGTCGAGCTTTACGCTGGCATGGTACGGACAGATTCCGCCGGAGTATTTCCACGCGCTGACGGTGAGCCTCGAGGTCGGCATCGGCGCCACGGCGACCGCCGTCGCGGTCGGGGTGCCGGCGGCGCTCGCGCTCGTCCGCGGATATCTGCCCTTCAGCCGGGCGCTGAATGCCCTTTGCCTGACGCCGCTGATGATCCCGACATTGGTGATCGGCGTCGCGGCGCTGCAGTTCGCGAACGTCGTGTACGACGCGTTTAAGCTCTCGCTCTTGGAGAGCATTTTCGGGCTGATCCTCGCGCA
>DATNIT010000087.1:0-4342 GCA_035604335.1 Allostellaceae bacterium | reverse complement strand
TCTCTCCTCCTGAAGGAGGAGAGGGGGAAGTGAACGGTGAGACCTTACGCCCCCTCGACCGCGACGAGGCTGCCCTCAGACGCCGACTGGCGCAGCTTGAGGAGGGGCGCATATTCCTTCGAGCCGTGCCAGCGCTTGGCCGCCGCCATGTCGGGGAACTCGAGGATGACGACGCGGCCGGGGCGCCACTCGCCCTCGAGCGTTTCGTGAGCACCCCCGCGTACGAGGAAGCGGCCGCCGTATTTCTCGATGGTGGCCATTACCTGCGCGCGGTACTGCGCGTAGGCCTCCTGGTTCCTGATCTCGCCGATATCGCCGATCACGTAAGCGGCCATGCCATCCTCCCTGGTGCGCTTGCGGGCGGATTATGCCAATATCGCGCGCGCGACAACAGCTCCTCCAGCACCACCTCAGTCAAATCCGCGGCCGTCATGACCGAAAGCAAGCCCTTGAAGCCCGCCACCCTCGCCGCCCAGGCGCTCGGTTGGATCGACGAGACGACCCATGCCGTCGTCGCCCCCATCCATACCTCGACGACCTACATCCGCGATTCCGACAATCAGTACCGCACCGGCCGCAGCTACAGCCGCGACGACAACCCGAGCTACGACCAGGCCGAGGCGCTCCTCAAGACGCTCGAAGGCGGGCGGGATTGCCTCCTCTTCGCCTCCGGCATGGCCGCCGCGACCGCGGTGTTCCAGGCGCTCAAGCCGGGCGATCACGTGATCGCCCAGAGCGTCATGTATTGGGGCCTGAGGAAGTGGCTCGGCGAGTTCGCGACCGAGTGGGGCCTCGAGGTCGCCTTCACCCCGCCCGGCGACGCCTCCGCACTCAAGGCGGCGTTGCGACCCGGCCGCACGCGCATCGTGTGGATCGAGACGCCTGCCAATCCGACCTGGGCGGTCACGGACATCGCCGGGTGGGCGGCCCTCGCGCATGAGGCCGGAGCGCTCCTTGCCGTCGACAGCACGGTGGCGACGCCGGTGCTGACGCGGCCGCTGGCACTCGGCGCCGACATCGTCATGCATGCGGCGACCAAGTATCTGAACGGGCACAGCGACGTGGTGGGCGGCGCGCTCATAACAGCCGACGAGGGCGGTATTTGGCCGCGCATCCGCCGCATCCGCCACGACAACGGCGCCGTGATCGGGCCGTTCGAGGCCTGGCTCCTCCTGCGCGGCATGCGCACGCTCTATCTCCGCGTCGCGCGCGCCTCGGAGAACGCGTTGGCCCTGGCGACGCATTTCGAGCGCCACGCCGCGGTCCTCGCCGTGCATTACCCGGGCTTGCCGAGCGACCCCGGATACGCGGTCAGCCGCAAGCAGATGCAAGGCGGCTTCGGCGGCATGCTCTCGCTTCGCGTCCGCGGCGGGGAGGAGGCCGCGATCGCCGCGGCCGCGCGCGTCAAGGTCTTCAAGCGCGCGACCTCGCTCGGCGGCGTCGAGAGTCTCATCGAGCACCGCGCCAGCATCGAGGGCGCTGGCTCGCCCGTGCCGCGCGATCTCCTGCGCATCTCGGTCGGCATCGAGGATGTGGAAGATCTCAGGGCCGATCTCGCGCAGGCGCTCGGGTGAGCGGACGACGGTAGACGGACGACGGAACGAGAAGGGGAGAGAATCGTGATCGATCTTTACACCTGGACCACGCCCAACGGCCGCAAGGTCTCGATCATGCTGGAGGAACTCGGCCTCGCCTACCGGGTGCACAAGATCGACATCTCGAAGGGCGAGCAGTTCGCACCCGCCTACGTGGCCCTCAACCCGAACAGCAAGATCCCGGTGATCACCGACGCCGACGGGCCCGGCGGCAGGCCCTTCACCCTCTTCGAATCGGGCGCCATCCTCGTCTATCTCGCGGGCAAGGGCGGCAAGTTCCTGCCCGCCGACCTACGCGGGCGCTACGTCACGCTTCAGTGGCTCATGTTCCAGATGGGTGGTGTTGGCCCCATGTTCGGCCAGTGCCACCATTTTCGCCGTGCCGCGCCTGAGAAGATCCCTTACGCGATCGAGCGCTACACCAACGAGACGAGGCGGCTTTACGGCGTCATGGATCGCCGGCTGCGCGAGGTCGAATATCTCGCGGGCGATGCGTACACCATCGCCGACATCGCGACCTATCCTTGGGCCGCGCGCCACGAGTGGCAAACCGTCGAGCTCAGCGAATTCCCCAACGTGAAGCGCTGGTACGACGCGATCGGCGCGCGTCCGGCGGTCGTGCGCGGCATGGCGGTGCCGGGCTGAGCTGTCGCTTTCGCGCGGCGCGGCTGCCGCGTCCCTTGCGGTGCGGCGTCATCAATCCGTCACCAATTTCGTGTAACAGGGCGCCAAGCGCGCAATATCCCGTGGGTGGCTGTGCTCGCATTCCCGCCTCTCGCAATCGAATCGCCGGCGGCGTGAGCGGCGGCCACGGTGAAGGTCCTGCTCATCACCGACGCTTGGCCTCCGCAAGTGAACGGTGTCGTCCGCACGCTCAAGGAGACCATCCGCCATCTGGAGATCTTCGGTCACCGCACCCAGGTCGTCTCGCCCGACGGCTTTCGCACCTTGCCCTGTCCGAGCTACCCGGAGATCCGCCTCGCACTCTTTGCCGCCCGCGAGGTCGCGCGCCGCATCGACGCCGCGGCTGCGGACGCGGTCCACATCGTGACCGAGGGGCCGTTGGGGATTGCAGCCCGGCGCCATTGCTTGCGCTCGGGCGTGCCCTTCACCACCGCTTATCACACCGCCTTTCCCGAGTATCTCGAGGCGCGGCTGCCGCTTTCGCTGGCACTCGGCTATGCCTTCATGCGCCGCTTCCACGCGCCGTCGCGGGGCGTGATGGTGCCGACCGAGACGCTGACGCAACGCCTCGCCGAGCGCGGCTTCGGCCGTCTCAAAATGTGGTCGCGCGGCGTCGACGGCCGGCTCTTCCGCCCGCGCAGGAAGGACTTCCTCGGCGGCCCGCGCCCGCTCTACCTCTACGCCGGGCGCGTCGCCATCGAGAAGAACATCGAGGCCTTTCTCAAGCTCGACCTCAAGGGTACCAAATATGTGGTCGGCGCCGGCCCGCAGCTGGCCAGGCTCAAGGCGAAATACCCGGGTGCCTGCTACACCGGCTATGTCGACGACGAGACGCTCGCTGCCTGCTATGCCTCGGCCGACGTCTTCGTCTTCCCCAGCCGCTCGGATACCTTCGGTCTCGTCCTGCTCGAGGCCCTCGCAAGCGGCCTTCCCGTGGCCGCCTTCCGCGTCACCGGGCCGCTCGACGTGATCGGCGCGAGCAGGGTGGGGGCACTCTCCGACGACCTCGCCGAGGCCGTCGATAGCGCGCTCGCGATCCCGCCCGAGGCCTGCCGCGCGCATGCGCTCTCCTTCTCCTGGGCCGACGCCACCCGGCAGTTCCTCGACAATATCGCTTCCGCGGCGCGCTCCACCGCGCGCCCGTTGGTTGACAGTGCGCCGGTCGGCGGCTAAGTAACGAGCCCCGGCCCGGCGCCCTGCTCCTCGCAGCTCGGCACCGGCCGCCTTTCCGGCCACGGAGCGATGGGTGAGTGGCTGAAACCAACGGTTTGCTAAACCGTCATACGGGGTCAACTCGTATCGAGGGTTCGAATCCCTCTCGCTCCGCCATTTCAGAACAGAACTGGGAACGCTTCAGCTTGCCTTCCGCAACAGCGTGAGCGGCAGATCGAGTTCCACCCGGTCATAGGCTACTTTCGGCGTGATGCGCCCGCGCTCGCCACGTTCGAGGCGGACAAGCCCGTAGCCTTCCATGGTCCTGAGCGTGCGCGACAGGTTGGACTTGGCCTTGCCGGTGATGCGGGCCAGTTCGTCCAGCGAGCCGGGCGCTTTCTCGGCAATGACGCGCAGCAGCTCGCGATTGCCAGCGGAGAGCACCTTGGCGAACGACTCAGTCGAGGTGAACCAAACCTTCGGCTCGTTTGGCGCGACACGACGCTCGCCGCGCGCGACGGACATGGTGCGCGCCTTCATCTCTTCGTAGCTGGCGATGCCCACCTTCAGCGTCGTCATGGGATCACTCCTCTCTCGCGCAACACTGCGTCTACTGTCGTCCAAAAATCGGCGAGCAAGATCGCCGCGTCCCGATACTCGTAAGCCCTGATCGTGCGCAGCCGATGCCGATGATCCTGCGGCTCGCCGCGCTTCTGCTTCGCCACCGGATGGGCGTTGTCGAACCCGACCAGCCGCTCGCCGTCGCGGCCGTGCAGCGTGAGCGAGTAGTCGATCCCATGCGGCTTCTCCGGCGACACTGGTACCCGCGTCACGACAAACCGGACCCAGTGGCCGCCTTCCGGGTCCACCACGAGAACCTGCCCGTCGAGGTCGAGAAGCACATCGAGGGT
>DATNIT010000086.1:0-12986 GCA_035604335.1 Allostellaceae bacterium | reverse complement strand
CGCTCGACCGCCTGCAGCCGACGGCCGCGAGCCATGATCGCGTGATGATCCTCGAGGTGATGGGCCGTGATGCCGGCCATATTGCGCTCGCGGCGGGGATCGCGGGCGGTGCCGACGTGATCCTGATCCCCGAGGTAGCCTATAAACCCTCCGCAATCGCGCGGCACATCGACGCGTTGCGGCGGCGCGGCCGCAATTTCGCGCTCATCGTGGTGGCCGAAGCCGTGCCCGATCCCGGCGGAAAACGCGTGCGGCAGCGCCAGACCGGCACTTACGGCGGGATCGGCCACCGCCTTGCCGAAGTGCTGACTCCGCTCACGGGCGCGGAGATCCGGGTCACGGTACTCGGGCACGTGCAGCGCGGTGGCGCGCCGACCTGGAGCGACCGGCTGGTAGCGCAGGCGTTCGGCGTCCACGCGATGGACCTGGTGGTGCGCGGCAACTTCGATCGCATGGTGGCGTGGCAGAACCGCGCCGTTGTGGATGTGCCGCTGGCCGATGCAATCATCGCGCCGCAGACCGTCGATCCTCTGGGTGCGCTGGTGCGCACGGCGCGCGGCCTCGGGATTTCACTGGGGGATGCCTGACGTGCCCGTTGGCGCGGCTTGCCGGTGAGCGCCCGCACCCTCGCTCTCTGGGCGCTCGCGGCGCTGGGGATCGCCGCTTGCGCACCCGCACCGCTGCCCAGCCTGCCGCCCGAGCGGCTCGCGCGCTTCTTCGATGAGCTCGTCTACGGCAACTCGGCCGAACCCGAGGGCGTCTCGCGGACGCTCCTGCGTTGGACTGAACCGCGACTGGTCTATGCTGTCGGTGGCGAGCGCTCAGCTGGTGATGACCAAAGGATCACCGAGGCACTCGGGCGCTTTTCGGGCTTGACCGGCCTCTCGATTGCGCCAGGCGATGCGAAGGACGCGCAACTCACGATCGACTTCGAAAGCGGCCCTATGGCGCCCGTCCATGACGAGCTCGCGCGCTGCTATACGCGCATCGTTTACACGGAAGCGGCCTTGCAGCAGGCGCACGTCGTGGTCAACACGGAGACACCCGGCACGCTCGCGGCTTGTCTCGACCACGAGCTCATGCACGCGTTCGGATTCCCGCATCACTCTCCGATCATGCCGTCGGTGATGAGTCCGTTCCGCCGAGTCGACACGCTGAGCGCGGCCGACCAAGCCGCACTGGCGGCGCTCTACGATCCGCGGCTCAAGGCCGGGATGACGCGCGAGGCGGCGGCGCCGGCGCTGGGCGCCGTGATCGTGGCGCATGCGCAGATCGCGGCGTCATCCGCAGCTGTCTTCTCTGAGGCTGCAGGCCGCGCCGCCGCCGATTTCGAGTGGCACGCGATCGTCACCGACAAGACAGCAGTCGCGTTCAATCCCCCGGGTCTCGGTCATGCGGTCAGCCACCACTATTGGGCCACGGCTCCAGATAACAGCTATGTCGCGGAGGTCTCGCTTTGGTCAGCGATAGCCGCGGAGCGGCCGCGCGCGACCGTACGCTATATCCGATTGCGCGACCGACTGTCGTTTGCGCACGCACTCACGCCTGAGGAGATCATGCGGGAATGGCGAACGATCGCCGATGACGAGCCGAGCATCGAGCCGTCGGTCGAGCTTCAGAGCCGGCTAGGCACCGTGCGACTTGCCGAAGTGGCGACGTCCCGCGGTTCCTGCGTCGTGTTCGTCGTCAATCGGCGCGAGGAAAATGCCGAGCGCAGCCGCAGCCGCATTGACGGTTATTATTGCGCACAACCCGGCATGGCCGTCGATGCCTCGGCCGTGCTGGACTCGCTCACGCTCCGCGCACCCGGTTACGCGGCGCCGTCACCGCATGCGGGTCCGTAGCAATCAGCGGGAGCGCGGCCGGCGCAGCGGCTCGACGCCCTGCGACCGTGGTTCGCCCCAGCGTGCGACCGCGCCGCTTTCAAGGCCGAACAGGTCGAGCACTCGGCCGAGCGTGTGATCCACCATGGCATCGAGGCTCTCGGGCCTCGCGTAGAAGGCCGGCACCGGCGGAGCGACGACCGCGCCGAGCTCCGAAAGGTTCGTGAGCATGCGTAGATGGCCGGTGTGGAGTGGGGTCTCGCGTACCAGGAGCACGAGACGCCGGCGCTCTTTCAGCGTTACATCCGCGGCCCGGCTGAGGAGTGTCGAGGTGGCGCCGCTCGCAATCTCTGCCGCGCTCTTGATCGAGCAGGGCGCCACGATCATCCCGAGCGTCTTGAAGGAGCCGGAAGAGATCGGAGCCGCAAAATCGCCAATACCATGAACTTCATCGGCAAGCTCGCGGACGTCCTGAACCCGGAGGTCGGTCTCGTGGGCGAGGGTGACCTCGGCCGCCCGGCTCATCACCAGATGGGTCTCGACCGCCATGGGACGCAACATCTTGAGCAGGCGCACCCCGTAGATGACCCCGGAGGCGCCGCTCAAGCCAACGATTAACCGTGTCTTACCGCCCATCCGCTCCTGGTGCCTCCGAGTCGCCCGAGGACTGGACCTCGAGCGGGTGCGACAGCATATCCCTATTGATCCTGGGCCTCTACAGGAGGACCATGGACCATTGCTCGTCTGATCCAAGGAGGAGCTGCATGTCGCTGCAGGATCGTATCGAATCTCTTCGAGCCCGGCATCAGAGCCTGGAACTAGCCTTGCAAGAAGAAATCCACCGGCCGCTGCCCAATGAAGATCTGATCCACGACATAAAGCGACAGAAACTCAAGATTAAAGACGAGATCCAACTCCTCGAGCATGGGCACTAGCGATTTCCGACTGAAGTCTTAACGCCCGGCGTCGATACGCTGGGCCGGCGGGGCTGAACGCGAAAGAAGCCTGCCTCGGCGGGTTGTATCGGTTAGAACAACCCCCGCAAATGCCCAACCCTTGCCGTAGATCGGCCTGAATCGCACGGCACCGTCGCGTCCCGGAACGTCGACGAGCCCGGTTTCGTCGGGACGAGGTGCCCTTATGTCTCGAAGCGGTGCCGCTGAGGCTGCGTCTGTCCGGAGTTCATCGAGCTTCCACGCCTGGTTGGCCGATGCGCGGCATCATCAGATCGCCGCGCTGGGTTTACTCCTCACGTTCAACATCACCTCGCTCGATCTTGGCGCGCAGGTGCTGCCGAGCGTGCTCGCGATCGCCAGCGCGCTCACAACGCAGATCGCGCGCTCGTGATTCTGGCGGTTGCCGCGGATCGACCTGCGCTCGCCGCTGATCACGGGACTGTCGCTGAGCCTGTTGCTCCGTGCGGACGAGCCTTGGGTCTATGCGGCCGCTGGGTTCATCGGCATCAGCTCCAAGTTCCTGCTGCGCGTGGACGGCAAGCATCTCTGGAATCCCGCGGGACTTGCGATCGTGGTGCTGCTGTTCGGCACCAATCACGTCTGGATATCGCCCGGCCAGTGGGGCGCCAGCATCTGGTTCGCGGCGCTGCTGGCATTCCTGGCGATCCTGGTGCTGCAGGCGGCGCGGCGCGCGGATATCTCGCTGTTCTTCCTAGGCGCGCACGCGGCCTTGCTGTTCGGCCCGGCGCTCTGGCTCAGCGATCCCCTGGCGATTCCGATCCATCAACTCGAGAGCGGTTCGCTCCTGCTCTTCGCCTTCTTCATGATTTCCGATCCGCGCACAACGCCGGACTCGAGGCTCGGGCGATTCCTGCTCGCGCTCACGGTAGGGCTCTCGGCGCACTGGCTCGCCTTCTTCATGCAGATGCGACCCGCTTCATGCAGATGCGACCCGCGCTCTACGTCGCCTTGATCGCGCTCTCGCCGCTGACGCCGGTTCTCGACCGGATCCTGCCGGCGGAACGGTTTCAGTGGACCAAGCCCGCCAACCCAGGAGCAACCCGATGAGCCCCCGTGGAGTCCGCCGCCTCAAGGCCACCGTGGCCGTTGCTGCCATCGTCGCCCAGCTGGGCGTGATCGCAATGCCTGCTGCCGCCTTCTGCGGCTTTTATGTCGCCAAGGCCGACAGCAAGCTCTTCAACAAGGCATCGAAAGTCGTGCTGAGCTGGGACAACGGCAAGACCGCCGTTACCATGGCGAACGACTACGAGGGCGATCCCAAGGAATTCGCCATCGTGGTGCCAGTTCCTACTTTATATTGAGCGCAAGCAGATCGGCGTGATCGACATGAAGACAATCGATCACCTCGACGCCTTCACGGCGCCGCGGCTGGTCGAGTATTTCGATCCCGACTCCTGTGCGCCGGCGGTTCTGGCGTCGACGCGGATGGCCTTTAGCGCAGCGGCGCCGGCTGCAGTTCCCGCTCCGCCGCCGCCGGTCAGGGCGTACAAGGGCGTCACCGTCGAGGCAACCTACGACGTCGCCGAATACGACGTCTCAATTCTCTCCGCCAACGAGAGCGACGGGCTCGTCGACTTCCTGAGGGACAACGGGTATCGCCTGCCTGATGGCGCCGAAGCGGTGCTCGGCAGCTACATCAAGCAGAAGATGCATTTCTTCATCGCCAAGGTGAACCTGGCGCGCATGGAACTCTCGGGTCGGCGCTTCCTGCGTCCGCTCCAAGTCCGCTATGAGACGGCGAAGTTCATGCTCCCGCTCCGGCTCGGTACGCTCAACGCGAACGGGCCACAGGACCTGATCGTGCTCGCGCTGACGCGGAAAGGGCCGGGTCGAGACCACGAACTACCAGATCAAGAAGCTGCCGACCGGCATGGAAGTGCCGCTCTACGTCAAGGACAACTTCGCGCCGTTCTACCGGGCGATGTTCGACCGCGCCGTCGACCGCGCCGGTATGCGCACGGTGTTCCTTGAATACGCCTGGGACATGGCCTGGTGCGATCCTTGCGCCGCCCGAGCCGCTCAAGAACAAGGAACTCGTCGAGTTGGGCGCGCGCTGGATCGCGAGCGATGATGCCCAGCCCTTCCAGGCGACGCCCGATGCCGACGCCTTCGTTACGCGGCTGCACGTGCGCTACGACGCCGCGCATTTCCTGGAGGATCTCGCCTTCATGGAGACCAAGGACCGGCAGAATTTTCAGGGCCGTTACGTCCTGCAGCATCCCTGGGGAGGCCGCGCCGCCTGCGCCGCTGGCGACCGTTACTGAAAATCCCTGCCGGAGCGCTATCGGCGCGAGGCCGCGAACTTGGCCGACCTCACGGGCGGGCAGGTGGCGGAGATCCAGACGCGCATGGAGGCGACAGGCCAGTTCTTCACCGCCAAGCCCGCCGACCACCGCTCCTTCTACGACTGGATCTTCCCGCCTAGGCCGCGGTGATCGGTTGTCCTCACGGGCGCCCTTGCATGTGCCACAGCAACGGCAGGAACAGGTCGGAGCGATCGTCCGTCCATGCCCGCACGCCGCCGGAGCTTGCGGAGGTCCAGCCGTGCTGCGTGAGCAGGGGCGCGAGGAGATCAGGCGCGCGGGCCATCGCCACCCATTTGCTCGACCGCGCGAGACGATCGGTGGTGCTATCGAATCGCCAAACCGCTGTCAGGCCCAGGCGCTCGGTCGCCGCCGCCAGGATCGGGAGCAGATCGATGAAGCGATTGGAGATGTTCACGACGATGAGGCCGTCGGGGGCGAGCTTGTCGACATAGGCCGAGAGTGCCTCCAACGTCAGCAGATGCGTCGGTACCGCATCGGAGCTGAAGGCATCGAGAATGATGAGCGGATAGTGTCCGGCATCGTTCGCCAACAGCAGCCGGCCGTCGCCGAGGCGAATGCGCGCGTCGGGTTGGCAGTCTTTCAGGAACGAGAAATAGCGGGAATCGCGCGCCACCCGCACGACCGCCGGATTGATCTCGTAAAAGGTCCAGGGCGCGCCGCCCGACCCGTAGCAGGCGACCGTGCCCGCGCCGAGGCCGATCACGGCGGCGCCTTCGGCGCGGCGGTTGGCGAGCAGCGCCATCACATCGCCGAGCGGCCCACGCCGGTGATAGTAGCTGGTGGGCTCGTCCCGCGTTGATGCCTCCGTGCTCTCGAGGCCATGCAGGATCGAGCCGTTGACTAACAGATGCAATTGCGCGCCAGGATCGTCCAGCACTTTGATCACGCCGAAGAAGTTCCGCTCGCGGTCGAGCGGCGGGAAGAGGAGGCTCGGCATGGCCGCGACCAAGAATGCGGCCGCCAATCCCACTGCGAGGCGGGCGGGCACGCGCGAGAGCGGGAACAGCACGATCGCGAAGATCAAGCTCAGCACGGGCGCAACCGCGGGCATGTGGTTGACGAAGCTCAGCAGCATCGACACGGCAGCGATGGCGCCGACGCCCAGAGGGATCACGACGTCCCGAGCGTGCACGGGCTCGTTGCCGGCGGGGCGCAGCGCCATCGCGAGGACAAGGACGAGCGGATACTCCACGACGTCCGGGAAGACGGTCGGCGCGATCAGCGCATTGAAGGTGCCGCCGATGAGGCCGCCGAGGGCGATGACGAGGTAATACTCCCCGGTGCGCTCGGGCCCAGGGCGACCGTCGGCGAGCCGGCAATTACAGACGTAGGCGCTTAGGAACAGCACCGCGATCAGGATCAGGATCACCGGCCATCCCCCGAACTCTCCCTCGACCAAAGCCTCGACGACGATCAATGCCGTCGCGATCGTCTGCGCGATCAAGGCCGGCCGCAGCGGCAGCCAGCGCCGCCGCGCGAAGGCGAGCGCGAAGGTCAGGAGATAGAGCGCCAACGGCACCACCCAGAACAGCGGGCCTGCCGCGGCCTCGGTCGTGATCTTCGTGGTCGTGCCCGACAGCAGGCTCGACGGCACCGCCGCTAGCGCCAGCCAGAGCGCGCGCTCCCGCCAGGGATGCGCGGGCGCCGGTGCAGGCCGAGCGTTCTCCGTCTCGACGCTTTGCGCGCCAGACCGCACCAGCGCGGCACAGGCGAGGATCAGCGCGGCGAGGGCGCCGTAGCCGATCGCCCAGGCGCGAGTTTGGAAGGCGAGGCCGAGCGTTGGCTCCACGATGAGCGGGAAGGCGAGGAGGGCGCCGAGGCTGCCGACATTGCTGGCGGCGTAGAGGAAGTAGGGGTCGCGGGCGTGGGGGTGCGTGGTCTGGGTGAACCAGTGCTGCAGCAGCGGCGCCGACGCCGAGAGCGCCAGCAGCGGCGCGCCGATGCCGCCGGTCAGCATGAACAAGACCTGGAAGACCGGGTCGTCGGAGAGATGCGCTGCCGCGGGCAAGGCGGGCGGGAGCGCGAGGGCGCCGAGGGCGAGGAGGCCCATGTGGACCGCGACCTGGAGCGGCAGGGGGAGCGCGCGGGTCAGGAGGAAGCTGTAGCCGTACCCCAGGAGGAGCGCCGCCTGATAGAACATCAGGGCGGTGACCCAGGTGGCGGGGGTACCCCCCACAATGGGCAGGATCATTTTTGGAAAAAGCGGCTCGATCCAGAAAATAAGCAGCGCGCTCAATAGGATAGTCGCGGTGTAGACCCCCGCGATCAGCGGCGCGCTCGACCTCGCCCCCGCCCAGGCCACGGGCTACCCCTCCCCGCCCGTCATCTCACTCGAGCGCCTTCGCCTGGTCGCGGAGCACGAATTTCTGGATCTTGCCGGTGGAGGTCTTGGGGAGCGGACCGAACACCACGGACTTCGGCACCTTGAAGCGCGCGAGGCGCTCGCGGCAAAAGCCGATGATCTCCTCGGGCGTCGCCTCGCGGCCGGGTTTCAGCGTGACGAAGGCGCAAGGGCTCTCGCCCCACTTCTCGTCGGGCCGCGCCACCACCGCGGCCTCCATCACCGCGGGGTGCTGGTAGAGCACGCCCTCGAGCTCGATCGTGGAGATGTTCTCGCCGCCGGAGATGATGATGTCCTTCGAGCGGTCCTTGAGTGCCACGTAGCCGTCCGCGTGCCAGACGCCGAGATCGCCGGTGTGAAACCAGCCGCCCGCGAACGCCTCGTCGGTCGCCGTCGGATTTTTCAAATACCCTTTCATGACGATATTGCCGCGCATGAAGATCTCACCCATGGTCTCGCCGTCCTTCTCGACCGGAGCGAGCGTCCCGGGATCCGCCACCATCAATCCCTCGAGCACGGGATAGGTCACGCCCTGGCGCGCCTTGAGCGCCGCGCGCTCCGCCTCCGGCAGCGCGTCCCATTCGCCGTGCCACGCGCACACCACCGCAGGCCCGTAGACCTCGGTCAAGCCGTAGACGTGGATGATCTCAAAGCCGAGTTTCTCCATGCCCTCGATGACCGCGGCGGGCGGCGCCGAGCCCGCGGTCATGATCTCGACGGGCCGCGGCAGCTCGCGCCGGTCGGCGGCGCTCGCGTTCAGCAGCATGGTCATCACGATGGGCGCGCCGCACATGTGGGTGACGCCGAGGTCGGCGAGCGCGTGATAGATCGGCTTCGCCTCGACGCGGCGCAGGCACACATGCGTCCCCGCCATCGCCGTCACGGTCCAGGGAAAGCACCAGCCGTTGCAGTGGAACATCGGCAGCGTCCAGAGATAGACGGGATGCTGCGGCATCGACCACACCAGGATGTTCCCGAGCGCGTTCAAGTAGGCGCCGCGGTGGTGATAGACCACGCCCTTGGGATTGCCGGTGGTGCCCGAGGTGTAGTTGAGCGCGATCGCCTCCCACTCGTCCGCGGGCCGCTCGCCGGCGTAGGTCGGATCGCCCTCGGCGAGGAACGCCTCGTAGTCCATCGCGCCGAGCTTCTTGCCGCCGACCGCGAGCGCGTCGTCGATGTCGATCACCAGCGGCCGCTTCTCCAGCCGCGCGATCGCCTTCTCGATCACGGGCGAGAACTCGCGGTCGGTGATCAGCACCTTCGCCTCGCCGTGGGTCAGGGTGAACGCGATGGTCTCGGCGTCGAGCCGGATGTTGAGCGCGTTCAGCACCGCGCCCGCCATCGGCACGCCGAAATGCGCCTCGAAGAGCTCGGGCACGTTGGGCGCCATCACCGCCACCGTGTCGCCGCGGACGATGCCGCGCTTTCTGAGCGCGCTCGCGAGCCGCCGGCAGCGCGCCTGCGTCTGCGCCCAGGTGTAGCGGCGCTCGCCGTGGATCACCGAGGTGCGCGACGGAAACACCGCCGCCGTGCGCTCCAGGAAGGTAAGCGGGCTCAGCGGCACGTAGTTCGCGGCGTTCCGGTCGAGGCCGATCTCGTAGGGGTTCGTCATTGGGTCCGATGTCCGATTGCCCACGGGAGAGAGAGTAACCCGATTCGGGCTCGAATGTATGCGGCCGCAACCCTCACCCTCTCACCGCGTTCCGCGGCGGGTCCCTCCCTCTCCCGTTTCACGGGCGAGGGGCTATTCATATCGAGCGTTCACTTGCCCCTCGCCCGCGAGAGCGGGAGAGGGAGGGGCCCGCTGCGCAGCAACGGGAGGGTGAGGGTCTGTCAGCGCCGTTCGCGAAGCACCTCCAGGATCATCTCCTGCACGCCCTCGGAATTCGTAAGAACCTCGTTGTTCCAGAAGCGGAGCACCTGCCGGCCCTGTTGCTCGAGCCAAGCAGTGCGGCGCTCGTCAGCCGCGTTCTCGTTGTGCTGCCCGCCATCGGCCTCGATCACGAGGCGATGCTCGATGCAGACGAAGTCCACGATGTAGCGTCCGAGCGGGTGCTGACGACGAAATTTGTAGTCCACGAGACGGCGGCCCCGCAGGCAGGCCCAAAGCCGCCGCTCCGCATCCGTCATGGTGACGCGCAACGCGCGTGCCCGTCGGTTCGCCATGAGACGGGATCTTAGCACCGCCTGACCCTCACCCTCCCATCGCTCGCGTCCGCGAGCGACGGGTCCCTCCCTCTCCCGTTTTCACGGGCGAGGGGCAAGTCACACCGAGTGCTGGGCCCTAGTCGACGGGGATCCAGCCGAGGGCGATGGCGGTGGCGAGGATGGCGACGCCGGCGATCGGGATGCTCAGGCTCGCGAGGATCTCGAGCACCCACAGCGCCGAGAGGGTCTCGGGCGGCGGGACGGAGTAGGTCCAGGCGGGCCGCGCGGTGCTCTCGCTTTGTGGGTCGCCTTTCATGGGCGCGACGATGACGGCCCGCTCACCCGAGGACAGTGACTGATGTCACATCGTCGCCGACTTCTCGAGACGATCGCCGCGAATTTGTCGGGCATCACCGAGGTTAGGAAAAGATTCACCACGGGAGAGCACGGAAAAGCACGAATTGAAATGCACTGCCGACGGCCCTCACCCTCCCACCGCTTCGCGGCGGGTCCCTCCCTCTCCCGCTCTCGCGGGCGAGGGGCAAGTAAGCGCTCAATGTAAATAGCCCCTCTCCCGCGCTTGAGCGGGAGAGGGAGGGACCCGCGCTCCGCAGCGGAGCGAAGGAGCGTGGGAGGGTGAGGGTGGTGCGGCGTGCGACCGGCCGCCGCTACCCAACCTCGGGGATTGGGACCATAATTTGGCCCAAGCAAAACCAGGGCAGGGAGCGGACGCATGACGGGCCGCTATGACGAGATGTTCCGGCGCTCGCTCGCGGATCCCGCGGGGTTTTGGGGGGAGGCGGCGGAGGCGATCGATTGGGACAAGCGATGGGATCGCGTGCTCGATGACACGCGCGCGCCGTTCACGCTGTGGTTCGCGGGCGGAAGGCTCAATACCTGCTGGAATGCGCTCGACCGGCATGTGGAGCGCGGGCGCGCCGAGCAGGTAGCGCTGATCTACGACAGCCCCGTCACCTCCACGATCAAGACATTCACCTACCGGCAGCTTCGCGACAAGGTGGCGCGGCTTGCGGGCGCGCTCGTCGGGCTCGGCGTCGCCAAGGGAGATCGCGTCCTCATCTACATGCCGATGGTGCCGGAAGCCGCGATGGCGATGCTCGCCTGCGCGCGGATCGGCGCGATCCATTCCGTGGTGTTCGGGGGATTCGCGGCGCCGGAGCTCGCCACCCGCATCGACGACGCCAAGCCCAAGGTCATCCTCTCGGCCTCCTGCGGCATCGAGGCGCAGCGGGTCATTCCCTACAAGCCGCTGCTCGACGCCGCGATCGAATTTGCGAAATCGAAGCCCACGGCCTGCGTGGTGCTGCAACGGCCGCAGGCGCGCGCCGAGCTCGTGCGCGGCCGTGACCACGACTGGGCGGAGCTCGTGGCGAAATCGAAACCCGCGGACTGCGTCCCCGTCGCCGCCACCGATCCGCTCTACATCCTCTACACCTCCGGCACCACCGGCATTCCCAAGGGGATCGTGCGGCACAACGGCGGGCACGCGGTGGCGCTCAACTGGTCGATGAAGCACGTCTACGGGATCGCGCCCGGCGAGACCTGGTGGACGGCGTCGGACGTGGGCTGGGTGGTGGGCCACTCCTACATCGTCTATGCGCCGCTGATCTACGGCTGCACCTCGATCCTGTTCGAGGGCAAGCCGGTGGGAACGCCCGACGCCGGCACCTTCTGGCGCATCATCGGCGAGCACGGGGCGGTCGCGCTCTTCACTGCCCCGACCGCTTTCCGCGCAATCAAGCGCGAGGACCCCGACGGGCACCTGATCCGCAAATACGACCTCGGGAAATTCCGCGCCCTCTTCCTGGCGGGCGAGCGCGCGGACCCGCCGACGGTGGAGTGGGCGCAGCAGCAGCTGAAGGTGCCGATCATCGACCACTGGTGGCAGACCGAGACGGGCTGGCCGATCACCGCGAACCCCGCGGGGATCGAGCTGATGCCGGTGAAGCTGGGCTCGTCCACCAAGCCGATGCCGGGCTGGGACCTGCGCGTGCTCGGCACCGACGGCCACGAGGTGAAGCGCGGCGAGATCGGCGCGCTCGCGGTGAAGCTGCCGTTGCCGCCGGGCGCGCTGCCGACGCTCTGGCACGCCGACGAGCGCTTCAAGCAGAGCTATCTCGAGGAATATCCCGGCTACTACCAGACCGCGGACGCCGGCTACATCGACGAGGACGGCTACGTCTTCGTGATGACGCGCACCGACGACATCATCAACGTGGCGGGGCACCGGCTCTCCACCGGCGGGATCGAGGAGGTGCTGGCGGCGCATCCGGACGTGGCGGAATGCGCGGTGATCGGCGTGCACGACAGCCTGAAGGGCCAGGTGCCGCTGGGCTTCCTGGTGCTGAAGGCGGGCGTCAGGAAATCGCGAAGCGAGGTGCAGGCCGAGGCGGTGCAGCTCGTGCGCGACCGCATCGGCCCGGTGGCCTCCTTCAAGACCGCGCTGGTGGTGGAGCGGTTGCCGAAGACGCGGAGCGGAAAGATCCTGCGCGGCACCATGCGCAAGATCGCCGACGGCGAGGAGTACAAGATGCCCGCGACGATCGACGACCCCGCGATCTTGGGCGAGATCACGGAGGGGCTGCGGGCGGCGGGGTTTATTTAGGAATATTTGCTCATCGCTCAAGGCTGGCACTCAATGTTCGCAATTCTCACCAAGCCCTTTGAAACGATCACCCCGGCGGATGTAGCGGAGCTGGTGTCGGAAAGCTGGCCGGAAGGTTATACGGTCGAGTTCAAGAGGGCTCTCCCGACGGCAAAAGGTGGGGACGATCAATGGATCACCGGCGGCAACAAAATCGGCGACTACGCGCGCGACGAGATTCTGTCTGAGATAGTTGCGTTCGCTAACGCTCAGGGTGGAATGCTCGTCCTGGGAATCGAAGAAACGAAAGACAAACCGCCACGGGCGAACAATGTTGTGCCACTGCCTCGTGTTGGTGAGCTGGCGCGGCGTTTTGAAGACGCCGCCCGGTCATGCATAGACCCTCCGTTGCCTCGACTGCAAGTGCGTCCGATCGAGATTCAATCGGGGGAGGGAGTAGTAATTTTTCGAACAGGACCATCCAGCTCTGCGCCGCACCGGCTCACCACGACGCTCGACGCTTATAAGCGACATGGCTCAAGCACGATGAAGATGACGATGCGCGAGATACAGGACATGACACTAAACGTCGCCCGTGGCTTGGCAACGATCGATGCGACCTTCGAGGATCGGCGCGTAAAATTCGCCAGCTGGGGCGAGCGATTGAATCAGCAATGGCCCTTAGCGGCGTTCCGAGTGACCGCCTTGCCACTAGAGGGACTCCCGGCATTGGGACGTCTATATGGGCGGAAAGACCTATTCCCC
>DATNIT010000085.1:0-2009 GCA_035604335.1 Allostellaceae bacterium | reverse complement strand
GCAATCGCTCTCGGCCTGATCCGCACCGGACGTGCCGTTGGCCGGGCATGGCGCTACGATCTCGATACCCTGCAACTGCCATGCGCCGGGCAAGCGCCGCCTATTACTTCATCGACTTCAGCGGGCGCGGGCTCTTTCGCGGCGACACGCTCTGGGACGCGGAGTTGCTGCTGTCGGGCGACGTGGAAAACTGATCCCCCATATTGCCTCACTCAACGATGTTACCGAGCGGTTGGTGCGGCAGCGGCGTGTCGTCCATGGAGTCCACAGAGGGGACCCGCGCATCGCGGAGTGACCGCCACGAGTCTGACGCAGCGATGCGCGGGGAGTAGCTGTGGGCCCCCGTGGTCGACACGCGGGGGTGGGGGTCTGGGGGCGGGGGTATGACGTGTTCGGCCTGAAGAGGGTCGCACGCGCCCGCTCCGATGACGATGGCGCTCTCGAGGATGATCCGACGTGCTTGCTGACCGCGCCACGCCTTCACAGCACGCTGTACCGTGCGCAGATGACTGTCGCTGAACCGCTCCGGATGAGCTGACTTGAGCAGCCTCAGAATCTCGAGCGCCGAGATCGCCGGCTCGCGATCGAGCCAGGCGAGGATCTGGTCCTGCACATCATCGAGCATCGCTGGCCGTCTCGGGATCGGCTTGCGGCGGCGATAGGGTCGCCGATGGGTCGGCCGCTGTTCGCCCTCCCGCCATGCCGTCTTGAGGCTGGCGGCGAAGCGCTCGAGATCGATGATTGGCTGCGGCTGCGCTGGCTCCGTCCCACGACGATCGACGCGTTCGCCCAACTCCGCCTGAGCCGCGCGGATCTCGGCGAGCAGTATCACGGGATCGGCTCGGGCATGGAGTTGCTGCAACCGCAGCTTGGCCTCCCGGGCGACCTGGGTGTGCGCGAGAACGCGGCTCATCGGCGGCATTGGCGGGTGATAGCGCTTGGTGACCCGGGCGCCGATGCGCTTCTTCTCCTTCAGCTTGAAGGATGGCTGAAACAGGTTGGTGTGCAGCCGCGCGGCGGCGTAGAGCCGCGCCAGAGCCTTTGCGGCCACCAAGCCCTCGAGGCGCCCATAGCCAACGAGGCGCCGCACGATCGCTCCGTTCTTCTGTTCGACATGGGCCTGGTCGTTCTTGCGGTAGGCGCGGGATCGCGTCACTTCCAAGCCGCGCGCTCGGCACCACTCGACCACTGGCTCATTCATGAACGCGCCGTCGTTGTCGAAGTCGACGCCGCGCAGCGGGAACGGGAACAGCTGTGTGGCCGCAGCGAGGGCTTCGATCACGAGCCCACCATGGCGGGCTACGACCGGCACGCATTCCGTCCAGCCGGTGGCGATGTCGGTCAGCACCAACGTCTGCACGAAGCTGCCGGCCGCCGAAGTGCCGCAATGGGCCACGAAGTCGACCTCGACGAAGCCAGGTGGCGGATCGTTCCAATCACCAAACGTGCGGACGGGGACCGTCCGCCGCACGGCCGAGCTGAAACCCGCGCGGCGCCGACGGCCGCCGCGAGCGATGAGCCGCACCTCGCTCAGCAGCCGGTCCATGCTCGCCGGGCTGATTGCGAGCAGCAAGGTGCGAATCTCGGTGGAGATCGCGAGCCGACCATGTCGCTCGAGCGCCGGAAGCAAGACCGTAACGAGCGGCTTGAGGCGCTTCGAGCAGATTCGGTCCGATGCTTCCCACAACACGATCAGCGCTGCTCGGACGTCCGCATCGTACCGGCGAGGAGCGCGACGCGCCGGCGTGATCGGCCGATCGCCCGCCGACGCCAGCAGCCGGATCGCGTGCTTGCGATGGTAGCCGGTGATCGCGACGAACTCGCTCAAGATCACCGATCGGTCGGCTCTATTGCTTCGCTCGTACCTCTCCCTGATCGCCGCCACCAGCTCGGTTCGTGTCGACATGCTTACCCGCCTCGCCATTCGCTGCCCCGAAGATGCTCAGCCGTCGGTAGCATCCTCGCTGAGGCAACGGATTCTGGGGGTAACATTCAGGCTGAGGCAATGC
>DATNIT010000084.1:0-6525 GCA_035604335.1 Allostellaceae bacterium | reverse complement strand
GGTCAAGAAGATCACCGGCGTCATCACGCCGCGCTGGCGCAGCTCGCGCAGCACCTCGAGGCCGTTCATCCCGGGCATGCGCCAATCCAGGAGGATCACGTCCACGCTCTCGCCAGCGGCCAGGTGCTCCAGCGCCGAGGGACCGTCGGCGAACGTCGTTACCCCGAAGCCCTCGTCCATCAGATTGAGACTCAGCGACTCCCGGAACTCGTCGTCGTCGTCCACCACGAGGATGCGCACACGCGGTAGCGCCGGGGCGGGTCCCGCCGCGGCGGGACTTGGCGATAGCGTCTGCTGATTCACTTGGATCATGGTTCCTTCAGGCGGCTAAGCCGCCTGATCCTGAGAAATGCGCTCTGTCGTTGGCTCTCGGAATGCGGCGGCGAGGCCGCTCAGCTGAGCGCGCGCTCCCGCCAGGTGGACTTCGGCATCGCGCGCCGGCATTTGCAGCAGCTCCGCGGCGCGCGAAAGCGGGAACCGCTCCACCGTGACCAGCAGCAGGAGCTTGCGGCTCAAGAGCGGCAAGTCCAGCACGCCGTGTTTCAGACGATGGTAGGGATCGGCCTGATCGATCGTTCCCGCGGAAGGGCCAGGCTCGAAGATCGACAAGACGTCGTCGAACAGCTTGTACAACTGGAACTTGACATCGTGACCCGGGCGGACGCGCCCGGGCTCCTCGGCCAAGATCTCGAGCGCGACGCGGATGTACCGGTCGCCGCTGCGTTGATCGCCCGTGACGGCGCCGGCATAGCGCCGCAAGCTCGGCAATAACGTTGCGATCTCCTGAATGAGCGGTGCCATATGCCCTCTCCTCCCTGTGCGCCTCCAGGGTAAAGAGTCGCGGCACAGCTGCAGATGGCAAATTGCAGGCTTTTTGTCGGGGCTGAAAGTTTCTGCCATCGGGCGCTCAACCGCCAAACGAGGGGCTTTATCAAGGCCCTGCACGGATGAGACGAGCTCGGCGGTGGGCGGGTGCCTCCCTCGAAAAGACGATGCCGTGCGGCTTTTCGGCGCTGGCACTGCGGAAGGGCTCATCGTTAACGCGGATGCCGCCTGCAATAGACAGGGACCGACATTCTGGTACGGTCGCCGCTCGTCACCACGTCCTCGGGAGCTCTTTGAGCGATGCCCGGCCGCGCGCATCGGAACTTTCTGACCGTCGATCCCGAGGACAACATCGGGCTCTTGAAGGGGCTGTCGTCTCCGGTGCGGATCAAGATCCTGCGCCTGCTGCACGCCAACGGCCCAATGAACGTCAACGAGATCAGCGCGGCGTTGCGCCTGCCGCAATCGACGGTCGCCACCAACGTGCAGGTGCTCGAGGGCGCTGAGCTGATCCGCACGAAGACCAGCAAGGCAAGCAAGGGTCAGCAGAAGATCTGCTCGGCGCGGTTCGACGAAGTGGTGATCCGGCTCGACGGCGCGCCCACCCAGCAGCAGGACCACAAGATCGAGGTGGCGATGCCGCTCGGTCTCTACACGAGCTATCAGGTCAGCGCGCCCTGCGGTCTCTGCTCGACCGAGGGGGTGATCGGCCTCCTCGACGTGCCCGACTTCTTCCTGGATCCGAGCCGCATGCGCGCGGCGCTCATCTGGTTCGGACGCGGCTACGTCGAGTACAAATTCCCGAACAACGCGAGGATCGCGGGCGCCGAGATCGAGGCGATCGAGTTCAGCCTGGAGATTTCCTCCGAGGTGCCCGGCACCAACGCCGAATGGCCCTCGGACATCAGCCTCTGGGTGAACGACGTCCGGATCGGCACCTGGACCTCGCCCGGCGATTTCGGCGATCGGCGCGGCAAGTTTACGCCGCGTTGGTGGAAGCTGGAGGGCTCGCAATACGGCACGCTCACGACGTGGATGGTCTCGGCGCGCGGGTGCTTCGTCGAGGGGGCACGCGTGTCGCGCGTCACGCTGAGCCAACTCGACCTCGCGGCGCATCACTCCATCCGCCTCAAGATCGGCATCGACGAGAAGGCGGCGCGGCCGGGCGGCCTCAACATCTTCGGCCGCGGCTTCGGCAATCACGACCAGGACATCGTGATGCGGCTCAATCTCCGACGATAGTCGCGGCGCTTTCGAATCAGATCTGCTGATATATATCAAGCCTGCGTTTGACCTGCCCGACTGCGCGCGATAGCCTCGCGCTCGAACAGTGCGCCAAGCACGCCTGTCGTTCGCGACATCAGTGGAGGATTCGATGCGTCTGCTCAGATCGATCGCGATCATTGCGACCGCGTGGCTGCTGGCCGCGCCCGCGTTCGCGCAGGGCACGATCTCGAACCTGCCGCGCAACCAGACTCTGATCGTCGAGAACCCCGAAGGCACCATCAAGAACGCCGGATGGTTCAACATCTGGGCGATCAACGCCGGCGGCCAGTCGACGGGCCTGCATCAACTCGCCATGGACACGCTTTGGTACATCGACCCCGAGCGCGGCATCGACGGCGTCTGGGAAAACTCACTCGCCGCGGAGAAGCCCCAGTACAACGCCGACTTCACGGAGATGACCGTCAAGCTCCGGAAGGGCATCTACTGGAGCGACGGCGTCGAGTTCAGTGCCGACGACGTCGTCTACACCGTCGAGACCCATCTGAAGACCAACGGGCTGCGCTGGAGCGCGCCGATCCAGGTCAATGTCGCCGGCGTCTCGGCGCCGGATTCCTCGACGGTTGTCTTCATGCTGAAGAAGCCCAATTCGCGCTTCCACGCGCTCTTCACCGTGCGCTGGAACGCCATGTGGATCATGCCCAAGCACGTTTTCGAGAAGGCGGGCGATCCCCTCAAATTCCCCTTCAATCCGCCGGTCTCGCTGGGTGCCTACACACTCCACAGCTTCGACCCCAACGGCGGCTGGTTCATCTGGCAGCTGCGCGACGACTGGCAGCGCACCACGGTCGCGAAGTTCGGCACGCCGGGCCCCAAATACGTCGCCTACATCGATCCCGGTCCGCCGGACAAGCGCGTGATCGCCCAGCTCAACCACCAGCTCGACATCATCCACGACACCTCGCCCGAGGGCATGTTCACCCTCGCGAAGCAGGCGAAGCTGTCGCACGGCTGGTTCAAGGGCTTCCCGTTCGCCCACCCGGATCCGACGCTGGCGGCGGTGATCTTCAACGACGAGCTGCCACTCTTCAAGAATCGCGACGTGCGCTGGGCGCTCGCGCTGCTGATCGACATGAAGCAGGTGTCGATGGCGTCCTACCGCGGCGCCGCGACCATCTCGGCGATCGGCGTGCCACCCACGGGTACCTATCCCGACTACTACCACGTGCCGCTCGAGAGCTGGCTCGAGAATTTCGAGCTAGACACCGGGAAGCGCAAGATCAAGCCTTATGATCCCACCGTCGGCAAGCAGATCGCGGACATGCTGCGGCCCAGCATGGGCGATCAGATCCCGACCGACCCCGCCGAGATCGCCAAGGCGTTCGGCCGCGGCTGGTGGAGGCCCGATCCGCAGGCAGCCCAGGAGCTCCTGGAAAAGGCCGGCTTCAAGAAGAGCGGCAACCAATGGATGACGCCCGACGGCAAGCCGTTCACGGTTCGCATCGCGGTCGAGGGCGAGGCGCGCCCGGTGATGACCCGCGCCGGCACGATGATCGCGCAGGAATGGCGGCAGTTCGGCATCGATGCCTCGACGGTGGTGGCGCAAGGCACCCTCAACGACCGGCGCGCGTCCGGCGATTTCGACGCGATGATCAGCTGGAGCGTGGAGACCTGGGGCGGCCATCCGGACCTATCGTTCTTCCTCGACAGCTGGCACTCGCAGTTCGTGGCGCCACCGGGCCAGCCGCAATCCGCGCGCAACTGGCAGCGCTGGTCGAACCCCGAGCTCGACAAGATCATCGAGCAGACTCGCAAGATCGACTTCGACGATCCCAAGGGCGTCGAGCTCGGCAAGGATTACCTGAAACTAGTCGTCCAGGAGATGCCGACGATTCCACTGATGGCGTATAACGTCTTCACCGTCATGGACGAGACCTACTGGACGGGATATCCGAGCGCAGAGACAGCGCCGTATACCGATCCCGTACCGAACTGGGGCAACACGCGCTACATGATGGTCAAGCTGAAGCCGCGCCAGTAGGAGCTGGGACGACCCCACACGGAGACGATGAGAGCCTATTCGCTCTATCTGTTTCGACGGCTGATTCAGTTCGTCCTGGTGGTCTTCATCGGCATGAACATCGCGTTCGCGGTGACGCACTCGACGCCCATCGATCCCGTCGAGCAGACCATCTCGGCCGCAACGTCCTTCGGCAGCACGAGCCCCGATGCGATCGCCAAGATGCGGCAATCGCTGCGCGAGCTCTATGGGCTGCAGGGCGGGCCCTGGCAGCAATACGCGGCGTTCTGGAGACGCGTGGTCGTCGGCGATTTCGGCCCCTCGCTCTCGGCCTTCCCGACCCCGGTCTCGGAGCTGATCTCGCGCGCGCTTCCGTGGACCGCGGGGCTGCTCACGGTCTCGACGCTGCTCAGCTGGACGATCGGCAATCTGCTGGGCGGCCTCGCCGGCTACTATCGGGAGAGCTCCCTCTTGCGCTTTGCCGGCATCCTCACGATGGGGCTCCATCCCATCCCCTACTACATCGTCGCCTTCGTGCTGCTGATCGTGTTCGGCTTCGTCTGGCCGGTGCTGCCGATCAGCGGCGGCTCCGAGATGAACCTCGCGCAAGGCTTCGACGTCGCCTTCGTCGGCAGCGTGCTGGTGCATTCCATCCTGCCAGTCGCCTCCCTGGTGCTGGTGGGCTTGGGCGGCTGGTTCATGGGCATGCGCTCGCTGGTCTCCAACATCGTGAGCGAGGACTACGTCCTCTATGCCGAGCTCGCCGGCGTCGACCGGCGGCGCATCCTGACCTCCTACGTCATGCGCAACGCGTTGGTTCCGCAGGTGACGGGGCTCGCGATGTCGCTGGGCGGGATCTTCAACGGCGCCATCATCACCGAGCAGGTGTTTGGCTATCCCGGCATCGGCTCGCTGCTGGTGGGTGCCGTCCATGCGGGCGACTACAGCCTCGTGCTCGGCGTCACCGCGGTCTCGATCGTCGCGGTGTCGGCCGCCGTGCTGCTGATCGACCTGCTCTATCCCCTGCTCGATCCTCGCGTGAAGGTGCGGTAGGCGATGTTACAACTGGGCCATACCCCCCTCCCTACCCTCCCCCTCAAGGGGGGAGGGGCAAATGAGGACGGGCATGTAATTCCCCCTCCCCCCTTGAGGGGGAGGGTTGGGGTGGGGGGTGACTCTCCGACCCGCCGTCGCGTGGCTTAGGACATGGCGAAAGTTCTGCGCGACCTCCTCCGCTACAACCGCGAGTTCGCGGCGGGCGTCGCGCTGTTGAGCTTCGTGATCCTGGTGGCCGCGGCCTCGTTCTTCTCGCCCTATCCCGCCGCCGATTCCTTCGTGGTGCCGCCGGACATGCCGCCCTCCTGGCCGCACATCCTCGGCACCACCTCGCGCGGCCAGGACGTGTTCTGGCAGCTCAGCTTTGCGATCCGAAACACCCTGCTGTTCGGCTTCTCCGTCGCGATCCTGAGCCGCGCGATCTCGCTGGTGATCGGCTTGGTCGCGGGCTATGCCGGCGGCATGGTCGATCGCGTGCTGATGTCGATCAACGACAGCTTCATCGTGATCCCGCTGTTCCCGATCCTGGTGCTGTTCTATTTCGTGATGCGCGAGCATATGTCCTGGGCCTGGCTCGCGCTCGCCATGGCCGGGCTCGGCTGGGCGTACGATGCCCGGCTCATCCGCTCCGTCGCGCTCAGTCTCAGAACCCGGGAGTTCACCCAGACCGGCATCTTCTCGGGCATGAGCATGCGGCAGATCCTGGTGGAGGAGCACCTGCCCTACGTGCTCCCGATCGTGTTCTCGACCACCATGAACAACATCAACTGGTCGATCGGCCTCGAGGTGACACTGTCGGTACTGGGCTTCACCAATGTAGACACGCCCACGATCGGCATGATGATCTACTGGGCGAACCAGCACACGGCGTTGGTGGCGGGCATCTGGTGGTGGATCGCCTTCCCGGTGACGCTGGTGGTGATGACCTTCATCGGCCTGTTCCTGCTGGCGGTCTCGATGAACGAGTACATCGACCCTCGTAGCCGGCTCGCCCGCATGGGCGCCTGAGCCATGGCATCCGCCGGCGCCGAGGCCGTACTGACGGTCGAGGGACTGCGCGCCTACTATCAGACCAGCACCTTCGGCATCGAGCGCGAGGTGCGCGCGGTCGACGGCGTGAGCCTCCATATCCAGCCGAACGAGATCTACGGGCTCGCGGGCGAATCGAGCTGCGGCAAGACCACGCTGGTGAAGGCCATCGCCGCGGCGATCCGGCCGCCGCTCCGCGTGCTCGGCGGCTCCGTAGCCTACCGGTTCGGCGATCGCCGAGTGAGCCTTTACGACCTCGACGCCGAGGAGCTCGCGGCGATCCGCTGGAAGCATCTCTCCTATATCATGCAGGGCTCGATGAGCGTGCTGAACCCGCTACGGCGGGTGCGGAGCTCGTTCGTCGATTTCGC
>DATNIT010000083.1:0-6237 GCA_035604335.1 Allostellaceae bacterium | reverse complement strand
GTCAATGCCAAACCCAAGCCCTTTCGATGGACCAAGTCCGCAGATGACATCCTCAGCAGCATCAAGCGCTTCTGCCTCGCAAACCTAAAACTCGCAGAAGTCCAAACCGTAATCCGCCAAACTTCTGAATCACAACACTAGGCGGCCGCACCCGCGCCGGTTACGGTCCCGTGACAGGAAGCCCTTGCCTTAGTCTTTCGCACATGCACAATCCGGCGCCACCCTCGAGGCGATGCCTCGGCAGCAGCGGGATTTGCTCATGAAAGTGCTGGTTGCGGTCAAGCGGGTCATCGACTTCAACGTGAAGATCCGCGTCAAGGCGGATAAGACCGGCGTCGAGACCGCCAACGTCAAAATGTCCATGAACCCCTTCGACGAGATCGGCGTTGAGGAGGCGATCCGCCTCAAGGAAAAGGGCGTGGCGACCGAGATCATCGCGGTCTCGCTGGGCCCGCAAGCCTGCCAGGAGACCATCCGCACCGCGCTCGCCATGGGCGCCGACCGCGGCATCCATGTGCTGACCGACGCGGAGCTGCAGCCGCTCGCGGTGGCGAAGCTCCTGAAGGCGGTGGTCGCCAAGGAGCAGCCGGGCCTGGTGATCCTCGGCAAGCAGGCGATCGACGACGACTGCAACCAGACCGGCCAGATGCTGGCGGCGCTCCTGGGCTGGGCGCAAGGCACCTTCGCCTCCAAGCTCGTGATCGCCGACGGCAACGCGCTGGTGACCCGCGAGGTCGACGGCGGCCTCGAGACCGTCGAGCTCACGCTGCCGATCGTGATCACCACGGACCTGCGGCTCAACGAGCCGCGCTATGCCTCGCTCCCGAACATCATGAAGGCGAAGAAAAAGCCGATCGAGCCGATGACGCCCGAAGCCCTCGGCGTCGATCCGGCGCCCCGCCTGGTCACGCTCAAGATCGAGGAGCCCGCCAAGCGCCAAGGCGGCAAGAAAGTGGCGTCGGTCGCGGAGCTGGTCGAGAAGCTCCGCACGGAAGCACGGGTGATCTGATGGCCGTCCTGGTCCTCGCCGAGCACGACAACGCGAGCCTGAAGCCCGCGACCCTCAACGCCGTCGCCGCGGCCCAAGCGCTCGGCGGCGAGCTCCACCTTCTGGTTGCGGGCGCCAATTGCCGCCCGGCGGCCGACGCGGCGGCGAAGATCAAGGGCGTGGCGAAAGTGCTGCTCGCCGACGATCCCGTGCTGGCGCATCCGCTTGCCGAGGACCTGGCGCCGCTCATCGTCAAGCTCGCCGAGGGTTACTCGCACATCTTCGCGCCCACCACGACCGCCGGCAAGAACGTGATGCCGCGGGCGGCGGCGCTCCTCGACGTGTCGCAAATCTCGGACATCGTGGGCGTGGTGTCGGCGGACACTTTCGTGCGGCCGATCTATGCCGGCAACGCGCTCGCGACCGTGCAGTCGAAGGACAAGGTCAAGATCATCACGGTCCGCGGCACGGCCTTTCCGGCGGTGCCCGCCGAGGGCGGCAGTGCCACGATCGAGACGATTCCCGCACCGGCCTCGGCGGGCCTCTCGACCTACAAGGGCGCGGAGCTCTCGAAGTCCGAGCGGCCGGAGCTCACCGCCGCCCGCATCGTGATATCCGGCGGCCGCGGCATGCAGTCCGGCGACAACTTCCACCTGCTGGACAAGATCGCGGACAAGCTCCACGCCGCGGTCGGCGCCTCGCGCGCCGCGGTCGACGCGGGCTTCGTTCCGAACGAGTACCAGGTAGGCCAGACCGGCAAGATCGTCGCCCCCGATCTCTATATCGCCGTCGGCATCTCGGGTGCCATCCAGCATCTCGCCGGCATGAAGGATTCCAAGGTGATCGTCGCCATCAACAAGGACGAGGAAGCTCCGATCTTCCAGGTCGCGGACTATGGCATCGTCGGGGACCTCTTCAAGATCCTGCCCGAGCTCGAGGCCGAGCTCGCCAAGCAGATCAAGTAGCCGCGGCGCCGAGCCCGCCGCACCCCGGCCTCCAGGAGTTCGTTCCATGATCAAGACCATCGGCATTATCGGCGCTGGCCAGATGGGAAGCGGCATCGCCCACGTCTGCGCACTCGCGGGTCTCGACGTGCGGATGTCCGATGTCGACGCCGCGGCGCTGGAGCGAGCGCGCGGCAACATCGACAAGAACATCGCGCGCCAGGTCGCCCGCGGCAAAGTCACCGAGGAGGCCAAGGCGGCGGCGCTGAAGCGCATCACCGCAAATGTCGACTATGCGGCCTTCTCGGACTGCGACCTCGTCATCGAGTCCGCCGTCGAGAAGGAAGCGGTGAAGCGCGAGATCTTCAAGAAGCTCGTGCCGCACCTGAAGGCCGACGCGCTGGTCGCCAGCAACACCTCCTCGATCTCCATCACGCGCCTTGCCACCACCACCGACCGGCCCGGCAAGTTCATCGGCATGCACTTCATGAATCCGGTGCCGGTGATGACGCTGGTGGAGGTGATCCGCGGCATCGCGACCGAGGAAGCGACCTTTCAGTCCGTGCGCGACCTCGCGGTGAAGCTCGGCAAGACGCCGGTCGCCGCCGAGGACTTCCCGGCCTTCATCGTCAACCGCATCCTGCTGCCGATGATCAACGAGGCCGTCTATACGCTCTACGAGGGCGTGGGCTCCGTGGAGGCGATCGACACCGCCATGAAGCTGGGCGCCAACCATCCCATGGGGCCGTTCGAGCTCGCGGATTTCATCGGTCTCGATACCTGCCTATCGGTGATGCAGGTGCTCTACGAGGGCCTGGCGGATTCGAAGTACCGTCCCTGCCCGCTCCTGGTGAAATACGTCGAAGCCGGCTGGCTCGGCCGCAAGACCAAGCGCGGATTCTACGACTACCGCGGCGAGAAGCCGGTGCCGACGCGCTAAGCGTTCGGCACGGCCAGGGCTGAAACCGGCGCTTCGCTTCCGCCGAATTTCAGTTCGATGACAAGGACATGCCGGGCATTTCCGGCGCTTGGCAACCCGCGGTCTCCTGTGGCAGGATCGCGGCCGCTATGACGTGGCGACAGCCTAGACGACCGACCCGATGCCGGTAAGCCCCGACCGCTGTCCGGCATTGGTGCTCAACGCCGACTTCCGGCCGCTGAGCTACTTCCCGTTGTCGCTCTGGTCGTGGCAGGACGCGGTAAAGGCGGTGTTTCTCGACCGCGTCAACATCATCTCCGAATACGACACCGTGGTGCGGAGCCCAAGCTTCGAGATGCGGCTCCCCAGCGTGATCTCGTTGAAGGAGTTCATCGCCACCGCGCGCCGACCGGCCTTCACGCGCTTCAACGTGTTCCTGCGCGATCGATTCGTCTGCCAGTATTGCGGCGAGCCGCGGCCCTCGCACGACCTGACGTTCGATCACGTGGTGCCACGCTCGCGGGGCGGCCGCACGACCTGGGCCAACGTCGTGACGGCGTGCTCGAGCTGCAATCTCCTGAAGGGAAACCGGCTACCGAAAGAGAGCGGCATGCATCCCGTGCGGGAGCCGGCGCAGCCCTCGACGATCCTGTTGCAGGAGAACGGCCGGGCGTTCCCGCCCAACTATCTCCATCACAGCTGGCGCGATTTCCTCTACTGGGATACCGAGCTGGATCCTGCCTAGAGTCAATAAGCTGGTGGCCCGCTCGTCCCTGAAATTCGCCAACGAATTTCAGGGGCGGGACATCAGGCCGGATCACGGCGTCATGTTGAAGCGCCAGGGCGCGAAGTCCCGTTGCCCGATGTTGCTCATGGTCGGGGCGCCAGCGTCATGCGTGGCGGTAATATCCTGATCGATGCCGCGCTGATCGGTCTGCGTATCCTCGGCAGTGCAGGCGCCCAACGCCAAGGCGGCCAAGACAACAGCGCTCCGAAGCAGAGATTTTGTCATGCAGACCTCCTGCTCGATGGGGGACAAGTGGGAAGCCGAGGCGCGCTTGGCAAAGGGTGCGCCATGACATCGGCGGACGAGGCTTCGTAGCAAAGGGATGGCACTGTGGCAGGATGAGGGCGCGCGGCGGCGCTTTCGTGACGCATGCGCAAGATCCCCCGCTCGCTTCCCCTCGCCCCAACGGCGCGTCGACATCAGCATGCGGTATTGCGCCATGGTTTCCCAGCCCAATCGCAACGAATACCCGCCATTGCACAGAATGCCAGATGCGACATTCCCCGTGTTGACGCCGGCACGGTACGTAACTACCGTCGGGTGCATGGCGTTGCTCCGCGACTCCCGGCTCGGCCGGCGAATTAGCAGCCCGGTCCTCATCGAGGATCGGTTCGCTGCTGCTCGCCCATCCAACGCCGCCAAGGAGTCGTCCCGTGTCGCAGCCTGCTCAAAGCGTTTTTCAGCCGGACGCTGAGCCCACCCATTGCTTCTCCGTTAGCGCCGCCGCCGAGCCCGGGGTCATGCCTCGGGTGTTGGAGCTTTTCGCCAAGCGCGGTCTCGTGCCATCCTCGTGGACGAGCCGCGTCGGCGTCGAGCAGGATCTCACCATCGACATTCAAATGGTCGACATGAGCACGGAGGTCGCGGACTACGTCACGAGATGCCTGCGCCAGATCGTCGGCGTCCAGGTCGTGCTGGCCTCGCGCAAGCGGACAATCGCACGCGCGTCCTCATGAGCCTGCTGCGCCACATCCGCGCCTGCAACACCTATCGGCCCGAGCGCTTCCTGCCGCTGTTCCTCGGCGAGGAGCGCGTCGGCTTCGTCCGCCGCGACAACGCCGACGTATTGCGGCGCTTCCCGCGCGTCATCGAGGTCGCCGCGGAGTCCCTGCGCATTCTGCCCTGCGGCGATGGCGCGGCGATCACGGCGGCGCTCGACGAGGTCGTCGAGGTGCTGGTCGCGGAGGGTCTGATCGCCAAGTGGCGCGACGAGGTGTTCGCCATCACGCCGCGCTGGGGCGAGGCGCCGCTCTTCACGCTGGACCGCGGCGCCGTCGGCTTTTTCGGCGTGCGCGCCTATGGCGTGCACATGAACGGCTATCGCCGCATCCGCGACCGCACCTGGCTCTGGATCGGCCGGCGCAATCCCCTGAAGCTGGTGGCGCCCGGCAAGCTCGACAACCTGGTCGCGGGCGGCATCGGCGGCGGGCTCGGCGCCCTGGCGACGCTGGTCAAGGAAGCCGGCGAGGAAGCCGCGATCTCCGCCTCGGTCATTGCAAAAGCCCGTGCCGTCAGCGCCGTCACCTACAAGATGGAGGTGCCGCAGGGCCTGCGCGACGACGTCTTGTTCGTCTACGACCTCGAGACGTCCAATGATTTCGAGCCGCGCAACACCGATGGCGAGATCGTCGAATTCATGCTGATGGAGGCGCGCGAAGCGCTGGCCCGCGTCCGCGACACCGACGATTTCAAGTTCAACGTGAGCCTGATCCTGATCGATTTTGCCATTCGCCACGGCCTGGTGACGCCCGAGGATCCGGAATACCTGGCGCTGGTAGCGGGATTGCGCGCGGGCGGGGCGTGACCTCTCCGCTGCAGCTGGAAGCACTTGCGGGATATGTATGAGGCAATCTCGGTTCTTCTCGATATCGGGCCGCTACGGAAGACTTTTCCGAAATAGCGTTTCCCGCCCAGACAAGAAGCGCCCCCTCACCCTCCCCTCTCCCCAAGGGGAGAGGGTTGCGGAGGCTTAGCGAGCGAGAGCGAGCTTAGCCGAAGCTGGGTGAGGGGGATGCTTCCATCCGCTCGGGAATCGCTCTGGGTGTCGAGACTAAACCCCCGCCATCTCCCGTACTTCTGCCGGCGTCCTTCCCGCTTCCCTCAGCGCCCGCAAGGTGAGCGCGAGGTCGCGTTTGGCGAAGCGCTTGCCGCTGGCGTCGGTGAGCAGGCGGTGGTGCCAATAGCGTGGCGTCGGCAGGTCCAGCAGCGCCTGCAACAGCCGGTGTACGTGGGTGGCGCCGAAGAGATCGCGGCCGCGCGTCACCAGCGTGACGCCCTGGATCGCGTCGTCGACGGTGGCCGCGAGGTGATAGCTCGCGGGCGTGTCCTTGCGCGCGAGCACGACATCGCCATGACTCAGGGGATCGGCGGCGACCCGGCCGGCTTCCGAGTCCTCCCAGTCCAGCGGACCCGCGCGCGCCACGGCCTGCGCCATGTCCAGTCGAAGCGCGTAGGTCTCGCCGGCGGCGATGCGTGCCTGGCGCTCGTCCGCAGAGAGCGCGCGGCACGTGCCGGGATAGAGCGGACCCTCGCTGCCGTGGGGCGCCGCCCCCGCTCGCGCGATCTCGGCCTGGATCGCGGCGCGCGTGCAGAAGCAGGG
>DATNIT010000082.1:0-19905 GCA_035604335.1 Allostellaceae bacterium | reverse complement strand
TCTCGGTCCTGTGCACCGAGATGAAGCCCGCGCGCATGATCTCCGTCAGGTAAGCCCCGGCGTTCAGCGTCAATCCGATCAGCACGCAGGTGAAATTGTCCCAGCGGATGCCGAACTCGGGCAGGCCGAAGTAGAGGAAATAGATCTGGATCAGCGCTGGGGTGTTCGTGAAGAAGATGACGTAGGCATTGGCGATGCCGCGCAAGAACGTGCCGCCGAAAGTCTTGAGCGAGGCGCCGAGCAAGCCGATCAGGGCGCCGCCCCAGAAGGTGAGCAGCCCGAGCTCGAAGGTCAGGATCGCGCCCTTCAGCAGCTCGGGCAATTGCGCGAGCGCGACCCCGAACTGGAACGTGTAATTCATCGCACCCGGTTAAATCTCGCCGGCGGGAACCAGCTCCGCGAAGAGCCGGCTCCCGTCGCTTGCAGGCGGGATCAGAAGTACGGGCTCTGCTCGACCTTCACCAGCATCGGAGAGCCGTACCATTTCTCCCAAGTCTGGTTGACGAAGTCCGACGAGTGCAGCCCGTAGAGCGCGATATTGAGCGCGTCGCGGAGCGAATAATTACCGCGTTGGACTCCGATCGAATCGTAGGAGACGTCGATCGTCTTCTTCAGCACCCGCCATTTCACATCCGGAAAGTTCTTGGTCTGGGCCATGAAGAAGTCGATGTTCTCGACGATCGCGTCGGCACGGCCCTGCCCCACGAGGCGGACGGTGTCGGCGATGGTATCGACCAGGCTCACCTTCGCCTTGGGCAGGTTTTCCTTGAGCCAATCGACGGTCCAGTTGCCGCGCATATCGGCGAGCGTGTATTTGGGATCGTCGAGCTGCTTCCAGTCCTCGACCGTCACCTTGTCCGTGGTCAGCACCGCCATGACCTCGGTATGGAGCGGCACGGTGAACTCGATGAGCTTGGCGCGCTCGGACGTGCGGGTGAGCGCGCCCAGCGAGATGTCGATCTTGTCGGCGACGAGGAAGGGAACGCGCTGCGGCGTCTCCGTCGGCACCCACTCGACCTTGACGCCGAGCGTGGTGGCGATCTTGTTGCCGATGTCGATATCGAAGCCTTGCCAATTGCCGTCCGAGCCACGCGAGCTCATGGGCGGAAAGTTCGGATTGATCCCGACGCGTATGACGCCGGCTTTGATGATGTCATCGAGCGATTTCGCCTCGGCGAGCGAGGCGCCCATCGTGAACGCCATCACAAGGGCCACGAGCGGCAGTAGAAGTCTCTTCAACATGTGAACCTCCCTGACCGGCGCAATTCGCACGCCGTCTTGAATCGGATGGGATATCGGCCGCCCCGGAGTTCGCACGTGGGAACCAAGCCGTCCCGAGGGCGATGCTCCCCCAAGCTCCGAAGGCCTGTCAATAGTATACTCCATGTGTACAGAGTATTGCCGGACCCATCCCCGGGATCGCCTCATTTGGCCAGCAACTTCCGCGGTCGGGACGTGTCGAGCACCAGCAGCGCCGCCGGCCGATGGGACAGGTTGCGCTTGAACGCGTCGATCAGAGCCTGGGCATCGGCGCGGCCTCCCTCCTCGGCCTTCTCGCCGTCGCCCGAAGCAATCGCCTCGACCATGTCGCGGTGGGGCTTCAGGACCGTATCCGGGACGTGGTCTCCCAGGTTATGCGCGTAGAGCCGGAGGAGCCGCTGTCCCTGGTCGAGAAGGCCTCTCATCCAGCTCGTGAAGAACGGGTTGCCACTCATCACCGCGATCGCGGTGTGGAAGTCGTGATTGAAGCGAACCATCGATTTCATGTCGCCGCGATGGAGCGCGTCCTCATGATCGTGCACGATTTGCCAGAGCCGCTCGATCTGGGCTGGCGTCGCGTTCGTCGCCGCCAACCGTGCACTCACGCGGTAGAGCAGCAGCATGGCGTCGAAGTAGGCGGGCAGCGCGCCGACATCGAATTGCGCCACGATCGATGTCCGGTTCCGCAGCGTTTGCACGAGACCTTCGGCGGAGAGCCGGATAAGCGCCTCGCGCACCGGAGAGCGGGAGACGTTGAACTGCCGGCTGACCTGCGTCTCGTCGAGCAGTGTGCCCGGCTTCAGCTCGAGATCGAGGATCAGCGCTTTCAGACTGTCGTAGACATAGGACGCCCCGGTGCCGCGCGTCCGCTTGGCGCGTCCGGCCTGTGCGGAAGCCGCACCGGGTTTCACCCTCTCGCGGTTCCTCCGCGTGGCGGGGCCCTGCGTGACGCCTTTACCGGCCATGGGTACCGCCGTGCTTGCGCCGATGGGCGCGCCACGTCATGGCCCAGCTGTTGGGATCCTCCAGCGGGCCGCTCTTTATCTGATGGATGGGCTGGCGATGGGGCGCGCTCTTCACCAGCGCCGGATTCTCGTAGGCTTCCCTGACGATCTCCGCGATGACCGCGATCCAACGATCGAGATCCTCCTTGGAGTACATCTCGCCGGCTTCCGGCGTGAACGGCTCGGGCACGACCCAGGGCTCGTGCGACATCCAAAAAGGATCGATTCCGTAATCCGCCATGCGATTGGCGACGTCGACGGTACCGACCCCTGTCGCCTCCTTGAGCGGGCCAAGGCCCCAGCGGGTCATCTCCATGCGCCACGATTTTACGTCAGGATTGGAGCGGGCGAGGCCTTTGATACGCGCAAGCTTCGCGTCCATGTAGTTGTTGGCCAGCACCGACAGGTCGGAAGCCTCGTTGATGCCCTCGGCACCCATGGCGCGGGCCCAGGCATAGGCCTTCAGCACCTGGGGCACGTTGCCCCAGAATTCGCGGATCTTGCCGACGCTTCGCGGTCGGTCATTGTCCAGATGATACGCCTCGGCCTTCTTGACCACGACGGGCGTCGGCAGGAAAGGCGCCAACGCCGCCGTGCAGCCATAGGCACCGACGGCCGGGCCGCCGCCGCCCTTGGGCGCACCGAAGGTCTTGTGCAGCATGAACATGCAGGCGTCGAAGCCCAGCTCGCGCGCGCGCAGCTTGCCCATGACGCCGTTGAAGTTGGCGTGATCGTAGAAGCAGAGGCCGCCGGCCTCATGGACGATCCGGATCCACTCTTTGATGTCCGGATTGTAGATGCCCATGTCGTCGGGATTGTTGATGAGAAGCGCTGCCGTGCGCTTGGAGACGGCCGCCTTCAACGCATCGAGCGAGGGATAGCCGTTCGCCTCCAGCTGAAGCGTCACGACCTTGAAGCCCGCGGCCGCCGCGGTCGCTGCATTGCACGGGTGCGCCTGGATCGAGGTGACGATCTCGTCGCGCTTGGCGAGCTGTCCCTTCGCCTTGTGATAGGCGCGGGTGAGGCAGCAATGGGTATAGGCCGCATCGGCGCCGCCGCCGGGCTGGAAGACGAACTGATCCATGCCCGAGAGCTCCCGCAGGATCAGGTCGAAGAAATGGAAGATCTCGAGAACGCCCTGGAGCGTCTCCTCCGGCTGATAGGGGTGGACCTCCGCGAGCTCGGGCCGCGCCGCGACGGCTTCGCTGACGCGGGCGTTGTATTTCATCGTGCAGGTGCCGAAGAGGCTGATGCCCATCATGCCCAGGGTCTCCTGGGCGAGGTGCAGATAGTGGCGCTGCACCTCGGGCTCCGAGAGCTCGGGCAGCGCGGGCGGGCGCTTGCGCGCGAGGCCCGCGGGGATGAGCTCGTCCGCCCTGCCAACGGACTTCTGCACCGCGCGGTCCGCCGCCGGGAAAACCTGGCCGCGCCGGCCGGCATGCCCGAGTTCCATGACCACGGGCTCGTTCCAGCGCGCCGCGTGAAAGCCGCGGACTGGGTTCTGCTCCGTCATTTCGCGATGATCTCCTTGAGCGCGCCGACCAGTCGATCGATGTCTTCCTTGGCGTGCACCTCGGTCACGCAGTAGAGCGCGCTCTGACCGAAGGCGGGAAATTCCCGCGAGAGATCCTTGCCGCCGAAGATTCCGCGGCGGCGCAACGCGCGGTTGACCTGCGCGACGCTCTTGCCGGCCGCGTCGAAATTGACCACGAACTCCTTGAAGAAGCCCTTCGGGAACAGGATCCGCACGCCCTTGATGCGCCCGATCCCCCGTGCGGCGTAGTGCGCTTGCTGCAGGATCAGCTCGCCGATCTCGCGGAAGCCCGACGGACCCAGGAGCGACATGTAGACCGCATTCGCGATGGCCCAGAGATAGACCGAATTGCCAGTCCAATCTCGGCCCTGCTCGCGCATGCCGTAGGAGGTCTGATGCGAGCAGGACAGCGAAAAGCCATATTCGCCCGGCTCGGTCGTGCCGGTGATGCTGACGAGAAACCCGTTGTACTGTCGGACGTAGCGTTCCTCGTCGCGCGAGGCGATGAACCCGCCGACGCCGCCGCCGCAATTCATGTGGACGCCGAGCGGCTGCGTCGGCCCCACGACAATATCGGCCCCGTAGTCAGCCGGCGGACGGACCACGCCGAGGCACAACGGGTCCACGCCCACGATCGTCTCGGCGCCCGCGGACCGGACGATCTCGGCGATCTCTCCGCCGCGCGGCTCGAACATCCCGAGATAGCTCGGCGATTCCACGTAGACCGCGGCCGTCCGCGCCGAAATCTTGGCCTTCAGATCCTCGAGGTCGAGCCCGCCGGTTTTCTTGTCGTGCGCGACGCTCACCACCTCGATGTGGTTCGCCATCTCCGGCGGCTCGGCATAATTTCGGATCACCGAGAGGCGCTCGGGATCGAGCAGCGCGGGAACCAGCACCTGCTGCCGGCCGGTGAGCCGCGCGGCCATGCGAATGGCATGACCGGCGGCGCATCCCCAGCTGTAGACCGGGAGCTGGACCACCTCCATGTCCAGAAGCTCGCCCAGCTGGCTCGCAAACTCGAACCAGGCCTGGTTGCGCCCGTGATCCGACTGCGGCGAGCCCCAGACCGGCGTCAGGAATTCCGTGCGCCCGACGATCTCGTCCACCACCGCCGGCACGTGATGCTGCCAGCACCCGGCACCGAGGAAATTCAAGTTCCTGTCGCAGGTCTCGTTGCGGGACAGGATCGCCATCAGGTGCCGCTTGAGCTCGGCCTCGGATTTCAGCTGGCGCGGCAGTTTGAGCGGCGCCTTCAGCCGATGGGACGAGGGGATCTGCTCGAACAGCTCCTCGATGCTCCCGGCGCCAATCTCCTTCAGCATCGCCTGCTTGATGTCGGCGAGCGAGTTGGCCATCCACGGATGCGCCGATGATTGATTGGGCGTCACGGATTGGCCTCCCCGTACATCGTGTATGCGCCGTGCATTCTTGCATCGGCAGCCCGGGTTTTCAATCGCGAGGTCCGCGGGCGCTCATGATGTGACCCGCATCAGCGTCGAGCGGCCGGGCGCGGTGCGCACCCGGATATATCCCGCGAGCATGGCATCGACCGCGGGATCGCCCGTATCGGCCCTCAACAGGTTCTCGCCCAAGCCCAGGATCTTGCGCTGACTCGCGAGCAGAATGATGTTGTCGCGCCCGATCGCGCGGATGATCGGCGCCGCAATCTGCTGATTGCCGCGACCGAAAATAAAGCCCTGGCCGCCGACGATACCGAGGATGAGGCGCGCCGGCCAACCTGCGACGAGCTCCTTGAGCGCGCGGCTGGCAAGATCCCGGCCGATCATCGCCCCATCGAGGACGGCATCGACGCCGAGCAACGTGCCTTCGAGCCCGAGATGGTGCAGCACGCGCGCGGTGGTGGTTCCGGGCCCCAATATATAGAGACCAGCCGGCGCCATTTCCTGGGCGACCTCGCGGCAGAGAGCGTCGATAACGGCATCCTCGGAAGATTCGGCGGCTTTGGGATTTTGGACAAGGCTTCGCTCGAACGGTATCCGCGCGTAGCCGTAGAGCCGCGCGGAGACCCTCCCCTCCCTCAGCGCGGCCTCGTCGATGTCCATCACTTCCGCGGCGCGGAACGCGATCCTTCCACCGGGGTCGCCGGCCAAGAGCGCGACCACCTCGCCCGCCGCTTCCGGACTCACGGCAAAGACAGCCGATTGCATTTTCACGCCCGTGGGTATGCCGAGGACGGGAACGCGCTCGCCCACGACGCCGAGGATGTCTCGGGCGGTACCGTCCCCGCCGGCGAAGAGGATGAGGGCTACGTTGCGGCCGACGAGCTCGGCCGCGGTATTCCGTGAATCGGCGGCGGAGGTTAGGGCGGGCGGAGCCGCGTCGAGCGGCGCCACGGGGAAACCCGCCTGCCGAGCGATGTCAGCGCCCATCGCGCCTGCGGGCGCGTGGATCTTGAGGACCCGTCCGGCGCGAGCCGCCAGCCTTTCGAGGGCACGCAACGCGCGCTGGGGAGAGAGGGGCTCGGCGCCGGAGGCTCGGGCGCGCGCCAAGATGGCCTCGCCATCGGTGCCCCTGAACGCGACGCTGCCGCCCATGCCGGCGACGGGGTTGACGATGAGGCCGATCTCGAGCAGGGCTGCTCCTTCTAAGCCTGAAGATTGCGGCGGGCTCGAGCGCAGCGTAATGATGGCGCTCTCCGCGAACAACCGACACTCCCGAGCCGGAAGCCCATGCCCGCCGCACCCAGCCGTCCCGAGCGCATCCGCCTCGCCGGGGATCTCGAGATCAGCCGCATCATCACCGGGCTCTGGCAAGTCGCCGATATGGAACGCGGCGGCCGGCTGCTCGATCCCGAGAAGGCCGCGTCCGCGATGGCCGGATATGCCGCGGCCGGCTTCGACAGCTTCGACATGGCCGACCACTACGGCAGTGCCGAGATCATCACGGGGCGATTTCTCGGCCACGTTCGGCGCGGCACGCTGGCGCCTGGTACGCGACCCACGGCCTTCACCAAATGGTGCCCGGAGCCCGGCCCGATGACGCGCGAGGTGGTGCGTGCCGGCATCGGCCGGAGCCTGGAGCGCATGGGCCTCGATCGCATCGATCTGCTGCAGCTGCATTGGTGGACATACGAGCACCCGGCCTATCTGGACGCCATGAAGGAACTCGCGCTGCTGCAGGCGGAAGGGCGGATCGGCCATCTCGGACTGACTAACTTCAACACCGATCACCTGCGCCTGCTGGTGAAGCAAGGCTTCCGGATCGTTTCCAATCAGGTCTCCTTCTCGCTCCTCGACCGGCGAGCCGGCGAGGAGATGAGCGCGTTCTGCGCGACGGCGGGCGTCAAGCTGCTCGCCTACGGCACCCTCGGCGGCGGATTCCTGTCTGAACGCTGGCTCGGCGCACCCGCGCCCGCGACCCGCGACATCGCCGATTGGAGCAAGATGAAATACCAGCGCTTCATCACGGCGATCGGCGGCTGGGAGGTGCTCCAGGCGATCCTGGCCGCGTGCCATCGGGTAGCGAGGAAGCACGGCGTTTCCATCGCCAATGTTGCCACGCGCTGGGTGCTCGACCAGCCCGCGGTCGCCGCCGTGATCGTCGGCGCGCGGCTTGGCGAGCGCGAGCATTGCAAGGACAATCTTCGGTGCTTTGCCTTTGCCTTCGATGCCGAGGACAGGGCGATCCTCGACGAGGCCCTGGCGCGCTCGACGCGGATCGCCGGCGATTGCGGCGACGAATATCGCAAGCCGCCGTTCCTGACCGCCTCGGGCGATCTTTCCCATCACCTCATGCAAATCCCGAGCGTCTACAGGGCCGTGCCGATCCCCAGTCGGCCGGGTCGGGTCCGCGTCGACAGCGGCAGCGAGTGGGAGCCCATTGCTGGCTACAGCCGCGCCATCAAGATCGGCGACCGCGTGTTGGTCAGCGGCACGACCGCAACCCATGGCGATGGCGAGGTCGTCTGCCCCGGCGACCCCGGGGGTCAGACCGTCTACATCCTCGACAAGATCGCAGCCAGTCTCTCGGCCGTCGGCGCCAGCCTGGACGATGTCGTGCGCACGCGCATCTACCTCAGGGACGCCGGACAATGGGAGCCGGTCTCGCGCGTCCACGGCCGATATCTTGGGCATATCCGCCCGGCCAACACGCTGATCGAGACCTCCGATCTGGTCGGACCCTATGAGGTCGAGATCGAGGCCGAGGCCATCGTCGCGCCGGCCTGAGGCGGTATCTTCCCTCTGCTCACTCCGCGGCCGCCGACACCGCGGCTCGAGGCTCGGCCGCGCCGATGCGGTCCAGACCGCCGAACTGCTTGGCGAGCAGCGGCATCACCTCGCCGCCGAAGCGCTCCATGCTCTTGAGGATTCTCTTGGGCTCGATGCCGGGGATGGCCATGAAGCAGCTGATGTGCGTCGGGCGCAGTTGGGTGATTTCCTCCGCCAGCTTGGCCGCGCAGCGCTCCGGATCGCCCACGATCAGGCGATCGGCGATCACCTCGAGCGGCGGCTCGTCGGGCGCCGGAATCTCCTCGAGCCACGCGCCCTGGAGGCGCGCGTATTGGTTCCGCATCGAAAGAGCGACCCGGCGGATATAACGCGCGCCTTCCGCCGCCCGGAGCGCCTCGGCGCGGTCGTCCGTCACGAAGACGTAGCGCTGCGCCGCGTAGGGCGCCTCCTCCGGCTTGCCGCCGGCGGCGGCGTAGGCAGCGGCGGCCTTGTCGCGCGTCTTGCGGATCTCCTCGAGCGTGCTCCATCCCGTCGTGAAGAACGGCACGTAGCCGCCCCGCGCGGAGCGTGCCTGGGTCTCGGGATCGCCAGCCAGCCCCGCCACGTAGATAGCCGGGCGCGCCTGTTGCAATCGGACGCTGAAATGCGTCTCGGGCACGGTGATGTGCTTTCCTGCGTATTCGACGGCGCCGCTCCGGATGAATTGCTCGGTCACCTCGAGCGTCTCGAGAAAGATGTCGCGGCCGGCTTTGAGATCGACGCCGAATTTGTGGAACTCGTATTGCTGATAGCCGCTGCCGAACCCGAGCACCGCGCGCCCGCCGCTCAGCTGATCCAGGACCGCGAGATCCTCGAGCATGCGCAAGGGCTGATAGAGCGGCGCCACGATCACGGCGGTGCCCAACCGGATCCGCCTCGTCAGTCCGGCCATGTAGGTCGCCATCGTGATCGGCGACGGGCAGAGGCAGTAGTTCGAGAAATGATGCTCGGCGAACCAGGCGATGTCGAAGCCGATCTGCTCGGCCAGCCTCACCTGATCCGTGGTCTCGCCGTAGATCTCGTTGGGGCGCTTGGCGGCATCTCGCTGGGGGTTGAGGCAGAAGAGTCCGAAGTGCATGGCTTTATTTCCTAAAGGTCAGATGCCAACGATGACCTCGCCCCCATTGGGCGAGATCACCTGGCCGGTGATGAAGTCGGCTTCCGACGAGGCCAGGAAGGCGACCGCGTAGGAAATCTCCCGTGGGTCGCAATATCGCTTGAGCGGGACCTTCTCCTCCTTGGCCCGCAGGATTTCCGGATTGTCGAGCTTCACCGGACCGCCGGAGCGCACGCCGCCCGGGGCGATGGCGTTGACGTGGATGTTCCACGGTGCGAATTCCTTCGCCCAGGCCTTGGTGAAACCCAGCAGCGCGGCCTTCGCCGCGCAGTAGTGCGCCGCGACCGGCGCGCCGGTCATGCCCCAGATCGAGGAAATGTTGATGATCTTGCCGCGCCGCCGCTCCTTCATGCCGCCGATCACCGCGCGCGTGAAGAAGAACGAGCCTTTCACGTGGACGGCGAACATCCGATCGAACGCCGCCTCGTCGATCTCCGGCGTGGTCGCGCGCTGGCCGTAGCCGGCGTTGTTGACGAGGATGTCGACCCGCTTGAATTCGCTCTCGGCGGCAGCGACGGCTTTCTCTACGAGCGGCACCTGCGAGACGTCGGCCTCCACGACCAGAGCCCGGCGACCCAGCTTTCTCACGCCCGCGGCGGTCTCCTCGGCACCGCCGCGGTTGATGTCGACGATCACGATATCCGCGCCGCGCTCGGCCATCAGAAGGGCGTGTGCACGGCCCATTCCATCGCCCGCACCCGTGATCAGGGCGACGCGATCGGTCAAGGCGTTTTCATTCATGTTGAATGCTCCGGTTGATCAGGAATTGGGTACCAGGATCGTGTCGGAGACGTCCCAGGACAGGTAGACGGGACTTCCGACCTCCATGACCGCCGCTTGGCGCTGCAGCGGCCGGCGAACCAGCACGACGCGCCCGCCGGCGACCTCGACGCGATAGCGGAGACTCCCCGCGGTATAGACGACGTCGAGAACGCGGCCGCTCAGGACGTTGGCGGCGGCACCGGCGCTCTTGGCGATCTGGATCGCCTCGGGGCGGACGCAGATGACGGCGCCGGCCTCGAAGTGCGCGAGCTGATTGGCGCTCAGGGTCAAGCCATCCTTGGTCTCGACGCGGAGCCTCGGCGGCGAAGACTGGCTCACAGCCGCCACCTCGAACAGGTTCGCCTCGCCGAGAAAACTGGCGACGAAGGAGGTAGCCGGCGCCTCATAGAGTTCGCGCGGCCGGCCGACTTGGACGATACGACCTTGATTGAGGATGGCGATCCGGTCCGACATCGTCGCCGCCTCGTCCTGATCATGGGTGACGTAGAGGACGGTGGCGCCGATCTCGCGGTGAAAGCGCTTGATCTCGTACTGCATCTCCTCGCGAAGGTTCTTGTCGAGCGCGCCCAGCGGCTCGTCCATGAGGAGGAGAGACGGATCGTAGGACGCGGCGCGGGCGAGCGCGACGCGCTGCTGCTGCCCGCCGGAGAGCTGCGCCGGGCTCCGCTCACCCAGACCGGCGAGACGGACGATCTCGAGCATTCGACGGACGCGTGTCTCGACCTCGCCGCGCTGCAGCTTCCGCATGCGGAGGGGAAAGGCGATGTTTTCCGCCACCGTCATGTGCGGGAAGAGCGCATAGTTCTGAAACACCATGCCGAGGTTGCGCCGGTAGGGCGGCAAGCTCACGATGTCGGTCCCGTTGAGGAGGATCCGGCCGCCGCTCGGCGGCACGAAGCCCGCGATCATCCCCAGGAGGGTCGACTTGCCCGAGCCGCTCGGCCCGATCAGGCCGAAGAACTCGCCGGGACGCACGTCGAGATCGGTCCGCGCCAAAGCGACAAGCCCGCCATATTTCTTCTCGACGGCCTCGAGGCTGAGCGACGCGCCGGACGCGGGTGCACGCGCCTCGCCGCGCTCCGGCAGGATCTCGAGGGTGCGCGGATCAGCCATGGGCGGCGGTCTCGGCGGTGGCCAGCGCGAGCGAGGTCGGCATACCGCGCGCCGAGCGTCCAAAGACCGCGAGCGCCGCCAGCAGAAGCAGCGAGAAGGCGAAGATCAGGGTCGCGACCGCCGCGATGGTCGGGGTGAGAAAATCGTTGAGCTGCTCCCAGATCAGCCGCGGCAGCGTGCGCGTTCCCGTATTCGTCAGGAAGAGCGACAGCATGAGCTCGTCGAAGGAGGTCGCGAAGGCGAGGATGCCGCCGCCGAGAATGCCGATCCGAATCATCGGGAGGGTGACATGCAGGAAGCTCCGCACCCGGTCGGCGCCGCAGGTCATCGCCGCGAGCTCCAGCGCCGGATTGTAGTTTCGCAGCGCCGCCGACACGGAGACGAAGACCAGCGGCAGGCCGATCACCGCATGACCGATGATGGCGCCGATGTAGCCGTGCAGCAACCCGAGATCGAGCATCACGGGATAGAGGCCGATGGCGAGGATCACGTGGGGCAGCATCATCGGCGCGACGATGAGGGCGACGCCGGCGGTCGCCCAGCGCAAGCCGCCGCGCTCCGTCGCGAGCGCGGACAGGGTTCCGAGCGCCACGGCGATGAACGCGGCCGGGACACCGATCAGGAAGCTGTTCGCGGCGGCGTCGCGCCACGCGGAATTGCCCGCGAGACCCTGGTACCAGCGCAGCGAGAACCCGGCCGGCGGGAACGAGAGATAGGATTGGCTGCTGAAGGACATCGGCACGATGATCAGCGACGGCAGCAGGAGGTAGGCGAGGCACAAACCCACGAAGACCGCGAAGGCCCAGCGCGCCATGCGGCTGCTTGCCGTCCCGCTCATCGGCCGAGGAGCGGCGAGGCGCCGCGCGTCAGCCGGAGGTAGACGAGATAGAGGGCGGTCGTGATCAGGAGCAATGTCGTCGCGAGCGCGGAGGCAAAAGGCCAGTCGAGTTCGACGTTCGCCTTCTCCTCGATCAGCACCGCCGCCATCATGAGCTGCGGTCCGCCGAGCAGCGCCGGCGTGATGAAGAAGCCGAGCGAGGTCATGAAGACGAGCGCGACGCCGGCGCTGACGCCGGGGAGCGAGAGCGGCAGAAACACCTCGAGAAACCGCCGGTGCGGAGGCGCGCCGAGCACGTCGGCGGCGCGCAGCAGGCTGTGATCGATCCCGCGCATCGACGCGATCAGCGGCAGGATCATGAACGGCAGCATGATGTGCACCATGCCGACATGGACCGCGAGCGAGCCGGGCAGCAGCGTCAGGCGCGTCTCTGTCAGGCCAAGCGACAGCAGGAGATCGTTGAGCACGCCCTGCCGCTGGAAAACGATCATCCAGCCGTAGGAGCGGATGACCACGCTGGTCCACAGCGGGACCAGCACGAAGATCATCAGCAGCTTGAGCCGCGTCCCCTCGGCGCGCGCGACCGCATAGGCGAGCGGATAGGCAAGGATGAGGCAGAGCACCGTCACGATGCCGGCGGTCTCGATCGTCTGCCAGAGCACGCGGACATAGGGCCCGGAGCCGAACACCCGCGCGTAGTTCTCGAAGCCGAACTCCGGCTCGATGACGCTGCGCGCCATCACGCGCAGCAGTGGCCAGAAGAAGAAAACCAGCAGGAACAAACCCGGCGGAACCAGCAGGAGCGCATTGCCGCGGTGGAGAGTCCACGGCCGTCGCCCTGCCGCATCGCCGGGTCGCGCCATCAAGCCGGCCTGCTTATCCGGTGATCCAATTGCTGAAGGCGGCCTCCGCGCGCTCGCCGTTCTCCGCCCACCAATTGACGTCGAGGAAGGTCGAGCGCTTCAGGTTCTCCTCGGCGCTCGGCAGGATCGCGAGGGTCTCCTTGGGCAGCAGCTTCAAAGCGTCGCCATTGACCGGCCCGTAGGGCAGCTTCTGGGCGAACGCGGCTTGCCGCTCGGCGGCAAGCGCGAGAGCGATGAACTCCATCGACTCGCGCTTGTTCGGCGCGCCTTTCGGGACGACCCAGGCGTCGGCGACCAGCAGAGCCTGGTTGAGGTGATAGTCGACCGGCGCTCCTGACTTCTTGGGATCATAGATGCGGCCGTTCCAAGCCGCCGTGACCTCGACCTCGCCGTCGATCAGAATTTGCGCGACCTGCGCGCCGCGCTCCCACCAATAGACCCCGTCCTTGATCTTCGAGAGACTCTTCAGGGCACGATCGACGTCGAGCGGATAGAGCTTGTCCTTGTCGACGCCATCCGCCATCAGCGCCACTTCCATCGTCTGGTAGGGCCGCTTCCAGAGGCCGCGGCGCCCCGCGAACGCCCAGAATCCCGGCCAATCCTTGGGCTCGGCTCCCGGCTTCACGAGCTTGGTATTCCACGCGATGTGATAGGCCGCGATGTCACCCATGACGAAATGATCGAAGGCGACGCCCTTGATCAACGGCGACTTGTCGATGATCGAGTAGTCGAGCGGCTCGAGAAGCCCTTGCTTCGCCATCGTCGCGGCGAGCTCGGCCGGTTGCTGGGAGACATCCCACTCCACGGCCTTCTGCTCCACCATCGCCTTGAGCTTGGCGCCGGTGTTCGGGCCGGTGGTGATGGCGATGCCGGTCTTCGCGGTCCACGGCTCGAAATAGGCCGCCCTATAGGCGTCGTCGAGCGCACCGCCGCCGGTCGAGATGACCATCTGCGAAGGCTTGGCCCGCGCGAGCCTGGGCGCACCGACGACGCCGAAGACCGTCGCTGCGGCAGCTGACTTGATGAGCGTGCGGCGGTCGACGCCGCCGCAATTCCCCATCCTGGACATGCTAGTGCCTCCCCTGTGATGCTAATGCGCTCGCCATCAGACCATCAGCATACCGCCGTTGGCGACCACGGTTTCGCCAACGACGAAGCGGTTCTGCGGTGAAGCCAGAAACAGCGCCACCTCCGCGATATCTTCCGGCTCGGCGGCGCGACGAACGGGAATCTGCGGGATACGCTCCGCAAGCCAGCCTTGGCTCTTCGCGGTCTCGGTGGCGATGGCGCCCGGGCTGACCGCGTTGACGAGCACGCCGTGAGGCGCGAGCTCCTCGGCCATGGATTTGGTAAGGCTCACCACGCCCGCCTTGGCCGCCGCGTAGTGCGGCAGCTTGACCTTCGGCCGATAGGCGTCTGTCGAGGCGATATTGACGATTCGGCCATAGCGGCGGGCCACCATCAGATCCATCAGCGTCCGCGTCGCGAGAAAGACGGTTTTCAGGTTGACCTCGAAGGTCCAGTCCCAATCGGTGACCGTGATCTCGCTAAGCGAGCCGTATCGCCAGCCGCCCGCATTGTTGATGAGGACATCGAGGCGCCCCTCTGCCTCGGTCTCGATCCGGTGGCGAAGCGCACGGAGGTCAGTCTCGGAGGCCGCATCGATGGTCGCCGCGTGCACAGGGAGGCCTCGGCTCGCCAGCGTGTCCGCGGCACGCTCCAGCGCCACACCCTCGCGGTCGACCATGAACACCCGCGCGCCGCGCTCGGCCAGCAGCGTCGACAGCGAGAAGCCGAGGCCTCGCGCCGCCCCCGTCACCACCGCGATCTGGCCGTCAAAGCCCTGTGACGACATTCCACCTCCCGCGCGTTCGGTTGGACGATTTTCCGCGCCCAAGCGGCTTCCGGGCTGTCACGAACCTGCTACAATCGTTTCAGAGCGTCAATTGGAAAGATCATTTGTGCCGCTCGCTTCGGCCCTCGATGAACACGCCCAAGCCGCGCAGCTGCCGCTCGCTGCTGGCGATACGCTGCAGCGCGTCCTTTCCGCTCTTCGCGAGCAGCAGCGCGACCAAGGCCTGCGCGACCGACATAGCCGGCACGATCGAGGGAAAGACGGAGGGGCCGTTCGCCTTCACGACCAGGGACAGCGCGGCGCTGCGGGCGAGCGGCGAGACGCTGCTGTCGGTGATCGCGAGGACCTTGCCACCGAGCTCCACGCCAAACTGGACCGCCCGCATCATGTCGCGGGAATAAGGCTCGTAGCCGATGGCGAGGATGACATCGCGCCTTTCGACGCGGCGCAGCTCGTCGGCGAAGCTGCCGCCCTGGCCGGTGAGGAGGATCGTATTGTCGAGGAACATGCGGCAGGCGTAATGGAAGAGGAAGGCGACGGGATAGAGGCTGCGGACGCCGATCACGAAGATTCGCCGCGCGGCCACCAGAAGCCGCTCGGCAGCGGCGAGCTTCGCTTCGCCCAGCGAAGCATAGGTTTCCTGCAGGTCTGCAAGATCGGCGCTCATGATCTCGCTGATGAGCGCCGCCGCCTTGCTGTGGCGCGCGCGCTGACGCAGCTCCCGCACACGCTCCGTAAAGGAATGCTGACGGCCGCGCAGCCAGACGCCGAACGGCGCCCGGAATGCCTCGTACCCCGCGAGATGGACGTCGCGGGCGAGCCGCACCATCGTCGACGGCGTGACGCCGGCCTTGGCGGCGACGCTGCGCATCGAATTGAGCGCGATCTCTTCGGGATGCTCGAGGACGTACCGCGCCGCCCGCTGAAGCTGGGGGCTGAGTTTCGGGAAGCGGGCTTCGAGACGCTCCTTGAGCGCGGCAAGATCCATTCCGATCACCTCCGGCGGACGGCAAGCGAAATAGACACACGACCAGGATGGAGCGCAAGGCGTGAGCGAGCGAGGAACAGTGGCGGAGGACTCTGGTCTCCGCGGTAGGGTCGCACTGATCACCGGCGCCGCCGCAGGGATGGGGCGCGCGCACGCGCTGGCGCTGGCCGAGCGCGGAGCCCTGGTATCCGTGCTCGACATCGATGGCCCCGGCGCCGAGCGGACGGCCGCCGAGATCGAGCAAGCGGGCGGCTCCGCAATGGCGTGGCGCTGCGACGTCGCGGACGCGGACGCGGCCGCGGCCCGCCGATGCGTCGAGGCCATCCTGGAGCAGCACGGACGGCTCGATATCCTCGTCAACAACGCCGGCATCGGCGGCGAGAATGCGCGGATCGAAGAGGTGGACGAGCGGCGTTTCGAGCGCATGTTTTCCGTCCATGCCCGCGCCAGCTTCTTTTTCGGCAAGCACGCGATGGAGCCCATGAAGCGCCAGCGCCGCGGCCGGATCATCAACACCGCATCGCGCTGGTTCATGACCGGCCACGAGACCTCGTCGCACTATATCGGCGCGAAATCGGCCATCGTCGGCATGACGAAGGCATGGGCAAAGGAGCTTGCGCCCTATGGAATCACCGCCAACGCCGTCGCACCCGGCGGCGTTTGGACGGACATGGTGCTGAAAGCGCGCGGCGCGGAGTTCATTCGCGCCGAGGAGCGCAAGGTGCCGCTCGGCCGCTGGGCGCAGCCCGACGAGTACGCCCGTCTTGTCGTCTATCTCGCGTCCGACGAGGCCGCCTTCGTCACGGGCCAGGTGATTTCACCCAACGGCGGCGCGAGCATCGTTGGCATGTGAGCCGCCTCGCCCGCTGTCAGGCCGGACGCTGACCAAAGCCCAGCGCCACGAACGGGCCGCCATGAAACTTCACGCCGGGATCTTCGGGATCCCGCGTGTCGCCGTCGGGCATGAGCCGGCCCGCAAAGCGTTCGGCATCGTCCATCGGCCGATAGTCCACAGCGGATTTACGGTTGTCCCACCAGTTCCGGCGGTTGTTCGAGATCCCGTAGGTGACGGAGAAACCGAACGGGGGCGCATCGAGGCACGCATCGACCAAGCGGCAGAGGTCCGACACGCTGAGCCAAGTCCAGAGGTTGCGGGGCGCCTGCGGCTCCTGCAGAGCGACACCGATCCGCAGGCACGCAATATCCATGCCCGCTTTCTCGACGTAGAGCCGCGCCAGGCTCTCGCCAAATACTTTGCTCACCGCGTAGTAGCTATCCGGGCGCGGAGGCGCGTCCGCGTCGATACGCTCCGCGGTCGGATAGAATCCCACGGTGTGAATGGAGCTCGCGTAGACGATGCGCTTGATGTCATGACGGCGCGCGGCATCGAACACATTCTGAGTGCCAATGATATTCGACTGCAGAATGCGCTCGAACGTGTCCTCGCCGGCGATGGCGCCGAAATGCACCACCGCGCTTGTGCCTTTTACCAGTCGCTCGACGATCGACGCATCCGCGAGATCACCGAGGGTAATCGTCTCGCCCGGAATGGACGGGCCGAAGGCGCGAATGTCCGTGCTTCGCACTCCGCCGGGTCGCTTCGCCAAATGCTCGCGCAGCCAAGTGCCCAGCTTTCCCGCAGCTCCTGTGAGCAGAACTGGCAGCAAGTTGGGGCCGGGCATCTTCAGGCGGGGCGTCGGGCGTGCGTAAGCGTCTGCGCCGGCTGAATCTCGCAGTCCTTCGCCGCCAGGAACGCGAGATATTTGTTCTTGCTGTACTGGATATGATCGACGCAGAGCTGAGAGAGCGCCCAGGAGTCCGTGGTCTTCAGCAGATCCAGCATAAGACGGTGCTCCCTGAGCGCGACCTCGGCATGGTCGGTGTTGAAGGCGTTCGCACGGATCACGTAGCTCAAATCCATGAATTGCTTCACCAGCCGGCTCAGCATGTCGTTGCCGCAAAGTCCGAACAACTCGGTGTGAAACCGGTCATTGCTCTCGTGGATGCCGCGCAGATCGCCCAGCCGAACCGCACGCTCGTTTGCGGCATGAATGGATTCGAGCAATTGCATGCTCGCCCCCGTCACCGGAAGCGGAATGCGCAGCGCGGCTTGGCGCTGCAGGATCTCGCGGACTTCGTAGATCTGCCCCACCTCCTCCGAGCTGAAGCGCCGGACGGAAACGCCTTTGTTGCGCTCCTTGATGACGATGCCGATGCGCGTGAGCCGCGCGAGGGCTTCCCGCACCTGATGGCGCGACGCCTCAAATCGCTGCGCGAGCTCTTCTTCCCGCAGCTTTCGTCCCGGCGCGAGGCGACCGAAGATGATGTCCCGCTCGATCTCCTGAGAGATCTGCTCGGCCAGCGGATCGTCGGGCACGACGACGGAGCGCGGCCGCGCCAGATCCGCCTGGTCCTGGTTCTTCTCGTCGAGCACGGCGGACATCACACGAACCGCCGCATGCTCTCGAGCCCGCGTCTGGCCACAAAGGACGGATCCATCGTCCAATATTCGGGCCGCAATAGCTCGAGACTGTAGGGTCCCTGATACTTGATACGGCGCAATGACGCGATCATCTCCCTCAGCGGCAAGACGCCCTCGCCGGGGAATATGCGGTTGGGCTTTCCGAGGCGCGCACGGTCACCGTGATCGGCGTCGGTCATATGCACGATGAATAGACGCCCGGGCTCAAGCCGCTCCAGAACCTCGAAGCTCGAGCCGCCGACATAGAAATGGAAAGCGTCGATCACAAGCCCGAGCCGCCCATCGCCGACGCGGTCGAGCGCGGCGAGCGCCGAGGAAAGATTGTTGACCGAGCAGTCCTCGTAGCCGATGAACTCGAATGCGATGCGAACGCCGTGAGCGCCGGCAACGGCCATATAGCGGCGCAAGCTTTCGGCCGTGCGCTCCAAGATGACATCCGCGGGGATGGCACGGCCGGCGCGGTAGGTCGGTCCGACGATCACATACGGCGCCCCAAGCGCCTCCGCCCAGCTGCAGAGGCCCTCGCACCGAGCGACCCGCTCCTCCAATTCCGCCCCGGTGTGCAGCGTCGAATCATCGAGAGTGTTGACGCTCAAGACGCGCAGTTTCGCCTTTGCCAGGGCATCGGCGAGCTCGGCAAGGCTGCCGCCCTGCATCAGATGCTTCTCGATCTTGCCGTCCCGTAGCTCGACGAAATCGTAACCGGCCTCTCCTGCGACCCGGATGTCCTTCAGGACCGCCACGTCGTCGCCAGTGGTCCAGCTATGAAGTCCGAATCCGACCGTCATCATGTCTCGCCTAGCGAACCCGAACGCGGAGCAAGAGATTGGCGCAGAGCATGGTGGCCACCGACGCTACGACGAGCAGCGTGCCAAGCGCGTTGAGCGACGGTTTTACTCCCGACTCCACCTGAGCCCAGATGTACATCGGAAGCGTTCCCTGCGCCCCGATCGTGAAGAAGGTGACGCCGAACATGTCGAGCGAGACGGTGAAGACGATCAACGCCGCCGCGACGATGCCAGGCATGATCACCGGGAGCGTGACATGGCGCAGCACCCGAAGGGGCGTCGCACCGAGGTCGCTCGCCGCGAAATCGAGGCGCCGGTCGTAGCCGTAAAGCCGCGTCGCCACCGCAAGCACCGCATAGGGCGTGGTGACCACCACGTGTCCGAGCGCCGCGGTCCAGAGCGACAGATGGAAACCGAGGATCGGCACGAAGACGATCAGCAAAGCGGCACCCAACAGGATCCCCGGCACCACCATCGGCATCAAGATCAGGCTGCTCACCAGCGGCTTGAGGCGGAACTGCGTCCGCACCAGGCCGAACGCGCAGAGGGTGCCGATAAGGGTGGCGATCGGCGTGGCAAGCGCAGCGACGTAGAGCGTGTTGCGAAAGGCGTCGAGCAGCAGCAGCTCGCTGAAGAGCTCGCGGTACCAATCGAGCGTATATCCTGTGATCGGAAAGCTGCCCGATGGCGAGACGTTGAAGGAGAACAGGATGAGCAGGGCGATCGGCAGATAGAGAAAGACATAGATGAAGGCGCCGTGCAGCAGCAGCGGCGTCGAGATCCGGGTCTTGCCGTCAGCCACCGTAGAGCCTCTCGAGCTTGGCCGCTTTGCGCAGCATCAGGATCAGCGCGAGAATGATCGCGCAAATGACGAAGACCATAGCCGATCCGACGCCGAAGCGCAGGGCGCGGAATTGCGAGACCACGATGTTGACGATCATCTGCCCCTGCACGCCCCCGACCAGCGTCGGCGTCACGTACTCGCCCATCATCGGGATGAAGACGAAGATGAACGACGCGAATATCCCCGGCAGCGTGAGGGGCAGCATGA
>DATNIT010000081.1:0-3327 GCA_035604335.1 Allostellaceae bacterium | reverse complement strand
GCTGCCGCGCTGGGTGGGTCCGACCATCGGCGGACTCGTGGTGGGCATGATCGCGACGGTCTTTCCGCAAGTGCTCGGCAGCGGACACGGCGCCCTCCAACTGGTCCTCGAGAACGGGCTGCCCTGGACCGTGCTCCTGGGATTGATCGCGGCCAAGGGGCTCGCCTCCGCGGTATCCGTGGGCGCGGGCTTCCGCGGCGGGCTCTTCAGCTCCTCGCTGCTGCTCGGAGCCGTGTTCGGCGGCGCGGCAGTGGCCGCGCTCCAGGCCGGGCTGCATCTCGCGGGGCTTCCCGGGTGGGAGTTCGACCGCGTCGCGTACATGCTGGTCGGCATGGGCGCGGTGGCGGCGGCTGTCGTCGGGGCGCCGCTCACCATGATCTTCCTGGTTCTCGAGCTCACCGGCAGCTTCCCGGCAGCGCTCGGCGTCATGGTCGGCGTGATCATCGCATCGCTGGTGGTGCGCCAAACCTTCGGCTACTCCTTCGCCACCTGGCGGTTCCACATCCGCGGCGTGCCGATCCGCGGCGGCTTCGACGTGGGCTGGATCGAGGATCTCTCGGTCGGCAAGCTGATGCGGCGCGACGCGCCCACCGCGCCGCTCGGCACCGCCGTCGCCGAGTTTCGCAAACGTTTTCCGCTCGGCAGCACCAAGCGCGTTTTCCTGGTCGACACCGTGGGCCGCTATGCCGGCATCGTCACCATCGCCGATGCCTACAATCCCGACCTCGATCAGACACTCGATCAACCGATCGACGCGCTTAGGTCGACCGCGGATCAATTCCTGCTGCCGGAGCAGAACGTACGCACGGCGCTCCGGCGGTTCGGCAGCGCGGAGACCGAGACCTTGGCTGTTGTGAGCGACGCCAAGACGCTCCACGTCGTCGGATTCATGACCGAGGGCTATGCGCTCCGCCGCTACAGCCAGGAACTCGAGCGATCCCGCGCCGAGGAGCTCGGCGAGCACTCGCTCTACGGACCGGCCTAGGAGGCTTCGATGGACGATCCCGCTCCGGACGAGATCCAGGAACCGGCTCCGCCGCGCCGCTCGCGCGAGGTGCTGCACCAGGCGCGCCGACGGCGCTTCATGCGGATGCTGACGGCGGTGCTGCTGGGCTGCATCGTTGGCGCTTACACCTTGGGGGCACTCAACGAGCGGGTGATTCCCGAGGACGAGAACGACCTGTTGCCCGTGCCCTTGGAGGCGCTGATCATCGGCGCGGCCTTCACGCTGGCCTCGCTGCCCACGGCCTGGTCGATCGTCGGGCGCGTGCTGATCCCGGTGCCGGCTTTTTATATCTATCTGACAGTGCTGCTCGGCAAGAACCCGCCGTTGCCCTTCTACGCCGCGTTCGCCGTCGCGGGCTGCTATTCCGCCGCGTTGACTGCGCTCTCGCGCGACCTCGCGGAGCGGCCGACACGGCCGAAGCTCGGCTCGGCGCGCGCCCGAAGTCGACGTGCGACGCCCGGCTGAAAGGAAAGAGGCCCGGGAACCGCCCGGGCCTCCTCGTCTCGAAAGTGCCGATTTCTAAGGCTGGTCGGGCACCAGCGGCGGCGCGCCGCCGACCTCTTCCCAGATCTTGATCTTGTGCGTGGGCTCCCGGATGCCGGCGAGGCTCACGATGACGCCGACAGCGGCTATGCCCATCGGGTAGAACAGGCCACCGAGCGCGATGCCCGTCACCGAGGCGAGCCAAGTGCTCGCCGCCGGCACGAGGCCGCCGAACACGCCGTTGCCGATGTGATAGGGCAACGACATCGAGCTGTAGCGGATCTTGGCCGGGAACAGCTCGACCAGGAACGCGGCGATCGGGCCGTACACCATGGTGACGAGAATGACCAAGTAGAGCACGAGCAGGCCGAGGATGAACGGATAGTCCTTGAACGTGCCCATCAAGGTGAACGCCGGCCAATAGGTTACGACCGCCAGCGCGAAGCCGACCGTCATGATGTTGCGGCGACCGATCTGATCCGAGAGCGCACCGAACACCAGGAAGAAAAACGCCCCGATCGTGAGCGCGATCATCATGATCTCGTAGACGGTAACGTAATCGATCTTGAGGACCGCGGTCATGTAGAAGAGCGCGTAAAACTGACCGGTGTACCAGACGACGCCCTCGGGTGCCGTCGCACCAAAGAGCGCGATCGCCATCAGGCCCCAGTTTTTCCCGCTCGAGTACGTCTCCTTCACGGGATTGTGCGAGGTCTTACCCTGCTGCTTCAGGCGCGCATAGAGCGGGGACTCCTCGAGTTTCAGCCGGATGTAGATCGACAGCAGCACGAGGATCGCCGAGATCAGGAACGGTACGCGCCAGCCCCAGGCGGCGAACGCCTCCTCGCCCAGCGATTTACGGCAGAGCAGGATCACCAGCAGCGCGAGCACGATCCCCATGGTCGCCGTGGTCTGGATCCAGCTGGTGTAGAAACCGCGCTTCTCGTCGGGCGCGTGCTCCGCGATGTAGGTCGCGGCCCCGCCGTACTCGCCGCCGAGCGCCAGGCCCTGCAGCACGCGCATCACGACCAGGAACACCGGCGCGAGTGTGCCGAGCGTATCAAAGCCTGGCAGCAAGCCCACGACGAAGGTCGAGGCGCCCATCAGCATCAGGGTCAGCATGAACGTGAACTTGCGGCCGATCAGGTCGCCCAAGTGCCCGAAGACGATCGCGCCGAACGGCCGCACGGCGAAGCCGGTCCAGAAGACCAGCAGGCTCAGGATGAGTGCCGTGGTCGGGTCGAGCGTGGGCGAGAAGAAGTGCCTGCTGAAGAAGACGGCGAGCACGCCATAGAGATAGAAGTCGTACCACTCGATCAGCGTGCCGACGGACGAGGCGCCGATGATGAAGGGCAGGTTGAGGCGCTTCGTCGGATGCCCGTGTCTTGCGTGTGCCGCGACTGCCATTGACGTTTCCCCCGTGTGATTGCGTTGAAGCATTTGTTATCGGCGCCGCGCACGAACAACAGCGAACACCAGCCATTTGGCGCCCGAATCGCGGCAATACTTGTGGTTATATTACCAGCATGCGCGCAAGAGCCCATCTTCGACTTTCGTCTAAGCCGCCGAGCCCGTTAACTTGCCCGGGGGTCCCCTCCGTGCGACAGATGGACGGGTTGAGAGAGGCTTGGGCTTAGTGGCGATGGCACACGCGACCCGTGTGGTGATTGCGGACGACCACCCCTTGGTGCGCCGCGCGCTCGCGGAGTCCCTGGACCGGGTCCTCACGGGAGCGGAGATCGCGGAGGTCGGCTCGCTCGCCGAGGCGGCGGCGGCGCTCGACGCCGGCACCACCGACCTGCTGCTCCTCGACCTGCAGATGCCCGGCATGAACGGCC
>DATNIT010000080.1:0-5266 GCA_035604335.1 Allostellaceae bacterium | reverse complement strand
GCGCTAGCCTGCCGCCTCTTGCGGCCTCAGGATCGGATGATCTTCTGCGACGCACATCCGGATGTCGTCGCGGCGCTGAGGGCGCAGCCGGAGTTTGGTCGCGACCCGCGCGTCAAGATCATCGAAATCGACGGGTTCACCGCGCTCAAAGCCTTCGTGCCGCCTCCCGAGCGGCGCGGTCTCGTTCTGATCGATCCGCCCTTCGAACAAAGGACGGAGTTCGCGGACCTCCTCGCCACACTCACGGCGGCGACGCGAAAATGGCCGACCGGCGTCTATATGGTCTGGTTCCCGATCAAGGACCGCAGCGCCGTTGATGGCTTTCTCGGCGCCCTCGCTCCGGCGACGACACAAGCAGGGATCAAAAGACTTCTGCGTCTTGAACTCCAGGTTGACCTGCCGCGCCCGGACGGACCGCTCGCCGCAAATGGCCTCCTTATTCTCAATCCGCCTTATCCGCTCGACATGGAAGCGCGCGCAGTTTTGCCGTATCTTGCGCGGACCATGGGCAGCAAAGGCCGCGGCGCAGCCGACATCGCCTGGCTCGTGCGCGACTGAACCGCGAGGATGATGAGCCAGGCTCATTCTTCCCCCGGCACATGGAAAAAGGAGCCGCCGGCTTGCATCGCCGGCGAGCCCGAAAACGAAACGGGAGGAAACGACTGATGCCCCAAGGGACGGTGAAATTCTTCAACGTGAACAAGGGCTTTGGCTTCATCACGCCGGACGGCGGCGGACCCGACATATTCCTTCACATCACCGCGGTCGAACGGGCCGGCCTCACCAGCTTGAATGAAGGTCAGAGGGTGAGTTTCGACACCGAGCCGGACAAGAAGGGAAAAGGACCGAAGGCCGTCAATCTCCACCTTGTCTAGGTCCGGCATCATCTCATTGCCGGACCGGCGGCCGATTTGGCAATTCTGCGGTTCAGATGACCTCTGCCGGACCCAAGGAATTCGACCATGATGATTTTGCGTTCGTCGCCGCCTTCGCCCTTCGGACGCAAGGTCGAGATCGCCGCTTCGATCGTTGGCTTGCGGGGAGAGATCGAAGTCGTGACAGCCGATCCGATCGATCCGAACGATCCGCTGCGTCGGCAAAATCCGCTCGGGAAAATCCCGGTACTGATTCTCGAGGATGAAACGGCAGTTTTCCACAGCCGCGTGATCATCGAGTACTTCGACATGCGCGCCGGCGGCAACGTGCTCATACCGTCTGAGCCGCACGCGCGTCTCGAGACCCTGACGGCAAGCGCGCTTGCCGACGGCATTCTCGATGCGGCCATTCTGCAGATTTATGAGCAACGCTTCCGCGCCCCGGAGGGCCGCTCCCAGAAGTGGCTGAGCTACCAGGCCGAAAAGGTCGCGCGCGGGCTCGCTGCCTTCGCGGCCGGCCCGCCGACGGGCCGTCGCGATGCGGCGCACATCGGTCTTGCCTGCGTTCTCGGCTATCTCGACCTGCGCTTCGCCGGCGCCTGGCGCGCAGAGCACCCCTCGCTCGTCGCCTGGCTCGATTCCTTCGCGGCGGAGGTGCCGGCCTTTGAAGTGACCCGTGCTCAGAAACGATAATTGATGCCGGCGCGTACCGTCGAGACACCCAGCCCGGAGTTGATGTTGTCGATCGTTCCGTTGAACAGCCCGCTGCTCGCATAATCGCTGAAGAGGTATTCCGCCTTCACCGAAATATTCCTCGTCAGCGCGAATTCTACGCCGGTGCCGATCACGAAGCCGTTCAGATAGGCCGATTGGCTGGCGAGGATATTGGGGTTCGAGGCATAGTCGGAGACGCTGCCCTTGAGATCGGCGCCGGTGTAACCGCCGGTGATGTAGAAGAGCGTATGGTCGAGGGCATAGCCGAAACGAGCGCGCAGGGAGCCTTCGCCGTTGATGCTTCCCGTGGCGCTCACCCCTGCGCGCGGATTGCCGCTGCCGTTGACGCCGCCAAAGGCGAGGTCGGCTTCGACGCCGGCGACGACCGGGCCGGATTGATAATTATAACCGCCGGTAATGCCGAAGAGTCCGCCCCCCGCGTCGCCGAAATAGCTCCCCCCGCCATAGGTATAGCGGCCGACGCCGTAGGCGGCATTGGCGCCGACATAGGCGCCGGTCCAGGTGAAGAGCGGGGGCGGCACATAATAGGGCGCTTCCGATTGCGGCAGATCGGCCGCAAAGGCGGGCGAGGCCATAGCCGTCGAAGCCAGAAGGGCCAGGAGACCGCGTCTCATTCGAGCACCTCGTCGCTGTTGGATCACCCGACGAGGAGGTTTAACCTTATCTGGTTACTTATGGCTTAAATAAAATAAACGTAAAGCTGGCATCGGCTCAGCTTGCTTTGCGTTAATGGTAAATATACAGCGTTATAAATATTATATTATGAATGGAGGGTTAAGCGGAGTTTCATAAGTCATGTCATGTGAGCACTCGCAAATACTTTATGGTTAAAACAATCTCACTATCGCTTCATAAGCGTCAGCCTCGCCCTCTAGACCTGTCGTGGCCGGTTTTCCTCGCCGGCGAAATTGCTTAAAGCTGCGGCGTCAGTCGTAGGACCTGCGGAGTGCGGCATGGCCATAGCCCTGGTGACCGGTGCGGCGCGACGGATCGGCCTCAAGATCGCCGAACGTCTCGCAGCGCAGGGCTATCATCTCGCGCTCCATTGCAGCGAGACCTCTTATGACGAGGCGAAGGAGGCGGCGGCCCGCTTGGGGCAAAGCGGAGTCGAGACCTTCGTCATCGCCGCCGATCTCGTCGATCCCGCCGCGCCGGCGCGCATCGTGACGGCTGCGGTGAAAGCCTTGGGGAGCCTCGATCTGCTCGTCAACAACGCCTCGATGTTCGAGGAAGACAGCGCCTTTGCCCTCGATCTCGATCTTTGGGACAGGCTTTTCGCGATCAATCTGCGGGCGCCCTTGCTGCTCGCGCAGGAATTCGTTGGCCAAGTGCCCGAGGGGCGTGCGGCGGCGATCGTCAACATCATCGATCAGCGGGTTTGGCGGCCGACGCCGCAATTCTTCTCCTACAGTCTGACGAAGTCGGCGCTCTGGTGGGCCACGCAGACCATGGCGCAGGCATTTGCGCCGCGCGGCATCAGGGTGAATGCGGTCGGGCCCGGACCGGTGCTGCCGAATGAGCCGCAGGGTACCACCGGATTTGCGGCGGAGGTGGCCGGCGTCCCGTTAAAACACGCGGTCGGCGAGGCCGAGATCGCCGAGGCCGTTCTCTATCTCGCGGAAGCGCGCAGCGTGACCGGACAGATGATCGCCGTCGATGCGGGCCAGCATCTGGGATGGGAGACGCCGGATGTCGTGGCGGGCGCGAGACGGAGCTGAGGCGCTCACAGCCGCGGAGCCAAACTCGGCCGAGTGCTAAGAGTCCGTTTGGAAAAGCATTTCCTCTGAGGCCGGATTGTGATTCAAGCTCTGGATGTGGACAGAGCAGACACGTGGCCGGATGGCCAGGATCGCCCAGAAGACAAAGCGCTATCCGTCGGACCTGACGGACGAAGAATGGGCTCGAATTGAGCCGCTGATGCCGAAAGCGTCGCGTCGAGGTCGACGACGCGGTGTTGATTTTCGCGAGATCATCAACGCCGTCCGCTATCTGGTCCGCTCGGGCTGTGGCTGGCGGATGCTGCCGATCCATTTTCCGCCTTGGCAGACGGTCTACTGGTGGTTCCGACGGCTGGCGCGCCGGTTCCTGTTTCAGACTATCCACGACCTTTGCCTGATGCTCGATCGCGAGTTGGCGGGACGCGAAGCCAGCCCCTCCGCCGGGGTGATCGACAGCCAGTCGGTGAAAGCCCCGGCCCCCGGCGCGCAAAGGGGTTATGACGCCGGCAAAAAGATCGTCGGGCGCAAGCGCCATATCGCGGTGGATACGGACGGACGGCTTCTGATGGTGAACCTCACGCCCGCCGATATCTCCGACAGTGCCGGCGCTCAGACGATCCTGGATGCCATCCGCAAGCGCTGGCCTTGGGTCAGACATTTGTTTGCCGACGGGGCCTATGATCGGCTCAAGCTGATGGACAAGGCTGCCTATCTCGATTTCGTCGTCGAAGTCATCCGCCGATCAGACCGCCAAAAGAGCTTCGAAGTTCTGCCGCGCCGCTGGGTGGTCGAGCGCACATTCGGGTGGATGACCCGCTGGCGTCGCCTCGTGCGCGACTACGAAGCCAGGATCGATGTCTCCGAGGCCATGATACTCGTCGCCATGGGCGGCAATCTGCTGCGGAGAAATGCCCATCCGTGAGTTTCCAAACGGACTCTTAGACGTTGATAAGTGTGTCCAGGTCGGCGCGACCGCGCAATAGTCCGAAAGACACCCTCCAACTAAATTGCTTGATTTTGTTGCTTTGCAACCCGGCGGGGGCGTGACAGGGAATGAACCGGTGATCCCTCCTGCGTGAACGGAAGGTCAAAAGTCCTGCATCGCCATGGCCGCGACCGGTGAATATGCCCAACCGGACCGTCAGCTCTTGCGCCATGTACAGCATCGGGACGAGGCCGAGCACGAGCGGCAGTAACCGGTAGCGCCATTGGACCCCTGCTTGAGCCGCGACATTACCGGTGTCGGTATCGGCGAGCATCACGACGATGCCCGGACCTATCGCCCAGGCGATCTTGCGCCAGGGCGGAGCGGCGAGATCAGGTTTCTGTAGCAGCCGAGCCAAGGCGGCCCGAGTGGATTCGTTGGACATCCAGATCACCAGTCGGACGCCAGGGATTTTGCCACACTATCCGCGGCCCGCATCGCGGGCCCCTCGCGCTGCTCCATCTCAACCAGGAAAGTCAGCCCGGCAACCAGCCAGCGCGAATAGCGCAGCCAGACCTCGCGCTTCCGGCGTTTCGTCGCCGATCCGCTGAGCGTCGCCCACAACCCAACAAAGAATGCCTCGATCGTCCCGATGACGATGATCACGAGCGCCATCGCGTTAATGATCAAGACAGTGTTTTCGATGATGAATTTCAGCCCTCCTTCATGAAATCCTCTCATGAAATTTATTTCTTGTCAGGCTCGTGACGTAAGCCGCACGGCTTCCCGAGTCCGAATCGCCTCATTGTCCTGAAGGCTTAGGGCCGATAAGCGATGCGTCAAAGACGACCTGGTCGTATTGCCAAAGGCGCTCGAAGAAACTCAGGGCTCGGCGCTCGCCGTCGCTGTCTTGCGCAGCAAATTGCAGAATTTCGGCCAGGGTTCGGTTCCCGTCGATGGCGCCGAGCAGCCGGTCCTCGAAAGAGTCGACGGTGAGAATGAGATCGGTAAAT
>DATNIT010000079.1:0-33177 GCA_035604335.1 Allostellaceae bacterium | reverse complement strand
GACGTGCGGGATGATCTTGAGGAGGTAATTGGGCGCCGTGAGCGATGCGCGCACCGCGTCGAGATCGGCCGCGCGGTGCTTGTAGCCCATGGTGCCGGTCGCCACCCGCACGGGCCCGTAGTCGAGGGTGCCGACCAGCGTGTCGATCTCCGCGTGGAGCTTTGGATCCGCGAGCTTCTTCGGGAAGCCCCAGAGCTCGCGCCCGCCCGCGATCGGCGGATGGTCGTTCAGGAACATGCAGTGGGTGTAGCCGCCCTGCCGGCCGCGGAAGCTGACGGGGATCACCTGGCCGCTCTCGGTATAGTCGCCGAAGCCGGTGGAGTTGGGCATGCGGATGAATTCGTATTTCACCAACGGCGCCGCGAGCTCGAGCGGCTCCGGGACAATGGCCCGCAGCCTCTCGGGGTCGGTCCGATAAGTCAGGATCATGTACTCGCGGTCGATGAAGCGATAGGGCCCGCACGGAAAGGCGGGGCTGGCGAACGGCATGGCGAAGGCGCGCTCGCGGATCTCACTCTCTTTCATGGCCTCGCTCCCAGGGTGTAAGCCACTAAGGTAGTGCCGGAGCGCCCCGCGACCAATCACGCGGCCGCGAGACCGCCGCGGTCCGAACCATTCGCCTATTGCGACGATGGTTCACGAGCCGCTGCAATCCGCTAGACTGCGGGGCCATGGCAAACGACCTCTTCGCTCCCGACTACAAGAGCGCGCCCTACTGGTGGGAGGACGCGCCACGCCCAAGCCTGCAGCCCACCGGGCTACCGGCGCGCGCCGACGTGGTGATCGTGGGGTCGGGGTATACCGGCCTTTCCGCCGCGCTCCCGATCGCGCGCGCGGGACGGACGGTCCTGGTGCTCGACGCCGAGGACGCCGGCTGGGGCTGCAGCACGCGCAACGGCGGGCAGGTCAGCACCAGCATCAAGCCCGGCTTCGACGATCTGGCGCCGCTCTACGGCGAGGAGCGCGCCTTCGCCATGGTGAAGGAGGGCCACAACGCCCTCGCCTTCATCGATGCGCACATCCGAAGCGAGGGCATCGAGTGCAACTGGGAGCGGGTCGGGCGCTTCACCGGCGCGCACAACACGGCGCAATACGAGGCGCTCGGTCGCAAGATCGCCCAGCAGCGCAAGGGGCTCGAGGTCGAGGCGTACCTGGTGCCGCGCGCCCAGCAACGCAGCGAGATCGGCACCGACGCTTATTTCGGCGGCATCGTCTATCCCGCCCACGGCTCGCTCGATCCCGCGAAGTATCACCAGGGCCTGCTCGACCGCGCCATCGCCGCGGGCGCCACGGTGATCCCGCGCTGCCCGGTGCAGGCGATCGAGCGCGACGGCAACGGGTTCGCGGTCTCCACGCCCAAGGGCCGCATCGCCGCGCGCGACGTGATCGTCGCGACCAACGGCTACACCGCACCGCTGTCGCCGGACCTGCGCCGGCGCGTGATCCCCATCGGCAGCTACATCATCGTGACCGAGCCGCTCGATCCCGCGCTGACTGCGCGCCTCATGCCGAAGGCGCGGGTGAACTCGGACACGCGGCGCATCGTGGTCTATTACCGGCTCTCGCCCGACCGCCGCCGCGTGGTGTTCGGCGGGCGCGTGGCATTGATGGAGACCGATCCGCGCGTCACCGCGCCGCGGCTCCACGCCGAGATGACCGCGATCTTTCCCGAGCTCGCCACGGCGCGGATCACGCACTCCTGGGCGGGCTTCGTCGCCTACACCTTCGACACCATGCCCCATCTCGGGAAATGGCGGGACGGCGTGCACTACGCCATGGGCTATTGTGGCTCCGGCGTGTCGCTCGCCACGTATTTCGGCACCCGCATCGGCCAGCAGGTGCTGGGCCACCGCGAGGGCCACACCGCGCTCGACGGCCTCGATTTCCCGACCCGGCCCTTCTACACCGGCGTGCCCTGGTTTTTGGCGCCGACGCTGATCTGGTACCGGCTGCGGGATCGCGTGAATCTCTAGACCCGCGAAGCCTGTACGTTGGCAGCGTGAGCGCTCGACGAGGATGGTTTCGCTGCGCCTACCCCCGAAAGGGTCGAATTGGGTTCGTTTCGCAAAATTTAGATTTTCGTGGCCTCCATTGTTTGTCGCTCGCGGCGAATGGTTCGTCGTGGAAAACGAACACCCATAACGCATTTTGCGTTCGTTGTCAATGCTCGTCCCCAAAGTCCGCCCTGGCTAATATCGGCGGCATGCTCAAGGCCTCGAAAACGCGCCGTGAGGATTTGATCGAGGCGCGGGACAGGGTTCAGCGGCAAATCGAGATTCTAGAGGCGGGACCTGCCAGCGGAGACATCTGGGCGAGGCGGTCCGACACCGACGGCTTGTTGATGGCGCTTCAAGCTGAGCGGGACAAGATCAACGAGGCGCTTGCCGAGCTGGGACCGGACAACGCCAGATGAAATTCGACGACCTGCGCTCGATCGCGCACAACATCGCGGACTCGCTTGCGAGCGGAATCGGGCTGCTCATCGGCGTTTATCAGATGGACGTCTTTGGAGAGGCGGCTCGAAGCCCCGAGGGCTTCATCACCGTCGATTTCCTGACCGGAACATCGTCAGGTGGCAAGGTCTCGCCCTCCCTCGCCCGCGCTATTTGCCGGTATCGAGAGGGCCTCGCCGACTTGTGTCGGAAGCACCGCGCGTCGCCCGCGGCGTTCCGTGAGCTCACGGTCCGCTATTCACCCTATGGCCGGGGTGGCCGCTTCGTGGTCACGGTCGAAGACCAGAGGGGACGGCGTTCCGTCGACGAATACGAGGCCTGGCCGGGGAGGCGGATCAGGACCTTCGATCATCTCGGCCGCATTCGAACAAATCGGCGCCGCTACGATGCATAGATATTTCCCGCTTGAGCAGCCCATCGAGATCAAGACCGTTAGCAGCGATATGGTCTCGCTCGATTTCCGAGAGGGCGGCATTGTCGCGCACTTCGCCATTCCACAGGACGAGCACCGCCTGATCCGCGTGGCGGCGAGTCTCCGAAGCCACTTGATAGAGTTGCTTCAGTATGATAACCACCCGCCGTGGCTAGGCCGCGTGACCCGACCCTCGATGTGCTCTTGGACCTCGACGGGCAGGTGCTCGTCGTGGACCCGGGAGGCGGCCATTGGGTACGGTTCATGGTGACGCGGGTACGGGTGTCGCCTTCGAAGCCGCACGGTCTCGACTATTCGCTGACGCTGCACGGCCCGGATGGCGAGCGGCTGGTCGGTTTCGACAACGCTCATCCGGTCGGCAAGCAGAAGAGCGGCGGGCCGCAAGACCATCGCCATCGGCTGCGAACGATCAGAGCCTACGACTATCGCGACGCGGCGACCCTGCCGGCCGACTTTTGGAGCACGGTGGACGCGGTGCTGCACGAGAGAGGAGTGATCCCATGACGACCCTGAAAGTCGGCATCGCCAGCTACGAAGACATGAAGGCCCGCACCATGGCCGTGGTACGCGGCAAGCGGCGTGTCGCACCCGACGAACCGAAGGTCTGGTTCACTTCGACGGAGTCCTTCGCCAAAGTGCTGTCAGCGGGCAACCGCGAGCTGCTGCGGATCATCGTCGAGAAGGCGCCGGGCTCGCTGGACGAACTCTCGCGGATCACCGGCAAGGCCAAGTCGAACTTGTCGCGCACGCTGAAGACGATGGCGGGCTATGGCCTCGTCCGCCTGGAGCGCGGCGAACGGGGCCGGATCGCTCCAAAGGTGACGCATGACCGGGTGGAACTCGAACTGCCGCTCGGCTGGTCGCCGAATGCCAACCGGAAACGGCGGGCGAACTGACGCGGTCGGAGAGGCCGGCGGCCGGATGTGCTGCGACCACGTCGCAATCAAGGGAAATCTACTTCTTCGGCTTCAGATCGTCCGGCAGGAAGCTTGCGTCGATCAGCTTCGACCAGTCGACGTCGCCGGTGAGCGCGCCCACCAGCTTCTGCGCGCGGATCATGCGGTCCATGCCGTCGAAATCGAAATTGCCCGGCCCCCAATAGGGCAAGCCCGCGGTCTTGCTGGAGACGAGGTTGTGGATCGCGCTCTGCGCCACCGAGAGATCGAGGTTGTAGACCTTGGCGACGATCACGGCGGCTTCGTCGGGGTTCGAGTACATGAACTCGACCGCCTTGCGGCGGCCGCGCAGCACCGCGCGCAGGAAATCGCCGCGCGAGGCGACGGCCGTGCCGGTGCTGACGCCGATGACGTTGCAGAGCGGCGGCAGCACGTCGGTCGCCTTCACCACGACCCGGAATTGCGACTGGTTCTTCGACCAGACGGGATCCGCGATCGCCGCCGCGTCGATGGAGCCCAGATTGAGCGCCACCACGGACTCGCCGAAGCCGCCGGTCTTGACCAGCTCGGCGTCGTCGGGCTTCAGGCCCGCCGCCTCAAGCAGCAGGATGTCGAGGGCCTGGCTGGTCGAGCGCGGATTGGTGTAGCCGATCTTCTTGCCCTTGAGGTCCTGGATCGTGTGGATGGCCGAATCCGGCTTGGTTGCCCAGACGAACTCCGCCACGGTCAGCACGTTGTCGCTGATGATCTTGAGGTCGGCGCCTTGCTGGATCGCGGCGACGGTGCCCGCGAGGTCGATCTCGCCGTAGGCGAGATTCCCGGTCAGGAGATTGCGCACCGTGGTGCCGCCGCCCGAGGAGGAGAGTATCCCCGTGACGTCGGCGCCCTCGGCCTTGAAAAAATCTTTCTCCATCGCGATGGCATAAGGCATGCCATTCGCGGCGACGCCGTAGTTGCTGACCACGATCTCCTCGGCGCGAGCCGCGCCGGTGAGCGCCGCCGCGAGACCCAAGGCCAGGACGCCGGCAAACCTCGCCTTCGAAAGCATCGATCCTCCCATTTTTCCCGTTGCGCAGGGCGCAATCGTTGTTCCGCTGGAGCGGCCGACATCATGGCTTATCCGGTGCGGCAAGAAAAATGCTGTTTCGGTATCGACGCTCGATGAGATCCGGGGCGTGAACTCATAATCGCGCCCCTGCGGCGGGGCTAGGGGAGCCCGCTTTGGAACAGCAAGCAGCCCTCACTGGTGGCAGGTGCCTCTTCCGGATGTGCCAAACCCGGACCTCTTGCGCGCCCGGCGACACGACAGCGAGGCCAATCTACCGGTGCTCTTCTGGCACAGGACAAAATTTCTAACCCCGGCGCGGGTGAATGCTCGAGCCGCCTGAGATGCCAGTTGCCGTCTGAAGCTCGTGTCTGCCTTGCGGGAAGGCCGAAAAGCCCGCATATTCCGGCCATATCGGGACGCATCTGCGGAATCCCGGTTGAATACCGACGAAGCCACAGGCATAGCGGCCGAGGCTTGCAGTCGCGCCATGAGAAAAGTGGCCACCATGACCGACTTCCAGAGCCTTCCCACGCCGTCGCCGCGCTTCACGCAGGTTGCGCAGTTCGCCAAGGCGCTCACGCTCGAGGAAGTCCCGCAGCCTGTCACCGATTTCGCCCGCCTGCTGGTGCTCGACCTTATCGGGGTGGCGCTTGCCGGCTCCCGCGTCGACGCCGGCCGCATTGCGCGCGATTTCGCGGTCCGGCACTGGGCCGCGGGTCCGGGCGCTCCCTCCGCCCGCCTCATGTTCGACGGCCGGCGCAGCTCGCTTCCCGGTGCTACCTATGCGCTCGCGACCCAGATCGACAATCTCGACGCGCACGATGGCTGGCAACCCTCCAAAGGGCATGCGGGTGCCGCTCTATTCCCGGCCCTTGTCGCGATCGGCGATGGGCTCCCCGATCTTTCCGGTCGCGAGGCGCTCGTCTCTCTCATCGTCGGCTATGAAATCTCCTATCGATGCGCCCGGGCGCTGCATGCGACCACGGCCGACTATCACACTTCCGGAGCCTGGAACGCGCTCGGCGTCGCAGCGATCGGCGCGCGCCTGCTCAAACTGGGCGAGGGCGCCTTTCGCCACGCGCTCGGGCTCGCAGAGTATCACGCCCCGCGCAGCCAAATGATGCGCGAGATCGCCAATCCGAGCATGCTCCACGACGGCACCGGCTGGGGCGCGCCAGCCGGCGTCTCCGCGGTTCTGCTGGCGCAAGAGGGGTTCACGGGCGCGCCTGCCGCGGTTGTGGAGTTTGATGATGCGCGCTTCACCTGGGAGGACCTCGGGACGCGCTGGCTCACCGCCGAGCAGTACATTAAGCCCTATCCGACCTGCCGCTGGGCGCATGCGCCGATCGACTGCGTGCTCGAGCTCAAGAAGAAGCACGATCTCACGCCCGAGCAGATCGAGCGCGTCGAGGTTCGCACGTTCATCTACGCGACGCAGCTCTGGAATGACGTGCCGACCTCCTCGGCTGTCGCTCAGTACGCGCTCGCCTGGCCAGTGGCAGCCGCGCTCGCGCGCGGCAGAGTGACGGCCGATGAGATCCTGCCGGAGAGCTTCTCGGACCCTGTGATCCGGCATCTCGTGACCCGGATCGTGCCGATCGTCGATTCCCAGTGCGAGACGTCCTATCCCGAGAAGCGGTTAGCGTCCGTCGCGATCCTTACGCGCAACGGCAAACGCTACGAGACCGCCGTGCGCGAGGCCTCCGGCGGCCCCGTGCCACTCCCGACACAAGAGGCCGTCGTGGCGAAATACCGCGCCTTCGCGGAACCGGTGATCGGCGCTGCGAGAGCGGCCGAGATCGAGAAGCTCGCTTTGTCGCTCGATCAGCCCGGGCGGACGTTCAAGACGCTGCTCGATCGCATCCTCGAGCCCGCTTAAGCGGGCCCGGATCAGTACATTAAGGACCGACGATAAGCGATGCGTCGTTAGGACCGAGCGCGGAGTCATGACGATCGCGGCGCGGTTTCCGCGCCCGCCAAACTCATCGTACGAACTGGTAAGGGCGGATGCCGCCGAAAGGATGGCGAGAGGCGGCATCGCCGCCTCAGTCGGGGGCGCCGTGACCGGAAGCAGCGCGCGCCACGCCACGCATCAGGGAGCGGAACGCTTGGTCGTAGTTCACGCCGCTGATCCCCCAGGCATAGTCGGCGCCGCGCCAGCGCATCCGCCACGATCCCACCCAGCCCGGCTTCGCCTCGTCGAAATAGAGCGTGCCGGCAACGAGCGCGCGCTCTTTCTGCGGCTCCGCGCGCGGGCTCGGAAAGCCGCCTGCCGCGACGCCCCAGGCGGCGAGCTCGGCCTCGCTGGGCACGCGCAGAGGCAGGCCGTACTGCGTCGCCGCGGCGGCGAGAGAGCCGCGCTGCCCCGCGCCGGCCTTCACCTCGGCGCTCAGCAGATAGGTCCCGGTGATTCCCTTGACCGCGAGCACCGGCACCACCTGCGGGCGGGGGCCCTGCCACGGCGGCGTTCCCAGATCCCTGAGCACCGCGTCGATCTTCGCATGGTCGAAGCGCACCACCAGGTCGTAGGGGCGCTCGTCCCCCGTGCCCTGGTCGTCGTGCACCGGACCCATGTGCACCAGGAAGTCCGAATAGTCGTAGGAGGCGACGAGCGCATCCGCATGGGCCGCGAAATCCGCGACCCGAGGGTCGTGCTCCAGCCGCGGCTCGCCCGACACCCTGACCAGCACCTCGGGGAGGCAATGGGCGAAGCCCACCCGCCGCGTGCGTTCCAAGTCGTAGCCCGCGACGATGTCGAACGCCTGATAGGGGTCGTTGCTATCGAGCAGCTCTTCGATCGGCTTGGTAGGGGGCGCACTGAACGCCGCCGCGGGACCGACGCGGGCGAGCGCGTGAACGGCAACCAGCACAACCAACAGCCGCCTCAAGCGCCCTCCCATCACCATCGAAAACGCGATAGATGGTGATAGCACTATGCAGTCGAACGCGCAATCGCTGCTGCGAAGGCTCCAGCGGCGGCTAGAGGCATCCTGCCAAGGCCATTGTCGTCACGTCCCGAGCATTGACCTTCATGAATGTCGACTGTCGGCACAAACCCGAAGTCGCCAATCGCAATCTCGAGGTCTCCTGGAGACCGGAAAGAAGACCTAAAGCGAGACTGACCGAGCACTTCGGCGAAGTGCCACCGCTAGCCACGGACTGCGATATGGTCCGCCAGGTATTCGGCATCCCGCCAAACGCCCCAGATGAAGGCGGAAGCCCGGCGCGACAGCCAGGGCAACCCCAGGAAGTATAGCCCCGGTACCTCCGAAACACCCCGCCGATGCAGCGGTCTACCCTTCTCATCGAACGCGTCGACCTTCAGCCAGCCGAAGTCGAGGGCGTAGCCCGTCGCCCACACAATCGAGGTGATGCCGGTATTCGCGAGATCCAACTGACGAATCGGATCAACGACGCATACGGGATCCAGCTCTACCTTACGCGCATCAGGTTCCTCGGGGAGGTCGAGACCCTTCCGGGCGACATAGGCGTCGGCCGCGTCCAGGATCGACAGGTAGTCCGCGTCTCCTCGTGCGATATTGCTCGCGAGATCAGGCGCGAAGTGCATGACGCCGTCTTTGAAGGCTTCCGCCCTGCCCACGAGCAGCATCCCGCGCGCGGCGAAACGCCGGAAATCGACAGTCTTGCCGCCATCGGCGCCGCTCACCGCGATCGTGACATGTTCCATGGACGGATCGGGGGCCTCGGCATCCCACAGGCCCAGGACCCCCAACCACCAGACGAAATCCCGTCCGCGATAGCGTCTGGGAGGCCTGTTGTGCGGGCCGACCGAAAGGTAGACGCGCTTTCCCGCGCGCAGAAGCTCGTCGGCGATTTGTGCCCCCGAAGAGCCGGCTCCGATCACCAGCACCTCCCCGCGAGGCAACTGGTCTGGATTGCGATAGGTGTTGGAATGAATTTGCAAGATCCCTGCGTCCGCCGGCACCAGGGTGGGGATGATCGGGCGTTGAAACGGCCCGGTGGCGGCAACGACATTCGCGGCTTCGATCACGCCCGCCGACGTTTCGGCACGGAAGCCGCTGCCGTCGGCTTTCTTGCGAAGGGCCGTGACCTCGACGCCGCAGCGTATGGGAGCTCCGATCTGTTCCGCGTGGGCGACGAAATAGTCCACGATCTCACTGGCGGAGGCGAAGCTGTCGGGATCGATGTCGGAGAACTCCCGACTAGGAAATCTGTCATGCCAAGCCGGACCGTTGGCGACCAGAGAGTCCCATCTCTCAGAACGCCATCGCTCGGCGATCCGATGCCGCTCGACAATGAGATGCGGCTCCCCGTGTTTGGTCAGGTGCTCGCTCATCGCCAGCCCGGCCTGGCCCCCTCCAATGACGAGCGTCTTGACTTTTTCAACTGACATGATCGGCGTCCTATCTCGATTTCCTGGAATTGCGGCTTTGGTCTGGCCGTCCCGCTACGACGGCCCACACGGCGCGATACGTCCGTCCGATCCGATCGAGCTCTAGCGGGTAGCGCTGGGCTCGCACCGCTCGAGCGCCGCCGTCGGCTCAGGTTCCCCGCCTTGGAACCGCGAGGCAGTCTCGCGTGCGCCTCTGGATCGATAAAATATTATTATTTTACGATCGGGATCAGAAAAATTGATCTCGGTGTGTTCAGCTCTCAGGACAAGAGCGGAAGTCCGGCACAGCAGCGGACACGGCCCAGTCTGACCCAACGCAGACTTCGGAGTCTCGGATTGAGACGGCGAGCGGGATCGCGGTGCCGCGTCAGCAGCGCCGCGCCCACGATGCGCGAGAGGACCTCGCCCCAGGGCGTACCTTCCCGATCAGCCCCAGCACGAAGCGTCCGCCCTCAGGGCCGGCAACTCCGCCGCAACGCCTGCGTTTTCGATCATGCGCCGGCGTCGCGGACTGATCGGTGCGTCGGTCATCGGGTGCTCCTGTCTCGAGGTGAGTTCAGCACTCACATCCTCGGACAGACGCTCCCATCGCGTTATTGCACCGGTGCTCTGTCTGCGCGAAGCGATCTACCGCGCGAGCGGTTTAGGGCAATGGGGCAAAGCGGACATCGCGTCGGTGTCCACGTATCACTTGCGTTTGAGTTCGTCGCGGAAGGCAATCGCTTCAAGCTCGACGCGCACGGCATCGCCGATGGGAATAACGGGCCGCGCTTCGAATACAAAAGCAGGCAGCATCGAGCAGAACTTGTGAACGGCCGTCGGATCGTCGCACTCCAGCAACATATACCCGCCCCAGTCGCCCACGCGGATGACAAACAGCTCGATCTTGAAATTGCCGGGTGCCTTCCATTGCGTGAAGACCTCTAGGATCCGCTTCTGCGCATTCTCGTACTCCATAGGCGAACCCTGCGGACGTTCCGTCCATGTGAGCATGTACTTCAAAGGTATCCTCCCTATTTGAGCTGAAATCCGCGGAACGACTCAATATTCCTGAACAACAGCCTCACCCGGCTGGGCGTCGTTGGCAAGTCGGCTACCCAGGCGCGTTGGTCTCTAAGCAATGGAGAAACAGTCCACCGCTTTTTCTGTGCTGCAGCATTCCTTAGGCGGCGCGGCGGTGTAATCGACGGTCGATGACCACGAGGAGCGTGCTGACCGACGCCGCGAACAGCACCAAGAACAGCGTCACCGCCATGATCACCCGCACGTTCTGGAGGCCGATCGCGGTCATCAGCAGATAACCCAAGCCCTTTTGTGCCGCGAACATTTCGCCCAGCAAGGTCCCGATCAGGGTCAGCGAGAAGCCGACGCGGAGCCCCGTGAAGATCTCCGGCAGCGCCGCCGGGAACAAGACGGCGCGGACCATTTCCCACGGACCAAGCTTCAGGACGCGGCCGGTCTTGAGGAGCACCGGACTGACGGCGCGCACCGCGTTCATGGTGAAGATCGCGATGGGCACGATCCCATGAATCGTACCGAAGGCGACCTTGGCCGGCATCCCAAGCCCGAACGCCAGCAGGACGATCGGGTAGAGCGTGATCTTGGGCACGGAATAGAAGGCCACCAGAATGGGCTCCGCCACCTCGCCGGAGAACCGGTGCAAGCCCAGGGTGAACCCGGTCGCGAGCCCGAGCAGAATGGAGAGGGCGAGCGCCATCGCGAAAGCGCGCGCGGTCTCGAGGAGATGGCCCCAGAACGCCGCCGTCGAGAGGAGTTGCAGGAGATAGGTGACGGTCTCGAGCGGCGGCGCCAGGGCGTTCTCGCCGGCGATCTCGAACAGGATCTGCCAACCAATCACGAGCCCGACGACGAGCACCAGGCCGTGGAGCGCGGATGACCGGGATCGGACCATCACCCTTGGCCCCGGCGGCGCATCAAGACTTTCTCCCAGTGCGACAGCGCCGTATTCACCACCGTCGACACCACCAGGATCAGCAGGATGAGCGGATACATGATGCGGTTGTCGAAGTTGTTGTAGGCGAAGCTGATCTCGTAGCCGATGCCCGTGCGCGACATGATGAACTCGGCACCGATGATGCCGATGAAGGCGTAGGCCACCGCGAGCTTGACGCCGGTCAGCACATGAGGCGCGGCGCACGGCAAGGTGATCTTGAGCGCGGTCGCGAGCGGCCCCAGCCGATGGATGCGCGCGGTCTTCAGGAGCACGCGGGACACGCGGTCGAGCCCGTTGAGCGTGTTCATGATCACGGCCACCACCGCCAGCATGAAGCCGATCAGGATCTGCGGGGTATCGCCGAGCCCGAACAGGATGATCAGCAGCGGGTAGAATGCGAAGACGGGTATCGCGTAGTAGGTCGCGAAGAGCGGGTCGAGGCCCTGCCGGAGCGCGTGCCAGCCGTGCAGCGCCACGCCCGCGGCGATACCGACGACGACCGCCAGGCTGAAGGCGATCACGACGTTCAGCAGCGTCTTCGCCATCGCCGGATACATGGTTCCCGCTCTCAGCATGACGGCGAGATCGCGCAGGATCTCGCTGGGCGCCGGCATGGTGAGATGATCGATGACACCCGCGCGGCACAGGACCTCGAGCAGGAGGACCGAGCCACCGACAATGGCCAGGCGATAACTGGCGGCGCTTCTCATTTGGCGGACGCGGATTTCCCGATCGCCTTGAGCGATTCCGCCCGCAGCGACCGCCAGAGCCGGCTCGTGATCTCGCCGAACGAGGATTCGGCGACGATCCGGCTGTCGCGCTCGCGCGGCCAGCCGGTCTCGACAATGTCGAGGATACGGCCCGGCCGGGCGGACATGACGCCGATCCGATCCGCCAGCATCGCCGCCTCATCGAGGGCGTGCGTGATCAGCAGAACGGTGGCGCCCGTGTCGCGCCAAAGGCGCAAGAGCTCATCGCCCATCAGGAGCCGGGTCTGCTGGTCGAGTGCACCGAAGGGCTCGTCGAGGAGGATCAGGCGCGGCTGCATGACCAGGGTGCGCGCGATGCAGACGCGCTGGCGCATGCCGCCGGAGAGCTGCGCGGGATAGGCCGCGGCGAACTCGGAGAGGCCCATGAGCTCGATCGCGTGCGTGACGCGACGCGCGCGCTCCTGCGCATCAAACCCGGCTTGGCGCAGGCCGAAGGCGATGTTGTCGCTCACCGTGAGCCACGGAAAGCAGGCGTCCTCCTGGAACACCACGCCCACGCCCTCGGGCACCTCGCCTGCGACGGCGCGCCCCTCGAACTCGATCGATCCCTCGCTCGCGCGCGAGAGGCCGGCGATCAGATCGAGCAGCGTCGATTTCCCGCAACCCGAGGGCCCGACCACCGCGAAGAATTCGCCCTGCCGCAGATCCAGAGTGACCGGCCCGAGCGCATGCACTTGGCGGCTCGATGCGCCGGGATCGCCGTAAATCCGCGTGACGCCACGCAATAAGACATGCGCGCGGGACATTCGAGGCTCGGCTCCTCGTTCTTGCGCCTGGGATCGTCGGGTGGGAACCGGTCGGCGTTCGGGTCGATTGCCGCCATGATAGGCACGCGCGGGCGGCCGCCGGTAGCGTGAAATCGCGCCCAGCCGCAATCGGCTATTGAAAAGCAACGCCGCCGTCGCTATGTAGGGTGAGTCAATCGACCTTTGGGTCGGCCTTGCCGTTGCGCTCTACCGAGCTAGACCCTGTCCAATCCCAATCTGACGTTTTGACCCGTGGCGCATCCCGCGTCGCGGTTCTCTTGTTAACTGGAGGGACAAATGTCCATCGGTACAGTCAAATGGTTCAACCCGACTAAGGGCTTCGGCTTCATTCAGCCCGAGGATGGCACGAAGGACGTCTTCGTGCATATCTCGGCCGTCGAGCGCGCCGGCATGAGCAACCTGCAAGAGGGCCAGAAGCTCAGCTTCGACCTCGAGCGTGGCCAACAGGGCAAGGTGTCCGCGGTCAATCTTCAGACCGCTTGAACCAAGGCGGGGCGGCTTCGGCCGCCCCGTTTCCCATTTATCTCAGCACGGACGCCAAGACCGTGAACTCATCGCCCGAGGCGCCCGATACCGCCGGCCCGCCGATCTCGCCCCAATCATGGCGCCGGATTTTAACGCCTTACACCCAACCCGATCGAAAGCGCGCCGCGATCCAGCTGCTCACCACGGCGCTGCCTTTGCTGGCCTGCGCGGGCGTCATGCTCTGGGGCCTCGCGGAAGGCGTGTGGCCGCTCCTTGCGCTCGCGCTCCCCGCCGCGTTTTTCGTCGTGCGCGCCTTCATGATCCAGCACGATTGCGGCCACGGCTCTTTCTTCCGCTCGACCTGGACCAACAACGCGCTCGGCAGCGTCCTCGGCGTCCTGACGCTGATGCCCTACGGGGCCTGGCGCCGGGATCACGCGGTCCATCATGCGACCTCCGGCAATCTCGCCCGGCGCGGCGTCGGTGACGTGACCACGCTCACCGTCGCCGAGTACCGTGCGCGCTCGGGCTTCCAGCGGCTGCTCTATCGCCTCTATCGCCATCCGGCGGTGCTGTTCGGCCTCGGCCCCGCCTATGTTCTGCTCGTACGCTACCGCGTGCCCTATGCCCGCCGGCTCGGCGACCGCGGTGCCTGGCTCAGCATCCTCGGCACCGACGTCTCCGCCGCCGCCGCCGCGGTCGTTCTGGCGATCTTCGTCGGACCAATCGCGCTCCTCGTGGGTTGGGGCACGGTCATGCTGCTGGCGACCGCGATCGGCGTCTGGTTCTTCTATGTCCAGCACCAGTTCGAGGACACCTATTGGCGCCAGGCGGCGGATTGGGATTTCCACGCCGCCGCGGTCGAGGGCAGCTCGTTCTACGATCTGCCGAACCTGCTGCACTGGCTCACCGCCTCGATCGGCTTCCATCACATCCACCACCTCGCCAGCAAGATCCCGAACTATCGCCTGCGTGCCTGCTTCAAGGAGAACCCGGAGCTGCGTCGCGCCAAGCGCCTGACGATCTGGGCGAGCCTCAAGAGCGTGCGGCTGACCCTGTGGGACGAGGAACGGCGCAAGCTCGTGAGCTTCCGCGAGGTCGAGCGGGCAGCCGGCACCGCCTGAGCGCGGCCCTTATTTCCGCGTCCCCTCTCATTTTCCCGCCTGCCTCGACGATACCGCGGAATCCCTGCGCGCTCGCGCTCGGTCAGGGGGTGGCGGTATCATGGGCGCACCGGGATAGGGAGCGCTGAGGGGATATCGATCCATGCCCGAAAGGACGGCCGCCAATATCAAGCGCCTCGCCTATTTCGAGCGGTTCTTCGATCCGATCGCAGAACGGACGCTGGCGGCCCGACCCGAGATCGAGCTCGTGCGCCTCCGCTATGACCGGGCGGAGCGGGACGCCTGGTCGGAGATATCCCGCTCGCACGGATATCAGATCCAGCCCCGCGGCGAGCTCAGGGAGCCTTGGTTCGGCGATGCCGCGCTGCTCGAGCGCTGCCCGAGCCTGCTCGCGATCTGCTCGAGCGGCGCGGGTTACGACATGATCGACGTCGACGCCTGCACCGCGGCGGGCGTCATCGTCTGCAACCAATCCGGCTTCAACAAGGAGGCCGTCGCAGAGCATGCGCTAGGGTTCATGCTCTCGCTCTCGAAGAAGATCGCGCTCGCGGACAAGATGCTGCGGCGGGAGGGCGTGCGCGACCGCTTCCGGCTTACGGGCAACGACATCCGCGGCAAGACGGTGGGCGTCATCGGCATCGGCCAGATCGGCACGCGCACGGCGGAGCTTTGCCGGGTGCTGTTCGGCATGACGGTGCTCGCCTGCGACCCGTACCTCACGGCCGAGCAGGTCAAGGAGCGCGGCGCCGCGAAAGTGGAGCTGACCGAGCTCCTGCGCCGCTCGGATTTCGTGACGCTGCACTGTCCGCGTACCCGCGAGACCATGGGCATGATCGGCCGCGCCGAGCTGGCGCTCATGAAGCCGACGGCATTCTTCATCAGCACGGCGCGCGGCGGCATCCATCGGGAAGACGACCTCGCGGACGCGCTGCGCGCCGGCACGATCGCCGGCGCCGGTCTCGACGTCTTCCTCGAGGAGCCGCCCCGGCCGGATCACCCTTTGCTGGCCTTCGACACCGTCATCGCGAGCCCCCATACCGCCGGCGTGACGGAGGAAGCGCTCTACGACATGGCCGTGGCGACGGCCGAACAATGGATCGCGATCTTCGCCGGCGGCACGCCGCCCCGGCTCGTCAATCCCGCCGCATGGCCGCGCTACGCCGAGCGGTTCGAGCGCCTGCTCGGCTTCGCGCCGGCACCGCTCTCTCGAGGGGTCTGATCGAATACCGCGTCCAGAATTTCGTCGACCGCCCGCTCGAAGCGCTTCCAACCGCCCGCACTTCTAAGGCTGACCCCGCCGTAGGATTTCAGGACCGTGGAGCGCAGAACCAGATAACAGAGCCCAGCCTGAAGCACGCCGTAAATCGCGGCGATATCGTGAGCGGGGTCCTCGGGGATCTTCGACATGAGGCGGCGCCCGGCTTCCTCGCGCCGGCGCGCGATGCGTCGCGCCAGAGGGCTGCGCGAGTGGACCTCCCACCGCCGGATTTCCTGGATCTGCGGCTTCGATCGGAGGTCCCTGAGGAAGGTCTTCAGGCTGTGGCGCATCATGGTCTTTGCGTCGGCGCCGGCGACTTCCAGCCGATGCTGAGTCCCATCGATCCGCCGGATCGACCAGTAGTCGCGCTCTTCCACCCAGGCCAGGATCAGTCCCTCGAGGCCTCCGAAATAGCGATAGATCAGCTCCTTGGAGACGCCGGCCGCCTGCGCGACCGCATTGACGCCGAGCCCCTCGAAGCCGTGCCTCGTCAGCACCCCCTCGAGGGCCTTGAGTATGCCGAGCTCGGTCTTGACCCGGCTCTTGCGCTTGACCTCGCGCTTCCACCGCGCGGGGACCGCAGCCGCGCCTCCGGAACTCGCAACGGGCTTTCGTTTCATGCAACCCCCGATGAGCTCCGCCGCCCGGCGGCCGGCGCGCCATCAACGTCCGATCGACGACAGTAAATACCATATGTAAATACCATATGTGCGCGGCCGCGATAGCCGTCTTGCCGCGCGCGCCCTGCATTGCTATAAAAAGGTGACCACGCGGTCACATACGCCGGCCGAACGTCGGCGGGTGGACGAGCGACGTTGGCATGCATGACGGGAGCAATGCAATGAAGATAGGCTTTTTCTGCAATCCCTCCGATCCCGGACACACCCGCGACTATCTCGCGGTGATGAACGAGGTCCGCGAGCTCGCGCAATTCCTCGACCGCGCCGGCTTCGACAGCATCTGGTTCGCGGAGCATCATTTCAGCATCTGGGGCCGCGAGCTGCTGCCCAACCCGATCATCATGGCGACCGACATCGCGGCTCGCACCGAGCGCCTGCGGATCGGCCTCGGGGCGGCGATCATCACGTTCTGGCATCCCCTGCGGCTCGCCGAGGACGTGGCGATGCTCGACCAGTTGTCGAACGGCCGGCTCGAGCTGGGCGTGGGGCGCGGCAATTACGGCCTCGAGGGGGTCAATCTCAACCCGAAGGCGGACCCGCGCAATCCCGAGGGCAACATGCAGGTGTTCGCCGACACGGTGGCGATCCTGAAGAAAGCGCTTTCGCAACGCACCTTCGCCCATGCCGGACCGATCTACACGGTGCCGACACCGGGCTTTCGCTGGGATCGGGCGCATCCCGTGAACGACGCCGACTACGTCGACAGCGCCGGCGAGCTGGTCCGATTGTCGATCTTCCCGCGCCCGCGCCAGCAGCCGCATCCCCCCATGTGGCAAGTGGTGGATTCGCCGTCCTCGGTCGAGTTCGCGGCGAAGAACGACATGGGCATCATCATGTGGCGCCCGCCCGTCGCCACGCTGAAGGAGCGCTTCAAGCTCTATCGGGAGAACGCAGCCTCCCCGACGACGGCGGACGGCCGCTATGGCGCGCGCACCTCCATCATGCGCGATGCGTTCGTCGCCGAGTCCGAGGCGGAGGCGCGCGAGGTGGCCGAACGCTACGTCATGCAGTACCTGAACTGGAGCAACTGGCGCGGACCGAAAATCTATTTGAACCCGAACGAGCAGCTGACGCCGGAGCTGGAGCGAGAGCAGACGAAGTCGCTGAGCTACGAGTTCGTCAAGGAGCGCTCGCTCTTGTTCGGAACGCCGGCTCAGGTCGTCGAGCGCATCGAGGAGCTTCGCGATGAGCTCGATCTCGATCAACTTCTGATCAACTCCGCCTGGTCCGGCATGCCGCACGAACTCACCATGCGGAGCATGCGGCTGTTCGCGGAAAAGGTGCTGCCGCGGATTCGCGACGCCGGCTCGCCCACCGTTCGAGCGGCGGAGTGATGACCGCCGAGATCGCCTAGACGAAGGAGCCGCACGACATGGCCGAAGGCACCTCTTCACTGCAGCAAAAGCGGGTTCTGCCGTCCCCCTATAGCGAGTGGGCGGACAAGGAGGGCGTCCCGATCATCGGCGGGCTCATGGTGCAGAATATCCGCGGCGACCTGCCGATGAAGATGTGGCCGCGCAAGGGCGTCAAGGGCGCGTTCGTCCGGCTGTTCGGCGGCGAAGGCTCCATGGACGCATACATCATCGAGATTCCACCGGCCAGACAGACGCTGCCCGAGCGCTACATGTTCGAGGAGGAGGTCGTCGTGCTCTCGGGACGCGGCGCCACCACCGTGTGGGTCGAGGGCGGGAAGAAGCAGACCTTCGAATGGCAGGAGGGCAGCATCTTCTCGCCGCCGCTGAATTCCTGGCGGCAGCACTTCAACGGGACGCCCGACCAGCCCGTGCGCCTGCTGGTCGTCTCGAACGCGCCGGTCGTGTTCAATCTGTTTCGGAGCACGCATTTCATTTTCAACTGCGACCATGTGTTCAAGGACCGGTTCAACGGCGAGGAGGACTACTTCAGCGGCAAGGGCGAGGCGCTGCCGAACATCATCTGGCGGAGCAATTTCGTCCCGGACATCATGGACTTCGCGCTGCAGGGCTACAGCTGGCGTGGCGCCGGCGGCAGCGGGATCATGTTCGAGATGGCGAACAACACGATCCAGTCGCACATCGCTCAGTTTCCGGTCGGGACCTACAAGAAGGCGCATCGCCATGGACCCGGGGCGCACATATTGATCTTGTCCGGCAAGGGCTACTCGCTCATGTGGAAGGAGGGAGAGCCCAAGGAGAAGCTCGATTGGCAGCCGGGCTCCCTCTTCGCGCCGCCCGACATGTGGTTCCATCAGCATTTCAACTCCGGCGCCGAGCCCGCGCGCTACTTCGCCATTCACTACGGCTACTGGCGGATCCTGACCGAGGATCTCGGTCCGGAGAGCATGCACACCGAGCTCGGAAACGAGATCGCCTACGAAGGCGAGGACGACGACGTGCTCGAGATCTTCCAATCGGAGCTTGCCAAGTCGGGAACCCAACCCAAGCCGCTGCCCGAGTGGCGCAAGTAGCTTGAACTCGGACTTGCGGTGTCACTCGAACAGGGAGCGCCCGGTTGCCCCACGATCATGACCTCGATCATGAACACGACGAGCACAATCACATATTGTGGAAGCGCGATCGGATCGAGTTGCGGAGCGTCGGCATAGACGTCGGCTCATCGACGTCGCATCTGGTCTTTTCCACGCTGGAGCTCCGCCGGCAGAGTGCCGCGCTGTCGAGCCGCTTCGAGCTCGCGAAGCGGCGGGTCGACTATGCCTCGGCGATCTTCCTCACGCCTTTCCTCAATGGGACGTCGATCGATACCCCGACCCTGTCGGCCTTCTTCAAGAGCGCCTATGGAGCGGCCGGCCTTGCGCCCTCGGATGTCGACACCGGAGCGGTCATCACCACCGGCGACGCGGCCCGCAAAGACAATGCGGAAGCGATCGTGCGGCTGTTCGCCGACGAGGCGGGCAAATTCGTCTGTGCCAGCGCCGGACCGCTGCTCGAAGCGAAGATGGCGGCCTATGGATCCGGCGCGGTGGCGCGCTCGGCCCACGGGCACCACGGGGCGACGGTCCTCAACATCGATATCGGCGGCGGCACCAGCAAGCTCGCTCTCGTTGCCGGAGGCCACGTTCTCGACACCGCGGCGATCAATGTCGGCGCGCGCCTGGTCACGTTGGACGCCGAGGGCTTGGTGACGAAGATCGAGCACGCCGCCGGCGTCGCCGCTCGCCATCTCGGTCTCGATCTTCGGATCGGCCAAGCCCTCAGCTCCGAGAGCCGACGCGCATTGACCGACACGCTCGCGCGCTCGTTGCTGGCCGCCGCGGCTCGGCAGCCCCTTCCGGCCTTGGCCGCGGAGCTGATGATCACGAGTCCGCTCTCCGGCGGCGGGGCCGTGGACGCCGTCATGTTCTCGGGCGGCGTGGCGGAATACATCTATGCCGTGGAGCCCCGGGGCTTCGGGGACCTCGGCCTCTTGCTCGCGCAGTCCATCAACGCGCTCGTGCCCGACTATCTCCCGGGGATCCCGGTGGAGCGATCGGTCGAGCGCATCCGCGCAACGGTGATTGGCGCCTCCCAATTCACCGTGCAAGTGAGCGGCAATACCATTTACATCGCCAACCCGTCGCTTCTGCCCTTGCGCGGCTTGCAGGTGGTGACGGCGGAATTCGATGGGCCCGAGCCGACGCCCGCCGATGCCAGCCGCATCATCAGACACGCGCTCGACAGCAACGAAATCGCCAGCACCGCGGCTCAGGTCGTCCTCGCTATTCATTGGCGTCATGGACCCAGCTTTCGAGGCTTGAGCGCCCTCGCGGCAGGTGTCGCCGAAACCATGGCAGATGCCGTTCGCGCCGCGAGCCCGCTTGTCCTCGTTCTCGACAGCGACCTCGCCCGGCTCGTGGGCGCGGAGTTGTCGAGGCAACTCGGGGGTTACAAGAACATCATCTGCATCGACGGGGTTCAGCTGCAGGATTTCGACTACATCGACATCAGCGAGGAACACCCGGACGCGCACGTCGTCACGGTCGTCATCAAATCGCTGGTCTTCACGGGCTGATCCCCGCGCGGGAGTCGGGCGCTCAGCCCTCGGGCCAAAGCAGCTCGAGCGGCCGGTTCTGAACGATGTCCTCGATGATCTCCGGCGGAAACTTCGGCAGGCTGACGCCTTCGCCCCAATTGTTGATGTTCCGGAACTCTGCCAGGGCATCCGACGTCGTCCGCAACGGAAAATCCGAACCGAAGAGCAGCTGGTTCGTGACCTTGTAATCCAGAGCCAGCATCAGCGCATTGTAGAGCTGCCATTTCCGATGAAATCGCGCCGAGAGGTCGGCGAAGATCTGCGGATGCTTGCGGAGCAGCACCACGGTCTCGCCGACCCAGGGCTGCCCGACATGAGCCACGATCATCCTAAGCTTCGGGAATTCCCGCGCGATCCGGTCGAGCAGAATGGGATTGCCGTATTCCAGCGTGCTCTCGGACGCATAGGCCGCAGACTGATGCCAGAGCAGCGGTATGCGCAGGCGGTCGCAAACCTGGTAGATCCGCCAAGCCTCCTTGGACCAGGGGTCGTATCCGCCGTAGACGGGCGAGATCTTGAGCCCGTGCATGCCGAGCTCCTTGATGGCGTATTCAAGGTCGCGCGGCGCGCGCTCGTCGAGCGGATCGACGCAGGCCAGCGATTTCGCCCGGCCCGGGAAGCGCCGGCCGTACTCGGCGACGAACTCGTTGGGAACCCGCACCTTGATCCGCGGGAAATTTATGGTGATCAGAACGAACTTTTCCGCGACGCCGGCGACGTGCTTCTCGTGGGACGCCGGCGTCGCATCGATGGCAATGCCGACGCGCTTGATCATTTCGTCGCCGTCGTCGGCGTGCTCGGGAAGCTGCAGGTTTGAATGCCAATCGATCAGCATGATGTCTCCGTTCGATTCGACGTGTCGCGCTCGTCAGGCGGCGCGCCCTCCGTGCTCCGGCAATTTCTTGCCGTCTGCCTGGATGAGGGACCAGATCCGCTCGACGCATGACAGGAAGTCACGCGAGTGCTTGACCGAAAGGTCGCGCGGGCGGCTGAGCCGGGGGACGACGATATCCTGGACGCGGCCCGGCCGTCCCGTGAAGACGATCACCCGATCGGCGAGGTAGACGGCCTCGTCGATCTGATGCGTGACGAACAGAACCGTCTTGTCCGTGCGCCGCCAGATCCCCAGCAATTCCGCCTGCATCACCTCCCGGGTCTGGGCATCGAGCGCCGCGAAGGGCTCGTCCATCAGCAGGACCTCGGGATCGACCGCGAGGGCACGCGCCAGATTGACGCGCTGCTGCATGCCGCCGGACAGCTGGTACGGGTAGGCGTCGGCAAAGCCGTCGAGACCGACCAGGCGGATCAGGCTATGCGCCTTCTCGGCCGCCTCCTTTCGCGTGGCCTTCTGGCATTCGAGGCCGAACGTGATGTTCGCAAGCACGGTCCGCCATGGCAGCAGCGACGGCTCCTGGAAAACCAGGGCGCGATCGTGACCGGGGCCCCGCACTTCCTTGCCATCGACGACGATCTTGCCGCGGGTCGCGGGGATGAGCCCGTCGATGACGCTGAGCATCGTGCTCTTGCCGCATCCGCTGGGGCCGACGATGCTCACGAACTCCCCTTCCTCGACGTCGAACGAGACGCCGTCCAAGGCCGCCAGGGACGCGTACTCGAACGAGAGGTCCTTGAGCTCCAGTTTCTTCTTAGCCATGCGGTCCTCTCATCATTGGACCGTTGGCCGCCAGCGCCCGACGTGGTGCTCGACCATCAGGAGCAATTGGTTCAGCACGACGCCCGTCACGACGACGGAGATCAGGGCCACGAAGACTTCCGCGACTTTGAAAGTGTTCCCATAGAACGCGATCATGTAACCGACACCGGCCTCCGACGCCAACATCTCCGCCACGACCACGTTGACCACACAGCGGCCGACGGCGAGGCGGAGGCCCAGCAACAGATAAGGCACGGCGCCGGGCAGCACAATGCTCCAGAACAGCTTCGGCTGGCTCGCCTTGAAGCTGAGCGCAAGCCGGACCCAGCGCCGGTCGGTCGCGCGAATGCCGGCCGTCGTGGCGATGAAAATCTGCAGGAAGCCGCTGATGAACACCAGCAGGACCTTGTCCCAGAAGCCGATGCCCAGGAAGATGATGATGAGCGGGAACAGCGCCACGGTCGGCGCCGCGTAGAGAGCGGAAACGAGCGGCTGCAGAAACCACCCGGCGCGGGTGTTCCATCCCGCGAGAACCGATACGGGCAGCCCGATCACGATCGCCAGCAGGAGACCGACGGCGAACTCCCTCCCACTTACGATCAGGTGCCGCTCGAGCTCGCCCGACGCCAGCAAGCGCCCGAAAGCCGCGACGATCGCGCTTGGCGAGCTGAGCAAGACCGGCGAGACCAGGCCCGCACGAGCGACGAGCTCCCAGGCAACCACGCCCAGCGAAATCGAGACCGTGCCGATTGCCGCTCTCTCCGATATCCGAGGCAGCCGGATCGGTCGCGGTATCGCCAAGTCGCTCATTCGGTCGCCCTCGGCTTCCAATGCTGAAGGCGCCGCTCGAAGGTGCGCGTGGCACCGAGTAGGATAATCCCGATTGCCGTGACGATCACGACGGCGACGAACATCTGGTCGACGGCGAGCGTCGAGCCGGATACCGCGATCATATACCCGAGCCCGCCGTTGCTGGCCGCGTACATCTCGCCGACGATGACCCCGATCAAACCGCGTGCGACGCCAAGCTGCAATCCGCTCGCGAGGAACGGCACGGTCGCCGGCAAGACGATCTCCCGAAAGATCCGGCCTTGTCCGGCACCGAAGCTCCGGGCCATCCGGAGCAAGCCCACGTCGACCGTCTTCACTCCCTGCATGACGTTTATGACGATGGGGAAGAACGCGCTGATGATGACCAGAACCGTGGTCGATCTTATTCCGATCCCGAACCACAAGACCAAGAGCGGCAGCAACGCCAGCGAGGGCGTGGCGTAGAGCGCCGCCAGATACGGCTCCAATGCGTACTGAAATCGCCGGTACCAGCCGGCGGCAAGGCCGACAGGAATTCCAACGCTGATCGCGGCGGCCATGCCGACCGAGAACTCAAACAGCGTGATGGACGTATCATGGATCAGCTCGCCATTCGCGATCAGACTCGCGGCGGTCGCGATGACGGCGGTCGGGCTGCTGGTGTACCGCTGCGGCAGGAATCCCGTCATCGCGCCGACCTGCCAAAGCAGCACGATCGCCACGATCCCGCAGCCGCTCCAAAGGATCTGCTCTGGAGAGCGGCCGAGACGCACCGACTGAACGACGTTGGCGGCTCTTATGCGAGTGTCCGATATCTCCGCTGAACCGCTCACTTTGGTGGGGATGCCGTGGTCAATCCTGACGCGTCACTTGAGAGCCTTAAAGAACCCCTCCTTGTCAAGCTCGTCGAGCAGAGACAGGTCGACGAAGTCCTCGAACTTCGCGGTCTTCGCCCGCGGGTCGGTCGAATGATCCAGGTGGATCTGAAACGAGGTCGGCGCCGGCCGCAGATCGATCGGCGCCAGCGGTGCGAAGTACTCCCATGCCGCCGCAGCGTCGTGCTCGCTCGCCTTGAGATATTTTTGAATCGCCGCGATGCCGCCGGCGCGATCCTTCTTGTAGGCAGCCGTGGCCTCGGCGAGCGCCTGCAGGACGGCCTTAACCACCGGCCGGCGATCGTGCAGCGTCTTGGTGGATGTCGCGGGCCCGATACTGAAGAAATTCGGCGCGAGCTTCGGCAGCTCCGCAACCTTCTTGTAGCCCGCGGCCTCGGCCTTCTCCGACACCGGCGGCAGGAACGTCGAAGCCTGGATCTGGCCCGCATCCAACGCCGCGAGGCGATTTCCCTGGTTCCCGAGTTGCACCAGCGTCACGTCGCTCTCGCCCAGCCCGAACGACTTGATCGCCAGTTGCGCGGCAAAATTCGCTTCCGAGCCGAAGGAGCTGATGCCCCATTTCTTCCCCTTGAGATCGGCGGGCGAGGCGATGTCCTTCGCGGTGTAGGCGTTGCCCGTGAGAACGCCCAGCGAGGTGCCGATGAACACGACGTCCGCCCCGGCGAATTTGGCATTCATCAGCGCGTTGGCGTCCCCCGCCGCCACATCGACGGCGCCGCCGACCAGCGCTTGAATGCCTTTCGTCCCGGAATCGAAGAAGACCAGGGTGCTGTCGAGCCCGCGCTTCTGAAAGAAGCCGTTGTCCTGCGCGTAGAACCATACGCCGTAGGTTGCGTCGGCCGAGCTGTACCCGAGCGTCACCTTCTCGGCGGCTTGTGCGCCGCTCGCCGCGAAAGCGACCGCGCACACCGCAAGCAGGACCAGTCTGCGTATCGATGCCATCGTCCGGTCACCCATGAGCCCCTCCTGTTTTTATTCAAGCCCCCACGCGTCTGATCGCCCTCGAGCGATTGTTCGGATAGCGACTACTCCGCCGCCCGCGCCATATCCCGCATCCAGCGCGGTTTGATCTTGGCATGGCGGCGAACGAAATCCTGATCCGGCAAGCGGGGATCGGGCCAGATAACCAGCGGCTTCTCCCAAGTGTATACCTTGGGCTGCGGCAACGGCGTCTTGGTGTCGACGACGTCGCCGCCCTTCATGATGACCTCGAGCCGCCTCGGATCCTGCAGAACCTGGATGTCGGCGAGCGGATCGCCGTTGACCACGAGCAGGTCCGCGAGCTTTCCCTCTTCGAGCGTGCCGAGCTGGTCCTGCATTCCGAGGCCGAAGGCGGCGTTGTAGGTGCCCGCGCGGATCGCCTCCATGGCGCTCATGCCGAGATAGGTCATGAGATGCTCCAGCTCGCGCGCGTGCCAGGCGCCGTAGGGAACCGCCAGCTGGCCGGAATCCGTTCCCGCCATCATCATGACGCCGGCCTTGTGAGCCTTGGTAAGGATCCGGATCGCCGCCTCGATCTCGCGCTTGTAGCCTTCGGTCACCATCGGGTGCTGACCGAGATCGGGACCCCACTCGACCGAATTCACGAGCAGGCTCAGGGTTGGATTGAGCGGCGTCCGATTGTCGATGATGACGCCCAGCTCCTCGTCATTCATGTAGGACGCGTGGATGACCCAATCGAAGCCCGCGCGCGACGCGTCGGCGGCCTTTTGCCCGGAGCGCGCATGGATGGTGCAACGCCGGCCCATCAAGTGGGTGACCTCCGCGATCGCCTTCAGCTCGTCGAGCGTGATGCTGCCCGCGAGGGCCATGCCCGCCGTCGTCGAGGTGTCGCCATCGCCGGACACTTTGACGATGTCGACGCCGTTTTTGATCTCCTTGCGGGCCTGAGCCACCATCTCGTCGCGCGAATTGCAGATCACCGCGAAGGAAGACATGGGGTGCTCGAGGTGGGTCGGAAAGAACGATCCCGTGCTGTTCCAGGTCGATATGTAGTGCCCGCCGGCGGCGATGCGCGGTCCCTCGATGAGGCCGGCGTTCACGGCATCGCGGAGCGCCACGTTGATGTTCCAATTGCCGCCCGGACACACCATCGCGGTGACGCCCGCCCGCAGGACCTTTCGGCAGGCGAGCGCGGCGCGCAACGTCCGGTATTCGCAGCTCGTATAGATGTCGAGCTCCTCGATCGAGGTGATGTCGCCGTAGGAAGGATGGACATGCGCGTCGATCAAGCCAGGCATGATCGTGCGCTGGGCAGCGTCGATCGCCTTGTAGGGTCCCATGCCCTCGGCATACCGGCGCAGCTCGGCCGATGGGCCGATCTTCGCGATGCGGTCGTCCTTCACGAATACGGACGTATTGGGCTGCGGCGCACGGCCGGTCGCATCGAGCAACGTGCCGTTCTCAATCAGACAATTGGTCATCGCCGATCCTCCTGTGGCATCGGGCCGCTGGAACTCCGCCTGCATCGACGCGACGCGGCTGGTGGAGAGGAACGCGTCGGCCCGCTCATTCCGCGGCAACTCCTGCGCGGCGACGCTGCAACGACGCGATGAGCCGATCGCGGGTGTGGCGGCAATGCTCGCGGCTCAACGTGGCCACGCGCTCGGCGTCGCCGGCGACGAATGCCTGCACGATCAGCCTGTGCTCGGCCTGCGCGTTGCCGATATGCTTCGCGGTAAAGGCGTCGAGCCGCACGTACTGCTCCACCGTGTCGCGCAGGTTGGCCGTGATCTGGCGCAGTCGGCTGCTGCCGCTCGCGAGATAGATCGCGTCATGAAAAGTTCGGTTGAGCGCCGCCCACTCGGCGATCGCGGCCGGGCTGTCCATGGTCAGCGCGTCCATGGCCGCCAGGAGCTTGCGGACGGCGGCGACATCCCGGAGGGTTCGCTTCTTCGCGGCCGCGCGCCCCGCGTACGCCTCGAGCAGCATCCGGAGATCGAAAATATCCGCGATCTCGTCGGCTTCGAGCGATGCGACGATATAGCCGCGGCGCGGACGTAGAATTGCGAGCCCGTCCCGCTCCAGCTGGTTGAGCGCCTCGCGTACGGGAGCTCGGCTCACGCCAAGCCGCGTCGCGATCTCATCCTGCTTCAAGGCTTGGCCCGCGCGCAGCACGCCGGAGAAAATGCCTTCGCGCAAGTGCTGATGGACCATGTCCGAGACGCTTGCCGGTTGCTCCGGAGCCCTGGGGAGACGGGTCGGCATTGGCCTGGGATCCTCTGCGTTCTGAGGATTGTCGATTTACGAAACTTCGCCTATCATCCGCCGGTCTCGGAGTGCCCGTCAATGGTCAAAATCACGGATTTACCAGCCTTGGCTCGCACGATGAGCGACGAATATCGACAAACATGTGCGGGCGTTCGCTCGCCAACGGAGAACTCGGTGCCGGCCACGGTGCGCGCTCAATCACCCTTGCCCGCGATGGGTGGGTAGATGAAACGCAGCGACCGGGAGGCACCGATATCGGCCGATCTGCGCGAGGAGATCAGTGCGTTCGTTCTGCGGGAATCGCGCCTCCTCGACGACGGTGAGTTCGACGAATGGGCCTCGCTCTTCGCGGAGGACGGCTGCTATTGGGTTCCCGCCGCGCGCGGCCAGAAGAGCCCGTCCGATCACGTCTCGCTGTTCTACGACGAAAAATCCACGTTGCTCGCGCGCGTTGCGCGATTGCGCCACCCGCAGATCCACGTCCAGACGCCGCCGTCGCGGACCTGCCACGTGCTGTCCGCGATCGCCGTGACGCCGGGCGATGCCGCAAGCGATCTCTACGAGACCGATGCGAGCTTTGTCCTGCTCGAGTTCCGCCCGGGCCGCGATCAATGCGTCTATGGCGGACGGGTGCGGCACGTCCTGCGCCGCAAGGCAGGACGCTGGGAGATCGTCATGAAGCGCGTCGACCTCGTGAATTGCGATTCCGCGTTTCCGGCGCTCGCGCTGCCGTTCTGAGCCACGCGCCCGGCATGCGGGCGGTATTTTCGATTTCGCTTGGCCATAGGGAGGATCGTCATGAATGACGCGAGCACAGCACCGAAGCACCGAGCCGTAACGAAAGAGCTCCTGCTGGAGATCGCCGCCGCCTTCAACAGCCGCGACGTTGACCGGATCCTGTCGTACTTCACCGAAGACGCCACGTTCTATATGGCGAGCGGGCCCGAGCCGGTCGGGCGCGCCGTGCGCGGGAAGGCCGCGATCGGCAAAATCCTGTCGGATCGCTTCAAGGTGATCCCGGACATGAGGTGGGATCACCACTACGAGTACGTCAGCGGGAACCGAGCCGTCTCGGTATGGCAGGTCCGGGGTAAATCCAAGGACGGCACGGTGCTGGACTACCAGGGCTGCGACCTCTGGGAATTCAAGGACGGGCTCGTCCACAACAAGGACACCTACTGGAAGATCGTTCGTCCGGATTGACGGTGCCGCTCCGGGAGGCCCTCGGAGCGCGGACCCGGCATTTCAGTTGAACCGCGCCGATACCGCGCCGAGCGCCTCCCATTCGACCACGACCTCGGCGCCGCGCCGGAATTTGCCGTCGCTGGGCGTCACCGACCCCAGCAGAACGATCTCGCCCGCGCGCAAGCCGCGACCGCGCTCGCGGAGCTTGTTGGCGAGCCAGGCGAGTACGTTGAGGGGGTTGCCCTGGAGATCGCCGCCCGTTCCGCGACCGACTTCCCGACCGTCCACCGTCATCGCGCCGCTGAGCGCGGAGAGATCGAGAGAGCGCCAATCGCGGACGGGAGCGCCCACGACGCAGCCCCAATTCGAGCCGCTGTCGGCGATCATCAAGGGCGCGAGCGGCGGCGGAAACGTCATGTACTGCATGCGCCAATCCACGAGCTCGATCGCCGCGAAGCAGTCGCTGACGTGCGCCGCGACGGAGTCGATCGTGAACGGCCCATCCGCCGGATCAAGGTCGCGACCGAGCCGAACGGCGATCTCGCCCTCGACATAGGGCCGGATGAAATCGCTGAAGGCGAGCTCGGCGCGGCGCTCGAAGATGCATTTCCGCGGGATCGCCCCGTAGACGGGGCAGTCCACTCCGAGGACCGCCTGTCCGCCGACCGAGGCGCGCATGCTGGCGCTCACCAGGCCCACCTTGTAGCCGCCGAGCGGGCCAAGGCCGGCGCCGGCGAGCCATTCGGTCAACTCTTCCTGGATGCGATAGCCCGCTTCCTCGGTTCGCGGCGCCAGGTCCTTGGGAAGCGCCGCGATCTGGCGGCGCTCCAGCCGCGCGTGTCCCAGCAGCTCCACCAGGGGGTCCACTTTGCTCATCCCCGGTCATGCTCTCCGCGGCAGCGCACCCAACCCGTCGCTATTGCGCGCACATCATCGCGAGCCAGGCTTGATATTGATGGCGCTGCCCGATCTCGCTCGATCGATTGCCGTATCCGACGCCGGTGTTGCTCCGCGTCTCCGTGTCGAGCCCGCGCGCCAGCAGGTTCCATTGGTTGCCATCGGAGGCGAGCCCCTCTTGCACGCGCGTGAAGGCCTCAAGGTCGTCTGATTGCACGAAGGACGACGCGGAGTGCGTGAGATTCACGTACTTGATCTGGCTCTCGAAGATCCCCTTCGGAGCCCCCTTGAACCGCATCGGATAAATCCGAACCTCCGTCCGGTCGACGGCGAGCGGCAGGATCACGCGAATGGCGTTTTGCGCGAAGAGAATGTCGCAGGTCGGGAACAGGATGAGATTGTGGTATTTCTGCCGAAGGACCTCGCGCGTGCGCTCCTCGCCATGCCGCTTCACGAGGAGCGCGCGGTATTCCTCCATGTCTCCCCCTGAGGGCTCCTCCGGAATCATGGTCTCGCAGGCGCCGTGGCCGTTGGGAAAGGTGAGGACACCCAGATTCAAAATGACCGGCTCGCCTTCCGAATCATAAAAGGTCGCTTTCCCGCCTTCCTCGCCGGGCCGACGATGAAACTGTTGGCCGTCGCGCTGTACCGTCGAGGCATGCGTTGCGATGGTGTGGTAGGTATCGGTCAGATTCTCGAATTGGTGCTTCCAGTTCCCGGGGTAAACGTATCGGTGGCAACCGCCGGCGAATTCGACGGCACCTTCCGGCGACCCATCGGCGACGTCGTCGAGAGCATGCCGTGCCTCGCCGAGAAACGTCGCGAGATCGGGCCCCTCCGCCGCCAAGCTGGCAAACACGAAACCGCGATAGCTTTCGACTCTGGGCACGCGTGTCATGCCGAAGCGCGGATCCTTCGGGTCGCAGCTCGGCGGATAATCCTTGGGGAGCGGAACGGAGGCGATACGGCCGTCGGTGTGATAAGCCCAGCCATGATAGAGACAGCGAAAGTGCCGCGCGTTGCCGGTCTCCTCGTTGACCACCTTGGCGCCGCGATGGGCGCAGCGGTTGTACAGGACGTACACCTTGCCGTCGCTGTGCCGGGCCATGACCACCGCTTGCAGCCCGATCCGAGTGCAGAAGAAGTCGCCCGCGTTCGGCACCTGACTGTCGTGGCCGACGAAGATCCAGGCGCGACCGAAGATGCGCGCCATCTCGAGCTCGAAAATGGCGGGATCGAGGTAGACGCTTCGATGCACGCGCGCGGGCTCGACCAGGCTCTGCAACCGCTCCGCCGTGTAGGGCTCGGAAGATCGACTTTCGTGAACTGCAGCCATGCGACGCGCGCCCTCCGACGGATCGGATTGTCGATTGTCGAATATGCTAGGCCGCGCGGCCGCAACCGTCAATGCGTCGCCGCGCGTCGGCGGCCCACTCTGGAGCCGGGATCGTCGATGCGCGCATACACCGGCTGATTGACCGGCCAAGGGACGAGAGGATATGGTCTGCCAGCTTGAGGGGGCTCGGTGCCGATCTTGAAAGAAGCGAATTTTCCGGCTTCCGCGGTGATGAAGAGCCTTCCGGAGATGGTGCACGACTATCTCCGCGAGGCGATCTTGAGCGGCAGCCTGTTGCCGGCCGGGTCGATCAGGCAGGACGACATCGCCAACCGGCTCGGCGTCAGTCGCGCGCCGGTGCGCGAGGCGCTCAACCAGCTCGAGCGCGAGGGATTGGTGGTGCTGCGTCCCCGCCGCGGCTATGTGGTTGCGTCGCTCGACGGCGGCGAGATCGAGGAGATCTTCGAGATCCGCATGCTGCTGGAGGAATACGCGGCGCGCCTTGCGGCGGAGCGGCGCACGCCGCATCACATCGCCGCGCTCAAGAGCGTGCTTCAGCAGATGAAGAAGATCGACTCCTGCACGCCGGAGAACCTGGCGCGGATGTCCGCGCTCGATGGCGAGTTCCACTCCGCCATGTTCTCCGCGACGAGACAGCCGCGGCTGGTACAAATCCTCAGAAACCTGCGCGACGTCGTCGAGCACTACGTTCGAGTCTACGCGCATACCGAGACGTTCTCCGCGCGCCACCTCCAGGACATGCAGAACGAGCATCAACAGATCTTCGCGGCCTTCGAGGCGGGCAATGCGGAGAAGGCCGCTCGAGTGAGCCGCATACATTGTCAGCGCATCCGCGATCGGCTGATGGCGTCGCTGCGCGAGCTCTCCGATGAACGGGCGGGCCCGAAGCGACGGGCAGCGAGCGCACGCGGCTCGAAGAAATAGAGCGAAGTCCGCGGCCTCCCGCTGGCCCGGGCGGGACCGCTGCACGTTTCCGGAACGAATGAGGTCGAGTCCCGTTGTCCGCACGGCCATTGGCCGAGCGCCTCGCCACGGTCGGCGCCCGTTGTCGATTTCCGACAATCGTATTACGGTCGAAGCCAGCCCGAGCTCGAGCCCGACGATGCCGGAACAACATGCGAGGCGAGAGCGACATGGCGAGGAAGCGCCGCAGCTCCATCAAGAAGCGGATCAGGGTGCCTCAGGTGCAAGAGCCCGCGCCGAAGCGCTGGTCGCAGTGTCTCCGAGCCGGCGATCTCGTCTTCATCTCGGGCATGGTCAGCTATGACCATCGGCATCGGCTCGTCGGCCGCGGCGACGCGCTCGCGCAATGCCGGCACACGTTCAAGAACTTGCGTGCCTTCGTCGAGGCCGCGGGCGGCACGATGGACGACATCGTTCGGACCACCGTCTGGCTCACGGATATCCGCTACCGGCCGGCGCTCTTGCAGGCGCGCGCTGAGGCGTTCCGCGGCGTCGAGGATCTGCCGACCGTGACGCTGGTCGGCGGCGTCGATCTCGCCCATGAGGAGCTCATGGTCGAGATCGACGCCATCGCGTGCATCCCCCAGAAGCCGTAAAGCCCGCCGGCGGCTCAGCTCCGCGGCGGCTCGGATTGCCGGAGGAACGCCTCCGCGGCCTGTCGGCACGTGCAGAACCAGACGCCGGGAAATCCCTGCATGAAGCGGATGAAATCCCGCAGCAGCACCAAACGCGAGGGTCTGCCGATGACCTGGGGATGCATGATCAGGTTGAACAATCCCCCGGCCTCGTGAATGGCGCGAAACTCGTCGGACCATACGGTCAGTATGTGACTGTTCGTCATCATGGCCCGCGGCGACTTGATCGAGAACAGCGCGTAGACGGTGTCGCAGAGCGACCAATGCCACGGCAGCTCGACAAGCGGCCGCTGCGTGCCGGAGATCAGATAGGGATTGACGGCGTCCATCATCGAGCTGTCGTAGAGGAACCCCCGCTCCGCCAGCAGGCGGAACAGGTTCGGGCTGGTCTCGCCGCTGGGTGAGCGATAGCCGACCGGCCGCGCCCCGACCGTGCGCTTCAAGGCCTCGAGTCCTTTTTCCATCTCCTCGAGCTCGCCCGCGGCATCGGTCGGCTCGACCGGCCTGTGGGAGTAGCTGTGGTGGCCGATCTCGTGCTCGTCCCGGAGGATCGCGTCCACCTTTTCCGTGTGTCGCTCGGCCGTCCAGCCCGGCACGAAGAAAGTCGCGGGAAGCCGTCCCATGTCCCGCAACACCGCGAGGATGCTCGGCACTCCCACCTTGGCGCCATAGGTGCCCTGGGAGAGGACGCCAGGACGGTCAGCATTGCCGGGGTCCTTGCCCAGCCAATTCGTCTCCGCGTCGAAATCGAAGGTGAGCAGGACGGCGCACCGCGCGCCCTCGGGCCAAGCGACCGGCGTGTCGATCATGGGGATCTCGCGCGATTATTGCGTCGCGCTCCTGCAGCGCGCGCGACCGAACCGCGACGGCGGACGTCCGGCGGCAAGGACAGAGCGTCGCACGGCATCGAATTGACACCCTCGAGACAAGGTCGGTACGATTGTCGGCAATATACAATTTAGCCGCCGGAAGCGCCATCGGGTTCGGACCCGACGAGAGAAACGATGCCAGGCGCCGTCGGGGATATGGATCAGGCAAGATGCCGTCTTACAAATCGGGCAAGCTGGCGCTTCATTACGAGGAGCATGGCACAGGCGAGCCACTGATCCTGCTCCACGGTTTCGCCCAGGACGGTTCCGCCTGGATCGATCCGCTCCCGTCTTACGCGCGCTTCTTCCGGGTGATCGTGCTGGACATGCGCGGCTGCGGCCGCAGCGGGGTCCCGGAGCCGGGCTACACGCCCGGGGATGTCGCGGCGGACGTGATCGCGCTCATGGATCATCTCGGCATTGCGAGCGCGCATTTCAGCGGGTTTTCGCTCGGCGGGGCGGCCGGGCTC
>DATNIT010000078.1:0-28802 GCA_035604335.1 Allostellaceae bacterium | reverse complement strand
CGCGGGCGGGCAAGCCGCACCGCCTCAAGGAGGAAAACGCGATGGACAGCCAAAACGTCATGTTCCGCGATCCGGCCGCCGAGGAATTCGACCAAAATCGCGTTCTCGCCAATGCCAGGCAGCAGGCGATCCGGCGGCGCTACGAGGATCTCTTCATCGTCGACGTGGACGCGCACCACTACGAGAGCGACCATTACGACGAAATCCTCACCTACATCGAGAGTCCGACCCTGCGGAACGAGATCCGCTATCAGGGCTGGGGCCGCAACGGGGTCGCGACGCCCGACGGAACCTATCAGAACATGGGTGGCAGGATCTCGCGCCTCACCGGCCGGCTGACCGAGAAGGCGCCCGCTGGCATCCATCGCGACATCTCGCTGACCAAGCGGTGGATGGACGCGATGGGGATCGACTCGATCTGCCTCTTTCCGACGCCGATGCTGACTTTGGGCGCGGTTCCGCGGAAGGAGGTCGAGATCGGCATCGCCCGCGCCTACAACCGCTGGCTCGTCGAAAAGGTTCTCGCCGGCGAGCCCCGGATTCGCTCGATGCTGTACCTGCCGTTCAACGATCCGGCGGCGAGCATAAAATGCGTTGAGGATTTCGGCGACAAGCCGGGGGTGATCGGCTTCATGGTAACGGCGCCGCACCGGCGCGGCGTGTTCGAGAACGACTACATGCCGCTCTATGCCATGCTGCAGGAGCGCAACCTGCCGCTCGCCTTCCACGGCTCCTACACCTGGCATGAGCAGACGTTCGCGACGTTCAACCGCTTCATCACCGTTCACGCGCTCGGCTTCAGCTTCTTCAACATGGCACATCTCGCCAATTGGGTGATCAACGCGTTGCCCGAGCGGTTTCCGAAGCTCAAGGTCATCTGGATCGAAAGCGGCCTCGCGTGGGTCCCGTTCCTGATGCAGCGCATCGACAATGAATACATGATGCGCACCTCAGAGGCGCCGGGCCTCAAGCGCAAACCGAGCGAATATATGCGCGAGATGTATTACACCTCGCAACCGATGGAGATGGTGGATAACCTCGAGGCGCTTCAGCTGACGTTCAAGATGATCAATGCGGAGACGCAACTTCTCTACGCCTCCGACTATCCGCACTGGGACATGGACCTCCCGAGCACGATCTACGACCTGCCGTTCCTGTCGGAACAGGCGAAGCGCAACATCCTCGGCCTCAACGCGCAGCGCCTGTTCAACCTCGAGGCGGTCTATTCGGAGGAGAAGCTGGCGCGGCGCGCGGCGCGGGCGGCCGCTCAGTAGCTTTGGCTCGCGGCGGCGCCGACCGCTCGGATTTGGCTAGAAGATCGGCCTCGATCCGCTTCAACAGGCCGAGGAGGTTTTTGATCTCCTTTTGCGTGAGGCTGCGCAGGCCCTCCGCATTGATCTCGTGTGCCAGCGGAAGCATCTGGTCGCGAAGCGCCTTTCCGTGCTCGGTCAGCAGCACGCTGATCTTGCGCCGGTCGGCGCGGTCCTTGACGCGCGTGATGAGGCCCCGGCGCTCCATGCTGCTCAGGGCGGTGAACGCTGTCGGGTCCATGAGCCCGATGCGGCGGCTCAGCTCGCGCTGGGTCTGCCCGTCCTTCTGCCACAGCAGGCGAAGGAAATACCACATGCCTGACGAGACGCCGTGGGGCTCGATGCGCTCGCGCAGCCGCATCTGGAATGCACGGTTCGTCATCCGGACCTGATATCCGACGCTGTCTTCCAAGGCTAGGTCGCTGACCCGTGGTGCCGCCCGCTTGCGCCTTTCAGCCGCGGGAGATTTGTTCGTGCCCGTACCGCGGCTAGGCATGGCCGTGTCCTTTGAATGGTTTTCGTTCGCAAACCCCGGGCGATCGTATCCCTGAGCGCTGCGACATTATGACGTGTTGCGGCCGCACCCGCATATAGTTAGATATCTAACTAATTCTGCGCGCGCATAAGGACCCTGCGCGTGGATGGCGCAGGGCTACGTAGCGCGATCGTCCATCCGATCTGACGAGGAAGGAATAGCCGGCGTCAGAGGAGGCCATGAGATGACCAAGTTTCGCGACGTCAGCGGCGTGCCGGCCGCAGCCTCTCTCAACCTGTGGGAGCCGACGCTCGTCGCGCGGGAGGAGATCGAAGCGGAGATCGATCGACTTGCGGCGGCTCCACGCCCCGGAAATGGACGACGCGAGGCGATTTTCGTTCATCCTCGGGCGACGGCGCCCGGCTGGGGCCTTGCCCCCGGAATCCGCGTGACCTTGAGCGTACTCAAGCCGGGCGAGCGGACGGCGCCCATCAGGCACAACTCGACCCAGGTGAATTTCTGCATCCGCGGGTCCGGCGTGGCCGAAATCGGCGGCCGCTCGATCGGCTATCGACAATTCGACGTGTGGAACACCCCCTCCTTCCAAACCTACACGTATTTCAACGACGGGGACGGTCTTCAGGCGCGCCTGACATACTCGAATGCGCCGCTTCTGGAGATGCTGAACATTCATGTCGTCGACGATGATCCTCCGCTCGGCCTCGCCGCGGTGCGCGATCCAGGGGAGGACGCGGCGCGCGACGATCCGAGGCGCAAGAATCGCTACGGGACGGTCCGGCTGGACAACGGCTCCCTCTTGATGCCCTACGAAGTGCTAATCAACCCGGAAGCCGTCAGGTCCCGGCCTTACCATTGGCCTTGGCCGGACGTGAAGCGGCATCTCGACCGGCTCGAGGCGCTCGGCCAGGACTATCTCGGGCGCCGGTTGTACATGATGTACAACCCGATGACCGGGCGCACCAACGGCATCACCCCGTCGTTCTTCGCCACCATAACCATCCGCCCGCCGGGCATCGTCGATCGGCCGCACCGGCATATCTCGGCCGCGATCAATTACTACTTCCACGGCACCGGCCACAGCACGGTGGAAGGCAGGCGTTACGACTGGAAGGCGGGCGACCTCATGCTGTCCGCGCCGGGCTGGGCGACGCACGCCCATGCCGCGCACGACGAGCCCGTCTACGAGCTTACGGTCCAGGATCAGCCGCTCAACATCGCCATGGAATCGCTGCTGTGGCAGGAGGATCTCGATCATCCTGCCGCGCTGCTCGGCTCCGAGACGGGATTCGGCACCAATCGCAGCCACGTGATCGCGGCGGAATGAGGGAAACATAAAATGGATACGAACCAAGTCATCGTCCGCGACATCGCCGCCGAGGAATTCGCCACGGGAACCGTTCTCGCCCACGCGCGCGAGCAGGCCGTGAAGCGGCGCTACGAGGATTTCTCGATCATCGACGTCGACTCGCATCATTACGAGACCGAGTCGTTCACCGAAATCCTGAAATACATCGAGGACCCGGTGCTGCGCGACCAGGCACGGGTTCAAGGCTATGGCCGCGGCGGCATCGCGTCCCCGAACGGCTCCTACCAGGAGATGGCGGGCCGCATCACCCGCTATCCCCTGCGCAAGACGGAGAAGACGCCAGCCTCGCCGCATCGCGACATCACCCTCACGAAGCGCTGGATGGATGCTTTCGGCGTCGACCTGACGTTCCTTTTCCCGACCCCAATGCTGACGCTGGGCGTGACGCCGCGCGTCGAGGTCGAGGTCGCGCTCGCCCGTGCCTACAACCGCTGGCTCGTCGAGAACGTCCTCGCGCACGAGCCGCGCATCAAGTCGAGCCTCTATCTCCCCTTCAACGCTCCCGAAGAGTGCCTGAAGATGGTCGAGGAGTTCGGCGACGAGCCCGGCGTCGTCGGCTTCATGGTCACTGCGCCCCGCTACAAGGGCGTGTGGGACAACGCCTACATGAAGACCTACGCGGCGCTCCAGGAACGGGGCCTGCCGCTCGCGTTCCACGGCGGGTTCCTGTGGGGCGGCGACCGCACCCAGGAGCTCCTGAACCGCTTCATCGCGGTCCATGCGTTGGGATTCACCTGGTACAACGTCGTGCATCTCACCAATTGGGTGGTGAACGGCCTGCCCGAGCGGTTCCCCAAGCTCAAGGTCATCTGGGTCGAAAGCGGCCTCGCATGGCTGCCGTTCCTCATGCAGCGCCTCGACAACGAATACATGATGCGCAGCTCGGAAGTGCCGCTCCTGAAGCGCAAGCCGAGCGATTACATGCGCGAGATGTACTACACCACCCAGCCCATCGAGATGGTCGACAACCTCAAGGCCTTGGAGCTGACCTTCGAGATGATCAAGGCGGATACGCAGCTTCTCTATGCGTCCGACTACCCGCACTGGGACATGGATCTGCCGAGCACGATCTACGACCTGCCGTTCCTCAACGAGCAGCAGAAGCGCAACATCCTCGGCGACAATGCCCGGCGCGTCTTCAATCTCGAACCGCATTTCTCCGAGGAGAAGCTGCGGCGCCGCGCAATGCGCACGGGACAGGCTGCGTAAGATCCGGCGCTTCAGTGGAGGAGATCGCGGATGGAGCAGGTCGCAATCTGGCGAAGGATGGCCGAAAAGTGGCGCGAGGCGGCGGATGAAGTCGCCGAGCCCACGCTCAGGCGCTGCTACGTCCAACGGGCCGCGACCTACGAGCGGTTGGCCGCGCGCGAGGACCAACCTGGCCGACGCTCAACCACCGAACTGCGCGACAGCTGAGGAGAAGCGCCATGATCCGAACGCTGCAATCCGTTGCGCTCACCGTGCCCGATCTCGAAGTCGGCCGCGCGTTCTATACGACTATGGGGTTGGACGTGCGGTCGGAGGGAACGCATCTGGTCTTTCGCTGCCCCGGCCGCGATCAAGATCAGCTTCGGCTCGTTCCCGGGCGAGCGAAGGCGATCGCCTGGGTGTGCTGGGGCACGCGCGAGGAGGAACTGAAGCCGCTGCTGGACAGGCTACGGCGCGCAAACGTTTTGCTCGCGGCGCCGCCCGCCGAGGCGGACCCCGAGGGCATCTGGCTGCGCGACCCGGATGGAATTCTGCTCAACATCAAGGCGGCGGAAGCGGCTCCCCAGAATCGCCCGCCGGTGGAGATCAACAATCCCGGCCAAGCCTATGCCCGGCTCGGTCGCCGCGGTGCGCCCAGCCGCGACATCGATGTGCGGCCGCGCAAGCTCGGTCATCTCCTCAAGTTCTCGACCAACATCGACCGCGACGCCCGCTTCTACACCGACAATCTCGGTATGAAGCTGTCCGACCGAATTGGCGATCTCGCCCTTTTCCTGCGCTGCGCCGGAGACAGCGATCACCACACGCTGGCCATTGCCACGAGCGACGCTCCCGGACTGCATCATCTTTCCTGGGAAATGGGCAATCTCGACCAGGTCCAGCTCTGCGCCGAGCGCATGCTCGCCGCAGGATATAGGGACGCGTGGGGGCCCGGCCGCCACATCTACGGCTCGAACTATTTCCACTATGTGCGCGATCCCTGGATGAGCCTCGACGAGTTCTATTGGGACATCGATTTCATCCCGGAGAACGCGACGTGGGCGCCCGAATTCGCGGCGGCAAACGCCGACGCGCTGTCGCAGTGGGCGACCACGCCGGCGCCGAGTGATTTCCTGGAAAACTACGAAGCGCTCGCGAGGGCGGCGTAAGGAGGTGTGACCATGACAAACGGCGAATTTGCATACCTGGTGATGGTCGTCGCGGGGATGCTCATCTTCGTAGCGACCTTGGCGTGGGTCTCGCGTCGCCCGCCATCCGATCGGCGCACCTCAAGGAGGCAATCATGGAGTTCGGAATCCAGTTCTTTCCCGACGTTTCCCCAGCACAAAAACCAGCCGCCGAGTATTTCGCCGAGTCGCTGAAGCTCGTCGAGCTGTGCGACCCTTACGGCTACACCAATGTCCGCACGGTCGAGCACTATTTCCAGCCGTACGGCGGCTACAGTCCCAATCCGCTGCTCTTCCTGACCGCCGCCGCCGCGCGCACCCGCAAGGCCCGGCTCGCCGCGGGCGCCGTTCTCCCGGCGTTCAACAACCCGCTCAAGATCGCCGGCGAGGCTGGGATGCTCGACGCGATCTCGGGCGGGCGCCTCGAGGTAGGCTTTGCCCGGGCCTTTCTGCCGCATGAGTTCGCGCAGTTCGGCGTCAGCCTCGACGAGAGCGTGGCGCGGTTTGATGAAGGCCTCGAGCAGGTGCGGCTCCTTCTCGAGCAGGAAAACGTAACCAGTGTCGGCCGTTTTCACAGCTTCCGGAACGTCACGTCTCTGCCGCGGCCGACTCAGATGCCGCGGCCGCCGATCTGGATCGCGGCGCTCGGCACGGCTTCTTCCTTCGAGAAGGCTGGCCGTCTCGGCCATTCCATTATGGCCATCCCGCTCGCCGCAACGCGCATGCGCGAACTCCTTGGTATCTATCGCGACGCATGGCGCTCCGCGGGGCATCCCGGGGACGGGCGCGTCATGCTCGCCTTTCACATGTTCTGCCACGAGAACCGCGACGAGGCCGTGCGCATCGCGCGCGATCCGCTGAACCGGTATCTCAAGTCGATCGTCGACGCCGCATCGCATTGGATGGCGGGAACGACCTCGAACGACTATCCGGGATACGACAAGGTCATCGCCCAGCTCCACCGCGAGACGTTCGAGACGCAGGTCTCGTCGGGCGCCGCGTGGATCGGAACGCCGGCAGAGATCATCGAACAAATCGAGGTGTACCGGCAGCACAACGGTCCGTTCGAGATTGCCTCGATGCAGGTCAACTTCAATACACTTTCCTATGTCGATGCGGCGGCATCGATGCGGCTGTTCGGTACCAAGGTGATACCGCGCTTCAGAGAGGGAGGTGGCGTCCGGAAGGCGGCCTGAACGTCGCGAGAAAGGCAGCGAAAGATATGGATACGCATCAGCACGCGCCAGGCATGCCGGTCGCACCGGACTTCCTTGCGGCCATGGCGGAAACCGGGATGATGCCCTTGTGGGACCGCTATCACCAATTGCTTCGGCCCGAACCGAGCGCGCCTGACCGGCCGTTTCAATGGCGCTGGGCCGAGTTGCAGCCCTTCATCAATCGCGCCGCCGCCGAGGTGACGATGGACGAGGCGGAGCGCCGCGTGCTCATGCTGGTGAACGCCGATTTCGGCGGGCTCGATCTACCGCTTTCCTCCTATCTCGGCGCCATATTCGCAGAAGGGGGTGCCTCCTACGATCCCCGGAGCAATGCGCCTTCATTCGGCGCCGCCGGCCTTCGACATGCTCCATTCGTTGCGCGACTGGTCCCGTTAAGCCGAACGCGACGCATTCATGGCAAACCTGTCGCCTGACTTTGCGTTAATATTTTCCTGCCGCCTTGAGCTGGGCGGAGAGATAAGCCACGGCACCGTCGATGCTCGCAAGAAGAGGATAATCGCGCTCGGGAATATCGACCGCGAGGGCGTCGTGCAGCGCGATCACGTAATTGAGGAAGTCCATCGAATCGATGTCGATCTGGTCGCGGAAGCTCTTGTCGAGTTCAAGGGCGGCCTCGTCTAGCTCCGGCGCCACCCCGGAAAGCGCGTTCAGCACGATCCTCCGAATATCCTTATCGGTCATAGGCTTTGCGGTTCCTGGAGCAACCTCGCGACGGCGGAGAGAAATCTGGCGCCGCGATGCCCATCGCTCACGCGATGGTCGCCGGCGAGAGAACATGAGATCACGCGTCGTGGCACAACGGCGCCCGCGACGATCCAGGGGCGTTCCAGGACCATGCCGAAACCGACGATCGCCACCTGGGGCGGATAGATCACGGGAAAGACGGTCTCCGCACTCTGCTCGCCGAGGCTTGTCACCGTGATCGTGGGATCTGAAAGCTCCGAGCTGCGCAGGCCGCCCCGCCGGGCGCGCGCGACCAAGTCGCGGAGCGCACTCATGAGCTGCGGGATCGGCAAATTATCCACGTCGTGGATCGCCGGCGCAATCAGGCCACTCTTGCCGATGGAGATGGCGACGCCGAGATGGATCCGCTCGCTCGGCTGGAAGCGGCCATTGGTCCAGAAGCCGTTGAATTCCCGATACTCGTGGAGCGCACGGGCAACCGCCTTGAGAAGGAGGACGCCGTAGAGAACGCGTTCCGGCGGCGGCCGTTTGGCGTTCTCCTCCTCGAGCCAGCGCAACGCCGGCTCGAGGTCGATGGTATGAGCAAGATAGTAGTGCGGGATCTCGCGCTTGGAACGCGCCATTGCCGCGCCGATGGCTTGGCGCATGGCGTCGATCGGGCTCGGAGCGGGAGCCGCCGCTGCATGCTCTACATCGGCCAAGGTGATGGCGCCGCCGGCGCCGGTGCCGGCAATCCGTTTCACGTCGACAGCCAGCTCAGCGGCGCGCTTGCGCGCGGCCGGCGAGGCACGGACCCCGGCCGGGGCCGTTAGAGGCGGCACCGTAAGCGGCCCGGGGGGTGGCGGCATCGCGACCCGCGGCGTCGGCTGCGCTTCCTGCGACGTTGGCGCCGCTGCCGGCGCCGCCGCACCCTCGCCTTCGCCGCGAATGAACGCCATGGGCAATCCCACGGCCACCTTCTGACCGGGTTTGGCAATCAGGGTCTCGAGCGTGCCGGTCTGAAACACCTCGATCTCGATCGCACCTTTGTGGGTTTCAACGACCGCAATGACGTCGCCGCGGACGACACGATCGCCGGGTTTCTTCAGCCATTCCACAAGCGTGCCGGCCTCCATGTCGGCGCCGAGCGACGGCATGAGGAAATTCAGCCATGATCGCCGAACAAGGCCCTGACGGCGGCGGCGATCTTCTCCGGCTGCGGCACCGCGGCGTCCTCGAGATGCTTCGGGTAGGGAATCGGCACCTCCTCGCTGCAAACCCGGCCGACCGGCGCATCGAGGTCGTAGAACGCTTGCTCCATGATCCGAGCGCTAATCTCGGCCGCAAGGCTGCCACTGCGCCAGCCCTCGTCGACGACAACGGCGCGCCGTGTCTTGCGCACGGACGCCATGATCGTTGCATCGTCGAGCGGTCGCAGGCTGCGCAAGTCAATCACCTCCGCGTCGATCTTCTCGGCGGCAAGCTGCTGCGCGGCTTCCATCGCCTTTTGCACGTTCGCGCTGTAGGCGATCAGCGTCACATCGTGCCCCGGGCGCAGCACCGCGGCGCGGTCGATATCTACGCTCCTCGCATCGTCCGGTAATTCGCCTTCGAGGCTGTAGAGCGTCGCGTGCTCGAAGATCACGACCGGATCGGGATCCTCGAGCGCCGTCCAGAGCATGCCTCGCGCATCGGCGAGCGTGGCCGGCGCTACGACGCGAATGCCGGGCACGTGCGCATACCAGCATTCGAGGCTGTGGGAATGCTGGGCGGCCACTTGACGGCCTGCGCCGGTTGCCATGCGGATGACGAGGGGAATGCTGAACTGTCCGCCCGACATGTGACGGATCGTGGCGGCGTTGTTGACGATCTGATCGAGCGCAAGAAGGCTGAAATTGACGGTCATGATCTCGACGATCGGGCGCATGCCGGCGAGCGCCGCGCCGATCCCTGCGCCGACGAAACCCGCCTCTGAAAGCGGCGTATCACGAATCCGCTCGGCGCCGAATTCTTCCAGAAGCCCCTTTGTGCAAGCATAGCTCCCGCCGTATTGCCCCACGTCCTCGCCCATCAGAAAGACGCGCGAATCCCGCTGCAACGCCTCGCGATGCGCCGTTCGCACGGCTTCGCGATAGGTCGTCGCCGTCATGCCGCAGCCTCCTTCTTACGCATATCGGGCGGGGTCATCACGTCCCTGCAAAGATCCTCGACCGGTTCCCAATGTCCGGCTTCGGCAAAGGCGACGGCATCGTCGATTTCCGCCGCAATCGCGGCTTCAAGGCGCGGCAGATCGTCCGAATGCAGAGTGCCCGTGTTATGCATCCACGCTTCGAGAAAGGGGATCGGGTCGCGCTTCTTCCATTCCTCGACCTCGGCTTTGGTGCGGTAGAGCTCGGGGTCGTACATCGAGTGGGCGCGGAAGCGATAGGTACGATTCTCGAGGAAATAGGGCTCGCCGGTCTCCCGCACGAGGCTCGCCGCGCGCCGGGCCGCAATCTCGACCGCGACCACGTCCATGCCGTCGACGGCCTCGGCGCGGATGGCATAGCTCTCTGCATGCCTGACAAGATCGATTTGCGACTCGGCGCGCTCGATCGCCGTGCCCATGGCATAACGATTGTTCTCGCAGACGAACATCACGGGGAGCTTCCACAAGGCTGCAAGGTTGAGGCTTTCGTGGAACACGCCTTCGGCGGTCGCGCCATCGCCGAAGAAGCATGCCGTGACGTTGCGCTCGCCGCGCATCTTGTCCGCGAGCGCAATGCCCACGGCGAGCGGCAGGCCGCCGGCGACGATCGCGTTCCCGCCATAGAATCGGGTCGCCTTGTCGAACACGTGCATCGAGCCGCCGCGACCTCGGCTTGTGCCTTCGATCTTGCCGTACATCTCGGCCATCAAGGGCCTTGCCGCGATGCCGCGCGCGAGCGCATGGCCGTGCTCCCGATAGGTCGTGATCACGGCGTCCTTGGGATTGAGCGCCTGCATGACGCCGACCGCATTCGCCTCTTCGCCGATGTAAAGATGCAGGAAGCCGCGAATCTTCGTCCCCGAATAGAGCTCGACGCAGCGCTCTTCGAAGCGGCGGATGCGCATCATCTCGCGCATGAGATGCAAAAGATGCTCGCGATCGAGGCGGACCTTGTCGCCGTGGTCGGTCATGAGCTCCTCTCGAGCGCCGAGATATCCCCTTCGGGCAACCCTAGCTCGCGCGCCTTGAGCAAGCGACGCATGATTTTACCCGAGCGGGTCTTGGGCAGATCTGAGGTAAAGTCGAGCTCCTTCGGCGCGACGACGGCGCCTAATCTCTTTCGCGCATGGGCGAGAATGTCGCGCTTCAACTGTTCGCTCGGTTCCTCGCCAGCCTTCAACGAGATGAATGCCTTGATGATCTCGAACGCCATCGGGTCAGGCTTGCCAATCACGCCCGCCTCGGCGACCGCCGGGTGTTCCATGAGCACGCTTTCGACCTCGAACGGACCGACGAGATGTCCCGAGGTCTTGATGACGTCGTCGCTGCGGCCGACGAACCAGTAATATCCATCGGCATCCCGCTTGGCGAGATCCCCCGACAGATACCAGCCGTCGCTGAAGCATTTTGCATAGCGTTCCGGCTCGTTGAGATAGGTGCGAAACATCGAAGGCCAGCCGGGCTTCAGCGCCAGTTCGCCCTGTTCTTCCGGGTCATCGATCGTCTCGAGGGCGCCGTTTGCGTTGCGGCGCACGATCGCTGCCTCAATTCCCGGCAGCGGTTTGCCCATCGAGCCCGGCTTGATGTCCATCGAGAGGAAGTTGGCGATCATGATGCCGCCGGTTTCTGTCTGCCACCAGTTGTCGTGGAAGGGACGGCCGAGCGCGATCCTTCCCCATTCCACTGCCTCGGGATTGAGCGGTTCTCCCACGCTCGCCGTGAAACGGAGCGCGGAGAGATCGTAGCTGCGCGCAACTTCGTCGCCCGCGCGAATCATCATGCGGACGGCCGTCGGCGCCGTGTACCAGACCGAAACGCGCTGCTCCGCAAGGATTCGATACCAGCGCTCGACGTCGAAATCGGCTTCGTCCACGACCATCGTGACGCCGTTGGTGAGCGGGGCAATCACGCCGTAAGAGGTGCCGGTGACCCACCCGGGATCGGCCGTGCACCAGAAGACGTCCTCTGGATGCAGATCGAGCGCCAATTTGCCCGTGATGTGGTGGGCGACCACGGCCGCGTGAACGTGGAGTGCTCCCTTGGGCGTTCCCGTCGTGCCGCTTGTGAAATGGAGAAGCGCGGGGTCTTCGGGGTCGGTCGGAGAAATCTCGAACGCATCCGAGCATCGAGCGAGCTCATCGCGCAGAGAGAGCGTCCTGGGCAGCGCATCCGAAGAGTCTTTGCCCTCGGGCGCCAGCAGGACATGCTTGAGGCTTGGCAGCGTATCGCGCAGGGCGGAGATCTTGCGCCGATACAGCGAACCGTTTGTTACGACGACGCGCGCGTCACCAAGCGCAAGCCGCGCGTGTACCGGTTCCGGCCCGAATGCGGAGAACAGCGGAGAGAACACGCATCCCGCCTTCAGACTGCCCAGCGCAGCGATGTAGAGCTCCGGAACGCGGCCGAGGAGCGCGAACACGCGCTCGCCCTTGCTCACGCCGAGCCGACGTAAAAGGTTGGCAAATCGGCTGCTGGCCGCCGCGAGCTCTCCATAAGTGAGATCGCGCCGCCCCCCATCCTTGCCGATCCAGCGCAAAGCGACTTTGTCGGCCAGACCCGCGCGCACGTGCCGGTCGACCGCTTCGTGCGCGATGTTAAGGCCGCGCCCGCCCGGCAGCCCGTCCAGCTCGCCACGCGCCGCCTCCCAGCGGAATGCCGCGCGCGCCGCCTCATAGTCGGGCATATTGGGCGCGAGCTTCCATCCGGCCCGTTGCTTTCGGATGACGGGGAGGTGGGCGATGGTCGTCGCGCCGTTTGCGGTCATAAAGGATTATCCCTGTGCTGCGGGCGTGCTGCCCCAATGCCGTTGCGCTGTCTCGCGCACGGTAGCGAGATGCTTCTCGATCGATCGCATGGGCAGATCGGGCGTGACGGACGCGAAATGGACATGGTCGAGCAGCTCGATTCCGCACAGCGAGAGGATGTGATCCTCTTCCAGGGTCCGCATCGCGCGCCACTGCTTGCTGCGCCGGAGATAGGCCATGTCTGCACCCGAGCTCGTGAAGATCAGCGCCTTCTTGCCGGTGAGGCGGGGAATCATTTGTTCCGCGCGGAGATCGTAGGCGACCCCGGCCGAGAGCACGCGGTCGATATACCCCTTTAGCATGGCCGGCATATAAGCCCACCAAAGCGGATAGAAGAACGCGATCGCCCCGGCACCGAGAAGGCGGCGCTGCTCGCGCCGCACGCCGCTCGGAACAAAGCGTTTTTCCGCACCCATGAGCTCGCTCTCGCCGAGGAGCGGGTCGAAGCGGGTGCGGTAGAGGTCACGCACAACCACCTCGTGGCCCAACGAATTGAGCTCCTTCGCATAGGCGCGTGCGACGGTCTGTGTAAAGCTCTGGCGCCTCGGGTGGCAGACGATCAGAAGATGCTCCATGGCAATCGCTCGTAACTCCGTCGGCGGGCATCCATTCGATATGACAATACCGTTGGATCAAATCGCGTGGTTTGATCCACCTCAATCGGTCATTCGCCGTCGCTTTGCAGCGGGTCGGTGCTGGCGGTCAAGAAGCCGTTGCGCCTGGGCCGCCACTTGGGGGGCAAAGACGACGCCGGACGCGCTCACGGGCAACCCGCTGATGCGGAGAGCTTCGGCAGTCGAGGTATTACAGACAAGGACCGTCGCCGACCCGGCGGGGGGCGATCAGCGGGTCTTTCTCGAGGTAATCCCAAAGGAACCGAGAGGCGGTCGAGCCCTTCTCGCGAGGTCCGAAACGGGGAGACGCTCGCGCCGGCGATGCACCTATGGCTGCCGCTGTGAATCGGGCGGGTCTCGTCAATAGGCCGCCCCTGCGGTCGGCCAGCACTTAAACTTGGGATCCAAATGGTCTGGGACCGACCGTGATAGGCCGGGACCTGGGGGGGGGGATGCCGCGAAATTCGGTGCCGGGAAAATGCCGACGAAAGCTGACGGTTCGGCACAATGGGCGATGAGCGCGGATCGGCGGCCGCCAACTCCAAAACCGGGGGCTGGGGGTTCGGGCCCCTCCACTCCTGCCATTTCCCGCGCCCGCCGAGGGGGCTGGCATTCGTCCGGCGGGGGCGCTATATAGGCGTTCCTCAACACGGCACGTCATGGCCCAAATCAACCCGCTCGAATTTCTGCGGCAGGTCCGACAGGAAGCTGGCCGCGTGACGTGGCCCTCCCGCAAGGAGACCGCAGTCACGACCGGCATGGTGTTTCTCATGGTGTTCGTCGCCGCCATGTTCTTCTTCGTGATCGACCAGGGGCTCGGCGCCGCCGTGCGCTGGGCGCTCAATCTCGGAGCGTGAACGATGACGGCGCGCTGGTACGTGATCCACGTCTATTCCGGCTTCGAGAAGAAGGTCGCGCAGGCGATCCGCGAGCAGGCCGAGACCAAGGGCCTGGCCGAGCGGTTCGAGGAAGTGCTGGTCCCGACCGAGGAGGTCGTCGAGGTGAAGCGCGGCGCCAAGGTCAGCTCCGAGCGCAAGTTCTTCCCCGGCTACGTGCTGGTGAAGATGGATTTGAACGACGAGACCTGGCACCTGGTCAAGAACACGCCCAAGGTCACGGGCTTCCTCGGCGGCCGCGGCCGGCCCGTGCCGATCAGCGAGGCCGAGGCCATGCGCATCCAGCGCCAGGTCCAGGAAGGCATCGAGCGGCCGAAACCGTCGATCACGTTCGAGATCGGCGAGCAGGTACGGGTGTGCGACGGGCCCTTCACCTCGTTCAACGGCTTCGTCGAGGATGTCGACGAGGAGAAGGCGCGGCTCAAGGTGGCGGTATCGATCTTCGGCCGCGCGACGCCGGTCGAGCTCGAATACTCGCAGGTGGAAAAGGTGTGAGATGGCGAAGAAGGTCGTCGGCTTCATCAAGTTGCAGGTGCCCGCGGGCAAGGCCAACCCATCGCCGCCGATCGGGCCGGCGTTGGGCCAGCGCGGCCTCAACATCATGGAGTTCTGCAAGACCTTCAACGCGCAGACGCAGAATCTCGAGCCCGGCATGCCGGTGCCGGTGGTCATCACCGCCTATGCCGACCGCAGCTTCACCTTCATCACCAAGTCGCCGCCCAATTCCTATTTCCTCTTGAAGGCGGCTGGGATCGAGAAGGGATCGCAGACGCCCGGCAAGGGCACCGTCGGCAAGGTGACGATGGCGCAGATCCGCGAGATCGCGCAGAAGAAGATGGCCGACCTCAACGCCAAGGACTTGGACGGCGCGTGTCACATGCTGGTCGGCTCGGCCCGCTCGATGGGCCTGGAAGTTGTGGAGTAGCACCATGGCGCACAAGGGCAAGCGGCTCACCGACGGCTACGAGGCGATCGACCGCAACGCGTTCTACGACGCGGCGCAGGCGGTGAAGCTCATCAAGGAGCGCGCCAAGGCCAAGTTCGACGAGACCATCGAGGTGTCGCTCAATCTCGCGGTCGATCCGCGCAAGGCCGACCAGAACGTGCGCGGCACCGTGATGCTGCCGCGCGGCACCGGCAAGTCGCTGCGCGTCGCCGTGTTCGCCAAGGGCGACCGGGCGGAAGAGGCGCGTCAGGCCGGGGCCGACATCGTCGGCGCCGAGGACTTGGCCGAGAAGGTCACCGCCGGGCAGATCGAGTTCGACCGCTGCATCGCCGCGCCCGACATGATGTCGATCGTCGGCAAGCTCGGAAAGATCCTCGGCCCGCGCGGCCTGATGCCGAACCCGCGGCTCGGCACGGTGACGGCGAATGTCAGCGAGGCGGTCAAGGCCGCCAAGGGCGGCCAGGTCGAGTATCGCGCCGAAAAGGCCGGCATCGTCCATGCCGGCATCGGCAAGGCGAGCTTCCCGGAGGAAGCGCTGGTCGAGAATCTGCGCGCCTTCGTCGGCGCGATCAGCCGCGCCAAGCCGAGCGGCGTCAAGGGCACCTTCATCCAGAAGGTGAGCCTGAGCTCGACCATGGGGCCGGGCCTGAAATTGGAGATTTCGAGCCTCGCCTCGTGAGGTAGGGCTCGTACGAAACCCCGCCGGCCGCTTGGTCGCGGCTTGCGGGTCCTGTCCGAGAATGCAGGTGCCGGCGGTGACGCCGGCCTAAGGTCCGATCCGGGCGCCGGCAGGAGACAGGGGTTGCCATCCGCCGGATGAAGGCGGACGGCACTTCTGGGACGGGCGGAAAGGGTGTCCTCTCGGGCGCCCTCGTGCAACCGATCCGGCCGTTCGTGGCCGGGTCAAACTGTCGGAGACGATCCGTGGAGCGGTCGCAGAAAGAGAAGTTGGTCGCGACCCTGCATCACGCGCTCGCCGATACCGCATGCGTCGTCGTCACCCACCAGACCGGTCTCACGGTCGCGGAGGTGACGGACCTGCGGCGGCAGATGCGTGCGGCGGGGGCCAGCTTCAAGGTCACCAAGAACCGGCTCGCGCGGCGCGCCATCGTCGGCACGAAATTCGAGCAGCTCTCGTCGATGTTCACCGGACCCACCGCGATCGCGTATTCGGGGGACCCGGTGGCCGCGGCGAAGGTTGCCGTCGATTTCGCCAACAGGAACGAGAAGCTGCGCGTCGTCGGGGGCAGCCTCGGCGAGCGGCAACTCGATGCGAACGGGGTCAAGTCGCTCGCGACCTTGCCCTCGCTCGATCAGTTGCGGGCCCGGCTGATCGGGATGCTGCAGACCCCGGCGACGCGGATCGCCTCGGTGCTGCAGGCGCCCGGAACGCAGCTGGCGCGCGTGCTCGACGCTCATGCGAAGAAGGCGGGCCAAGCGGCTTGATCATCGCAACATTCTTGTAATCTTCCCAGGAGTGCTAACATGGCTAATCTGGATAAGCTCGTGGACGAATTGTCGACGCTCACCGTGCTCGAGGCGGCGGAACTGTCCAAGCTGCTCGAGACCAAATGGGGTGTTTCGGCGGCGGCGCCGGTGGCCATGGCCATGCCGGGCGGCGCCGGCGGCGCAGTGGCGGAGGCGCCCGTCGAGAAGACCGAGTTCAACGTCATCTTGGCCGCGACAGGCGAGAAAAAGATCAACGTGATCAAGGAGGTGCGCGCAATCACCGGTCTCGGCCTCAAGGAGGCGAAAGACCTGGTGGAGGCGGCGCCCAAGGCGGTCAAAGAAGGGGTCAACAAGGACGAGGCAGCGAAGATCAAGAAGCAGCTCGAAGAGGCGGGTGCCACTGTCGAAGTCAAATAAGCCGCTTCAAGCGAGGCCGGCAGCTGGGGACGCGATTCGCCGCGTTCAGGCCCGGCAGCGGGCGTCCGGGCCGGAGCGCGGGGAAACCCTCGCGCTTGCCGGCCCTTGGCGTTGGCGGTTCGGGGTGGCGAGAAATTATGGGTCCGGCGGGCCGATCGGTCCGCGCACGGGAACGAGGATTTGAGGAGCATCCATGGCGAGGTCCTTCACGGGTCGCAAGCGTATCCGCCGCAATTTCGGTCGCATTCCCGAAGTGGCGCCGATGCCGAACCTCATCGAGGTGCAGAAGAGTTCGTACGACCATTTCCTGCAGATGGACGTGCAGGCCGAGCAGCGCGGCAGCGTCGGCTTGCAGGAAGTGTTCAAGTCCGTGTTCCCGATTCGCGACTTCTCCGACCGCGCGCGGCTCGAATTCGTGCGCTACGAGTTGGAGCAGCCGAAATACGATGTCGAGGAATGCCAGCAGCGCGGCATCACCTTCGCCGCGCCGCTGAAGGTGACGCTGCGGCTCGTCGTGTTCGATGTGAACGAGGACACCGGCTCGCGCGAATTGAAGGACATCAAGGAGCAGGACGTCTACATGGGCGACATGCCGCTCATGACCAAGAACGGCACCTTCATCATCAACGGCACCGAGCGCGTCATCGTCTCGCAGATGCACCGCTCGCCGGGGGTGTTCTTCGACCACGACAAGGGCAAGACCCATTCCTCGGGCAAGTATCTCTTCGCCGCCCGCGTCATTCCCTATCGCGGCTCGTGGCTCGATTTCGAGTTCGACGCCAAGGATCACATGTACGTGCGCATCGACCGGCGCCGCAAGCTGCCGGTGACGACGCTGCTCTACGCGCTTGACGGCGCCGCGACCGAGAAGCTCCGCGCCCAGCGCGCGTCCGAATCGAAGACGCTGCAGCCGCACGAGGCGCAGGGCATGGCCAAGGAGGAAATCCTGGCCAATTTCTACGCCACCGCGACCTTCGTGCGCGGCAAGGAGGGCTGGAAGGCGCCGTTCTCGCCCGGACGCTATCGCGGCTCGAAGCTCAACCACGACCTGGTCGACGCGCGCACCGGCAAGGTGCGGGCCGAGGCCGGCGAGAAGCTCTCCGCCCGCGCCGCGCGCAAGCTCGCCGACGAGGGCTTGAAGGAGATCCGCGTCGGCAAGGAGGACCTCGTCGGCAGCTATCTCGCGGTCGATGTCATCAACGAGCAGACCGGCGAGATCCACGCCGAGGCCGGCGACGAGCTGACCGAGCAGCTGCTCGGCGCGATCGAGGACGCGAAGGTCAACGAGCTGCCGGTGCTGGCGCGCGATGATGCGCGCGGCGGACCCTATATCCGCAACACGCTGATGATCGACAAGAACACGTCCCGCGAGGACGCGCTCATCGACATCTATCGCGTCATGCGCCCGGGCGAGCCGCCGACGCTCGAGACGGCGGAGACGCTGTTCAAGAGCCTGTTCTTCGATCCCGAGCGCTACGACCTCTCGACCGTGGGCCGGGTGAAGCTCAATGCGCGGCTCGAGCTCCAGAGCGAGGACAGCATCCGCACGCTGCGCAAGGAGGACATCCTCGCCATCCTCAAGGTGCTGGTCGAGCTGAAGGACGGGCGCGGCGAGATCGACGACATCGACCACCTCGGCAACCGCCGCGTTCGCTCGGTCGGCGAGCTGATGGAGAACCAGTACCGCGTCGGGCTCCTGCGCATGGAGCGCGCGATCCGCGAGCGCATGAGCTCGGTCGAGATCGACACCGTCATGCCGCACGACCTCATCAACGCCAAGCCGGCGGCGGCGGCGGTGCGCGAGTTCTTCGGCTCCTCGCAGCTGTCGCAGTTCATGGACCAGACCAACCCGCTGTCCGAGATCACCCACAAGCGGCGGCTTTCGGCGCTGGGGCCGGGCGGCCTCACGCGCGAGCGCGCGGGGTTCGAGGTGCGCGACGTGCATCCGACGCATTACGGCCGCATCTGCCCGATCGAGACGCCCGAGGGGCCGAATATCGGCCTCATCAACAGCCTCGCGACCTATGCGCGCGTCAACCAGTACGGCTTCATCGAGAGCCCCTATCGCCGCGTCACCGGCGGCAAGGTGACGGACGAGGTGGTCTATCTCTCGGCCATGGAGGAGGGGCGCTACACCATCGCCCAGGCCAATGTCGAACTCGACAACCGCGGCATCGTCAAGGCCGACCTCACCAATTGCCGCAAGAGCGGCGACTTCGTGATGGCGCGGCCGACCGACATCGAGTTCGTCGACGTGTCGCCGAAGCAGCTCGTCTCGGTGGCGGCGGCGCTCATTCCCTTCCTCGAGAACGACGACGCCAACCGCGCCCTCATGGGCTCGAACATGCAGCGCCAGGCGGTGCCCCTGATCCGCGCCGAGGCGCCGCTCGTCGGCACCGGCATGGAGGAGACCGTCGCGCGCGACAGCGGCGTCACCATCATCGCGCGGCGCTCCGGCATGGTGGACCAGGTCGACGGCACCCGCATCGTCATCCGCGCGACCGAGGAGACTTCGGCCGACGCGCCCGGCGTCGACATCTACAATCTCCTCAAGTTCCAGCGCTCGAACCAGAACACCTGCATCAACCAGCGCCCGCTGGTGCGGGTGGGCGACGGGGTCATCGCCGGCGACGTGATCGCCGACGGCCCGTCGACGCAGCTCGGCGAGCTGGCATTGGGGCGCAACGTGCTGTGCGCCTTCATGCCGTGGAACGGCTACAATTTCGAGGATTCGATCCTCATCTCCGAGCGCATCGTTTCGGACGACGTCTTCACCTCGATCCATATCGAGGAGTTCGAGGTGATGGCGCGCGACACCAAGCTTGGCCAGGAAGAGATCACTCGCGACATCCCTAATGTCGGCGAGGAGGCGCTCAAGAATCTCGACGAGGCCGGCATCGTCTATATCGGCGCCGAGGTGAAGCCGGGCGACATCCTGGTCGGCAAGGTGACGCCCAAGGGCGAATCGCCGATGACGCCCGAGGAAAAGCTGCTGCGCGCCATCTTCGGCGAGAAGGCGTCCGACGTGCGCGACACCAGCCTCCGCCTGCCGCCGGGCGTGTCGGGCACGATCGTCGAGGTTCGCGTGTTCTCCCGCCGGGGCGTCGACAAGGACGAGCGCGCTCTCGCCATCGAGCGCGCGGAGATCGAGCGTCTCGCCAAGGACCGCGATGACGAGCGCAAGATCCTGGAGCGCAGCTTCTACGCGCGCCTGCGCCAGCTCATGGCGGCGCAGGAAGTAAGCGGCGGCCGCGGCGTCAAGGCCGGGACCAAGCTCAACAAGGACGAGCTCGCGGCCCTCGAGGACCATCAGCTGCGGCACGTCTCGATCAAGAACGACCGTCGCATGTCCGACATCGAGCAGCTCAAGAAGCAGATGGACGACTCGATCGAGCGCCTGACGCAACGCTTCGAGAGCAAGGTCGAGAAGCTGCAGCGCGGCGACGAGCTGCCCCCGGGCGTGATGAAGATGGTCAAGGTCTTCGTCGCGGTGAAGCGCAAGCTCCAGCCCGGCGACAAGATGGCGGGCCGCCACGGCAACAAGGGCGTCATCTCCAAGATCATGCCGGTCGAGGACATGCCCTATCTCCAGGACGGCACGCCCGTCGACATCGTGCTCAACCCGCTGGGCGTGCCGAGCCGGATGAACGTAGGCCAGATTCTCGAGACCCATCTCGGCTGGGCCTCGGCCGGCCTGGGGCAAAAGATCGGCGACATCGTCGATAAGCTGCGGCGCGACGGCGGCCAGATGCGCGAGCTGCGGCGCGTCCTCAACACGGTCTACACCGATCGCGCCGACCAGACCGATCTGCGCGAGATGGAGGACCCGCAGCTGCTCGAGCTGGCGGAGAATCTCCGCGCCGGCGTGCCCGTCGCGAGCCCCGTCTTCGACGGCGCGCGCGAGGAGGATATCGTCCGCATGCTGACCGATGCCGGGCTCGACAGCTCGGGCCAAGTCACGCTGGTCGACGGCCGCACCGGCGAGAAGTTCGACCGCAAGGTCACGGTCGGATACATTTACATGCTAAAGCTGCACCACCTCGTCGACGACAAGATCCACGCCCGCTCGATCGGCCCCTACAGCCTCGTCACCCAGCAGCCGCTGGGCGGCAAGGCGCAGTTCGGCGGCCAGCGCTTCGGCGAGATGGAGGTTTGGGCGCTCGAGGCCTACGGCGCGGCCTACACGCTGCAGGAGATGCTGACGGTCAAGTCGGACGACGTCTCGGGCCGCACCAAGGTTTACGAGGCGATCGTGCGCGGCGACGACAATTTCGAGGCCGGCATCCCCGAATCCTTCAACGTGCTGGTCAAGGAACTGCGCTCCCTTGGCCTCAACGTCGAGCTGGAGCAGCGGAGCTACTGATCACCAGCGGCCGAAGCGAATCCGCTTCGGCCGCGACCCCCCGGCGACGGGGCTGGTACGACCCAGAGAGGGACGGTTCATGAACGAGTTGATGAATATCTTCGGGCAGGTCACCGGCCCGCAGAGCTTCGATCAGATCAAGATCTCGATCGCGAGCCCGGAGCGGATTCGCTCGTGGTCCTACGGCGAGATCAAGAAGCCCGAGACGATCAACTACCGCACCTTCAAGCCGGAGCGGGACGGGCTTTTCTGCGCCCGCATCTTCGGCCCGATCAAGGACTACGAGTGCCTGTGCGGCAAGTACAAGCGCATGAAGTACCGCGGCATCATCTGCGAGAAGTGCGGCGTCGAGGTGACCTTGTCGAAGGTGCGCCGCGACCGCATGGGCCATATCGAGCTGGCCTCGCCCGTCGCGCATATCTGGTTCCTGAAGTCGCTGCCGAGCCGGATCGGGCTGCTGCTCGACATGACGCTCAAGGATCTGGAGAAGATCCTCTATTTCGAGAGTTATGTCGTGATCGAGCCGGGCCTCACGCCCTTGAAGCTGCACCAACTCCTCAACGAGGAGGAGTTCATCAAGGCGCAGGAGGAGAACGGCGAGGAATCCTTCACCGCCGCGATCGGCGCCGAAGCGCTGCAGAAGATGCTGTCGGCCATTAATCTCGACCAGGAGCAGAAGCAGCTCCGCGAGGATTTGCACACCACCAATTCCGAGGCGCGGCGCAAGAAGCTGGTGAAGCGCCTCAAGCTGGTCGAGGCGTTCGTCGAATCGAACAGCCGGCCGGAATGGATGATCCTCGAGGTCGTCCCGGTGATCCCGCCCGAGCTGCGCCCGCTGGTGCCGCTCGACGGCGGCCGCTTCGCGACCTCCGACCTCAACGACCTTTACCGCCGCGTCATCAACCGCAACAACCGCTTGAAGCGGCTCATAGAGCTGCGCGCGCCCGACATCATCGTGCGCAACGAGAAGCGCATGCTGCAGGAGGCGGTCGACGCGCTCTTCGACAACGGCCGCCGCGGCCGCATCATCACCGGCGCCAACAAGCGTCCGCTGAAGTCGCTGTCCGACATGCTCAAGGGCAAGCAGGGCCGGTTCCGCCAGAACCTCCTGGGCAAGCGCGTCGATTATTCCGGCCGCTCGGTCATCGTGGTGGGGCCGGAATTGAAGCTCCATCAATGCGGCCTGCCGAAGAAGATGGCGCTCGAGCTGTTCAAGCCGTTCATCTATTCCAAGCTCGAGCTCTACGGCCTCGCCAGCACCATCAAGGCGGCAAAGCGCATGGTCGAGAAGGAGCGGCCCGAGGTGTGGGACATCCTCGAGGAGGTGATCCGCGAGCACCCGGTGCTCTTGAACCGCGCGCCGACCCTGCACCGCCTCGGCATCCAGGCGTTCGAGCCCATCCTGATCGAGGGCAAGGCGATCCAGCTCCATCCGCTCGTCTGCACCGCCTTCAACGCCGATTTCGACGGCGACCAGATGGCGGTGCACGTGCCGCTCTCGCTCGAGGCGCAGCTCGAGGCGCGCGTCCTGATGATGTCGACCAATAACATCCTCTCGCCCGCCAACGGCAAGCCGATCATCGTGCCGTCGCAGGACATCGTCCTCGGCCTCTATTACATCACGCTCGAGCGCCTGGGCGAGCCGGGCGAGAACATGTCGTTCGGCGACATGGGCGAGATCGAGCATGCGCTCGAGGCCGGGGCGGTCTCGCTCCAGACCCGCATCACCGCGCGGGTCGAGACCTACGACAAGGCCGGCGTGCTCGGCGTCCACCGCGTCCAGACGACGCCTGGCCGCATGCTCTTGGCCGACATCCTGCCGCGCAATCCCAACATCACCTTCGATGTCGTCAACCGGCTCCTCACCAAGAAGGAGATCAGCAACGTCATCGACCAGGTCTATCGCCATTGCGGCCAGAAGGAGACCGTCATCTTCTGCGACCGGCTGATGGCGATCGGCTTCCAGCAGGCGTGCAAGGCGGGCATCTCGTTCGGCAAGGACGACCTCATCATCCCGGCCGCCAAGGAGAAGCTCGTCAACCAGGCGCGCACCAAGGTCAAGGAGTACGAGCAGCAATATCTCGACGGCCTCATCACCCAGGGCGAGAAGTACAACAAGGTGGTCGACGTGTGGTCGAACTGCACCGAGCGCGTCGCCGAGGAGATGATGAAGGCGATCCGCAGCGCCAAGCCCGGCGAGCCCATCAACCCGGTGTGGATGATGGCGGACTCCGGAGCCCGCGGCTCGGCGGCGCAGATCAAGCAATTGGCCGGCATGCGCGGCCTCATGGCCAAGCCCTCGGGCGAGATCATCGAGACGCCCATCATCTCGAACTTCAAGGAAGGCCTGACCGTGCTCGAGTACTTCAACTCGACGCACGGCGCGCGCAAGGGCCTCGCCGACACCGCGCTCAAGACGGCGAACTCGGGCTACCTGACCCGCCGCCTCGTGGACGTCGCCCAGGACGCCATCATCACCGAGGTGGATTGCGGCACCACCAACGGCCTCACCATGCGCGCCGTCGTCGAGGGCGGCGAGGTGATCGCGCCGCTGTCGGACCGCATCCTCGGCCGCACCGCCGCGGTCGACATCGTCGATCCCATCAAGAACGAGGTCGTGGTCAAGGGCGGCGAGCTCATCGACGAGGAGGCGATCGAGCGCATCGACCGCGCCGCCGTCGATACCGTTCTCATCCGCTCGGTGCTCACCTGCGATACCCAGAACGGCCTCTGCGGCAAGTGCTACGGCCGCGACCTCGCGCGCGGCACCGTCGTCAACATCGGCGAGGCGGTCGGCGTCATCGCGGCGCAGTCGATCGGCGAACCGGGCACACAGCTCACGATGCGTACATTCCATATCGGCGGCGCCGTCCAGCGCGGCGCCGAGCAGTCCTCGATCGAGGCGGCGTTCGACGCCACGGTGCGGATCAAGAACCGCGCCGTCGTCATCAACACCTCCAAGGTGCCGATCGTGATGGGCCGCAACACCGAGGTCGTGCTGCTCGACGAAGCGGGTCGCGAGAAGGCGCGCCATCGCGTGCCCTATGGCGCCAAGCTCCTCGCCGACGAGGGCACGGTCGTGACCAAGGGCCAGCGGCTCGCCGAGTGGGATCCCTACACCATTCCGATCATCACCGAGCGCGATGGGATCGCCCACTATGTCGACCTCATGGAAAGCGTGTCGATGCGCGAGGTGACCGACGAAGCGACGGGCATCTCCTCCAAGGTCGTGATCGACTGGAAGCAGCAGCCGCGCGGCGGCGATCTCAAGCCGCGCGTCGTGCTGCGCGACGCCAAGGGCGATCCCTTGACGCTCACCAACGGGCTCGAGGCGCGCTACTTCATGTCGGTCGACGCCATTCTCTCGGTCGAGAACGGCGCCGAGGTGCGGGCGGGCGACGTGCTCGCGCGCATCCCGCGCGAATCCTCGAAGACCCGCGACATCACCGGCGGTCTGCCGCGCGTCGCCGAGCTGTTCGAGGCCCGCCGGCCCAAGGACTTCGCCATCATCAGCGAGAGCGACGGCCGCGTCGAGTTCGGCAAGGACTACAAGACCAAGCGCCGCATCGTGGTGGTGCCGACCGAGGAGGGCAAGGAGCCGGTCGAGTACCTCATCCCCAAGGGCAAGCACATCTCGGTGCAGGAAGGCGACTTCGTCATCAAGGGCGACAGTCTCATGGACGGCAACCCGGTGCCGCACGACATCCTGCGCGTCCAGGGCGTCGAGAAACTCGCCGAGTATCTCATCAACGAGATCCAGGAGGTTTATCGCCTCCAGGGCGTGCGCATCAACGACAAGCACATCGAGGTGATCGTCCGCCAGATGCTGCAGAAGGTCGAAATCCACGATCCCGGCGACACGACCTACCTCGCGGGCGAGCAGATCGACCGCATCGATTACGAGGTGGAGAACAACAAGGTGGTGGCCGCCGGCCGCCGCCCTGCGCGGGAGCATCCGGTGCTGCAAGGCATCACCAAGGCCAGCCTCCAGACCAACTCGTTCATCTCCGCCGCCTCGTTCCAGGAAACGACGCGGGTGCTGACCGAGGCCGCGGTCTCGGGCCGGGTCGATGTCCTCTCCGGCCTCAAGGAAAACGTCATCGTCGGCCGCCTCATCCCGGCGGGCACCGGCAGCGTGATGGCGCGGTGGCGCCAGCTCGCGGCCGAGCGCGACCGGCAACTGGCGGCGGCGCAGCAGGAGACCAGCACGGCCACCCCGCCCGCGGTTCGCGCGGCCGGCGAATAGGGCGGAAAGCAACCAGCGGCGGGGCCGGCGTTCCGGTCCCGCCGTCCCTCACGCGCGCGGCCCATATCGTCCGGTTTCGCCCGTGATCCGCTTGACGGGTTAACGACGCCTCTCTAGTATCCCCCGACCCCGCAAGGGGGGCTGGCGGTAGGCAGCCAACCTAGACGCAGCCAAGGCGCGGATTTCATTGGCATTTCGCCGTGTTTGACGGCGCGTCCAGCCGGGCGTTTTCGGGTGCCGTGTCGACGCTGCGGACAGCACGTCGCACGGCGGTCGTTGTTTGACAAGGGGTCGCGAGAAGACATGCCGACGATCAATCAACTGGTGCGCAATGCGCGGCGTCCGCAAATCGCGCGCAACAAGGTTCCGGCGCTGGAGGAAAGCCCGCAGAAGCGCGGCGTCTGCACCCGCGTCTACACGACGACGCCGAAGAAGCCGAACTCGGCCTTGCGCAAGGTGGCGCGCGTGCGCCTCACCAACGGCTTCGAGGTCACGACCTACATCCCGGGCGAGGGTCACAATCTGCAGGAGCATTCGGTGGTGCTGATCCGCGGCGGCCGCGTCAAGGATCTGCCGGGCGTGCGCTATCACATCATCCGCGGCACCCTCGATACGCAAGGCGTCAAGGATCGCCGCCAGCGCCGCTCGAAATACGGCGCCAAGCGGCCGAAGTAGGAGGAAGCGATGTCCCGCCGTCGCGCCGCCGTCAAACGCGAGGTCCAGCCGGACCCCAAGTTCGACGATCTCGTGCTCAGCAAGTTCATGAATTGCCTCATGTACGAGGGCAAGAAGTCGGTCGCCGAGGGCATCGTCTATGGCGCGCTCGAGCGCATCGCCAAGCGCTCCGGCCAGGACCCGATCCGCGTCTTCCACGAGGCGCTCACCAACGTGAAGCCGTCGGTCGAGGTGCGCTCGCGCCGCGTCGGAGGCGCGACCTACCAGGTCCCGGTCGAGGTGCGGCCCGATCGCAGCCAGGCGCTCGCCATCCGCTGGATCATCGGCGCGTCGCGCGACCGGTCGGAGCATACGATGGAAGAGCGCCTGTCCGGCGAGCTCATCGACGCCGCCGGAAGCCGCGGCTCGGCAGTCAAGAAACGGGAGGATACGCACCGCATGGCGGACGCCAACAAGGCCTTTTCCCATTACCGCTGGTAGGCAGCGGCCCTCTCGCGCCGCCGCCCGGAGTTTTTAATGCCACGCACCACGCCCCTCGATCGCTATCGCAACATCGGCATCATGGCCCACATCGATGCCGGCAAGACGACGACGACCGAGCGCATCCTCTATTACACCGGCCGGTCCTACAAGATCGGCGAGGTGCATGAGGGCACGGCCACCATGGACTGGATGGAGCAGGAGCAGGAGCGCGGCATCACCATCACGTCGGCCGCCACCACCTGCTTCTGGCGCGACTATCGCATCAACATCATCGACACGCCCGGCCATGTCGACTTCACCATCGAGGTCGAGCGCTCGCTTCGCGTGCTCGACGGCGCGGTGACGGTGTTCGATTCGGTCGCCGGCGTCGAGCCGCAATCTGAGACCGTGTGGCGCCAGGCCGACAAATACGGCGTGCCGCGCATCTGCTTCGTCAACAAGATGGACCGCATCGGCGCCAATTACGAGCGCTGCATCGAGATGATCCAGGACCGGCTCGGCGCGCTGCCGCTGGTGACGCAGCTTCCGATCGGCGTCGAGGCCGATTTCGCGGGCATCGTCGACCTCATCGAAATGAACGCGATCATCTGGCAGGAGGAGACGCTCGGCGCCAAGTTCGACATCGTCCCGATCCCGGACGAGCTGATGGCGACGGCGCAGAAGCACCACGCACAGCTGGTGGAGCTCGCGGTCGAGCAGGACGACAAGGTTCTCGAGGCCTATCTCGGCGGCGAGGTGCCCGACGCGGCGACGCTGCGGCGCTGCATCCGCAAGGGCACGATCGCCTCCGCCTTCGTCCCCGTGCTGTGCGGCTCGGCGTTCAAGAACAAGGGCGTGCAGCCGTTGCTCGACGCCGTGATCGAGTACCTACCGGCGCCCAGCGACATCACCGCCATCAAGGGCGTGAAGATGGGGACGGACGAGCCGGTGATCCGCCGCTGCTCGGACGACGAGCCCTTCGCGGCGCTCGCCTTCAAGATCATGACCGACCCGTTCGTGGGCTCGCTCACCTTCGTGCGGCTCTATTCGGGCGTGATCGCCACCGGCACGCAGGCGCTCAATTCGGTCAAGGACAGCCGCGAGCGCATCGGCCGCATGTTGCAGATGCACGCCAACCACCGCGAGGACATCAAGGAGGCGCGCGCCGGCGACATCGTCGCGCTCGCCGGCCTCAAGGGCACCACGACGGGCGACACGCTGTGCGATCCAAGCTCGCCCGTGGTGCTCGAGCGCATGGAATTCCCCGAGCCCGTGATCGAGATCGCGGTCGAGCCCAAGACCAAGGGCGACCAGGAGAAGATGGGCCAGGCGCTGGCCCGGCTCGCGACCGAAGACCCCTCGTTCCGCGTCGCGGTCGACCACGAGAGCGGCCAGACCATCATCAAGGGGATGGGCGAGCTTCACCTCGAGATCATCGTCGACCGCATGAAGCGAGAGTTCAAGGTCGACGCCAATGTCGGCGCGCCGCAAGTAGCCTATCGCGAGACCATCACGCGCGGCGCGGACGTGGTTTATACGCACAAGAAGCAAACGGGCGGCTCCGGCCAGTACGCCGAGGTGCGCCTTCATCTGGAGCCGGTCGCGCACGGCACCGGCTTCGAGTTCGAGAACGAGGTCGTCGGCGGCACGGTGCCGCGCGAATACGTTCCGGGGGTCGAGAAGGGCGTCAAGGGCTCGCTCGACGCGGGCGTGCTGGCGGGCTTCCCCGTCATCGATCTCAAGGTCGCGCTCACCGACGGCAAGTACCACGAAGTCGATTCGAGCGCGCTCGCCTTCGAGATCGCGGCGCGCGCGGCGATGAAGGAAGGCCTCGCCAAGGCCGGCCCCAGGCTGCTCGAGCCGGTGATGAAGGTCGAGGTCGTGACGCCGCGCGACTACATGGGCGACGTCATCGGCGACCTCAACAGCCGGCGCGGGCGCATCACCGGCCAGGACCAGCGCGGCAATGCCGAGGTCATCAACGCGATGGTGCCGCTCGCCAACATGTTCGGCTACGTGAACACGTTGCGCTCCATGAGCCAGGGCCGCGCCCAGTACACCATGCATTTCGACCATTACGAACAAGTGCCGCCGACGATTGCGGACGAAGTCCGCGCCAAGATGGCGTGACCGGATAAGCGACGGAGACTGACCCATGGCGAAGGCGAAATTCGAACGCAACAAGCCGCACTGCAATGTCGGGACGATCGGTCACGTCGACCACGGCAAGACGTCGCTGACGGCGGCCATTACGAAGGTGCTGGCGGAGACGGGTGGCGCGACCTACACGGCCT